>DASPFV010000033.1:0-2731 GCA_035620975.1 Vicinamibacterales bacterium
GTGCGGGGCGTGCTCCGTGATTAGCGCGGGCCCGCACCCCACGTCGTTGGCGACGTCCGGCATCGAAACGGCCGAGTCCTCGTGGAGGGCGGGATGGTATAATTCGCGGATGGCCAGCCGGCGGCGACGCCGCCGGGGGGCCTCCAACCAGCGCACCGCGCACGTGGGCCGCTAGCTCAATTGGCAGAGCAGCAGACTCTTAATCTGCGGGTTGAAGGTTCGATTCCTTCGCGGCTCACCAGCCTTCGCTCATGAATGCAGGCGCAGGCTGTCGCGCCGTAGCCCCTGTAGAGCGACAGTGATATTGACCCCCTCACGACACTAATTCTGACCCCCTCGGAAGGAGGGTCGAATGGAGCTCGAGAGGGACGTTCTGGTATCTCCGATGTCGGAGGTACCGGTGATCGAAGGCGAGATCGTGACCGCGATTCGCACGCTGGCGGGTCGTGGCATCGGGAAGAAGGCGATCGCCCGTGAGGTCGGCGTGGCGGTCAATACAGTGCGGCGGTACCTGCGTCAGCCGATCGAGGCGGGCGTGCAGATCCGACCCGCGGCTCGTCGGCTGACGGACGAGCGCCGTCAGGAAGCCCGCGAGCTGTATGAGGGCGCCGCCGCTGGCAACGCGGTGGTGGTCCAGCGACTCCTGGCCGCGCGCGACGTCGGGGTCAGCGTGCGGACCGTCGAGCGTGCCGTCGCGGACATCCGGCAAGCCGCGCGCGCCGCGGCCCTGGCGACGGTGCGCGTCGAGACCGCGCCGGGCGACCAGCTGCAAGTCGACTTCGGCCAGAAGCGCGTGCTGATCGCCGGCGTGCGGGTGCGGATCTTCCTCCTCGTCGCGGTCCTCAGCTACTCGCGCCGCCTCTTCGTCAAACCCTTTCTCAATGAGCGTGGTGCGGACTGGCGCGAGGGGATCGCCGCGGCCTTTACCCACTTTGGCGGGGTGCCACGTACCATCCTCGGGGATAATGCGCGTCCGCTCGTGCGAGCCCGCGACCGCGCGACGGGCACCGTGATCTTCCATCCGGCCTATCTGGCCTTCTGCCGCGATTGGGATGTGCAGCCACGCGCGTGCGCCCCGTACCGGGCGCGGACCAAGGGCAAGACGGAAGCGGGCGTCAAATACGTCAAACGGAATGGACTCGCCGACCAGGCGTTCGCGTCCTTCGCGGCGCTCGAGCAGTCTCTGCGTGAGTGGATGGCGACCACCGCGGATCAGCGGCGGCACGGGACCACGCGCGAAGCGCCGATGGCGCGCTTTGATCGGGAGGAGCGTACGACCCTCCGACCGTTGCCCATGCGGGCGCTGCCGCGCCGCGAGCAGCGGCTGCGCCGCCGGGTCGCGACCGATGCCTTCGTCGATGTCGACACCGTGCGCTACAGCGTGCCGCACCGGCTCGTGCGGGACCAGGTCGACGTCGTGCTTGACGAGCAGACGGTCACCATTTTCCACGGCCCCACCGTGGTCGCGACGCACGCGCGATCGACCGAGCCCTTCGCCCGCATCGTCGACCCGACGCATTACGAGGGCCTGTGGCGCCGGCCCGTCGCCGACGCCGAGGCGCCGTCAGCCGCCGCACTCACGCGGCTCGGGCGGGACCTGGCCGAGTATGCGGCCGTCGTCGCCGGCGGTGCCGAATGAGTGTCGTGATCCATGCCCGCGTCGTCGAGCAGCTGACGCGGCTCCGGCTCCGCTATGTCGCTGACCGTTTGGATGCCGTGCTCAATGACGCCGCACGCACCGAGCCCACGTATCTCGACTTTCTCGACGGCGTGCTGCGGCAGGAGGTCGACGCCAAACAGCGGACCCGCGTCGCGATGGGCCTCAAGATCGCCCACTTCCCGACGGTCAAAACGCTCGACGATTTCGATTTCAAGTTCCAGCCGTCCGTCGATCAACGGCTCGTCCGCGAGCTCGCTACCGGGCGCTTTCTCGCCCAGGCCGAAAACGTCCTCATCTTCGGGGCCCCCGGCGTCGGCAAAACGCACCTGGCGATCGCGCTGGGCCGTGCCGTCGTCGAAGCCGGTCACTCCGTGCTCTGCACCAGCGCCACGGCGCTGCTGGCCGCACTGGCCAAAGCCGAGACGGAGGGGCTCCTGGCCGATCGCCTGCTGTTTTACAGCAAGCCAAAGCTCCTCATCATCGACGAGCTCGGCTACCTGCCGTTTGAACGGCGGAGTGCGCATCTCTTCTTTCAGCTCGTCGCGCGGCGGTACGAACGGGGCAGCCTGCTGATCACGACGAATCAGGTCGTCACGCAGTGGGGCACCGTCTTCGGCGACGAGGTCCTGGCCGCGGCCATCCTCGACCGCTTGCTGCATCACAGCCACACGCTGATGATCCAAGGCGAGAGCTATCGACTGAAGCAGAAGAAAAAGGCGGGCTTGCTCGGGAGGACACCGCCATCCCGCACGTGACGATCGTGGTGACGCGCAGCACCGTGCTGTGGGCGTACTCGGGGGGCGCTCGCCGGCCCAGGCCGGCTCGCGCCCTCCATCAAGAACGCCGATCAGGAGGGGTCAGTTTTAGTGTCGGAAGGGGGTCAGTTTCTCCTGTCGCTTGACAACCCCCGGAGGGGCGAAGGCGGACGATCCTGCTCCTACCAGCCTTCCGATCGAGCTTCGGCTCGGCAAGCCAGCGACGCGGCGTGTCGCGCGCGAGGCCCGCAAGGCCGGCCGGACATCTTGACCAGGACCGTCCCAACCCACGGCGATCGTCTGGATCGAAGAATCC
>DASPFV010000034.1:0-28208 GCA_035620975.1 Vicinamibacterales bacterium
GGATCGATCTCGGTGATGACGACGCGGCAGCCCTGGCCGCGCAGCGCCTGCGCGCAGCCCTTGCCGACCTCCCCGAAGCCCAGCACCACCGCCAGCTTGCCGCCCAGCATGACGTCAGTCGCGCGGTTCAGGCCGTCCACGAGCGAGTGGCGGCAGCCGTAGATGTTGTCGAACTTGCTCTTCGTGACCGAATCGTTCACGTTGATGGCCGGGAACAGCAGCGTGCCGTTCTCCATCATCTGGTAGAGCCGGTGCACGCCGGTCGTCGTCTCCTCGCTGACGCCGCGCACGTCCGCCGCGACACGGCTCCACCGCTTCGGGTTCTCCGCCAGCTCCTTCCGGAGCAGATCGAGGATGACGCCCCACTCCTCCGGGTCGCTCTCGGGCTTGAACGCGGGCACCGTGCCGGCCTTCTCGAATTCCACGCCCTTGTGCACGAGCAGCGTCGCGTCGCCGCCGTCGTCCACGATCTGGGTCGGACCGGAGCCGTCGGGCCACATGAGGGCCTCGCTCGTGCACCACCAGTACTCCTCGAGCGTCTCCCCCTTCCACGCATAGACGGGGATCCCGCGCGGATTCGCGGGCGTGCCGCCGGTCTCCGGGCGTCCGACCACCACGGCGGCGGCGGCGTGGTCCTGCGTCGAGAAGATGTTGCAGGACACCCAGCGGACGTCGGCGCCCAGCTCCGCGAGCGTCTCGATCAGCACGGCGGTCTGAATCGTCATGTGCAGGCTGCCCATGACCTTCGCGCCCGCGAGCGGGTTCTTGCCGGCGTGGCGCTCCCGCAGCGCCATGAGGCCGGGCATCTCCTGCTCCGCCAGGCGGATCTCGCGCCGGCCGAAGTCGGCCAGCGAGAGGTCCTTGACCTTGAACGGCTCGCGGCCGGCTTTCGCCGCCGCGTCGAACGCGTGCATTTCACGAACTGCTGTGCTCATGTCGTCGCCTCTTTTTTTTGTGCTCGCGGGGCCCCACCGCCACCGCCTGCCAACGCCCGCTCTCGCTCGCGCCGCTGGTCCGCCGCCTCCGGGTTTACCCGGACTGTTCTGATCGTACAGCTCGGGCCATTCTCACGCGCGCCCGGCGCGGCGCGCGGACGCGACGAACAGGGCCGGGCCCTTCGCATCCGGATCGGCCGGCAGCGCCGCAACCCGGATCCGCTCGAAGCCGGCTCCACCCAGCAGGCGCCGCAGCTGATCCTCGCCGAAGCCGAGCCACACATGCCCCATCTGCTGCCGGTACTCCTCACGATCGTGCGGCAGCATGTCGCAGATGAGGAGACGGCCGCCAGGCTTCAGCGCGCGCGCCGCCTCGGCCAGCGCGGCGGCAGGGTCCGGGAGGTGATGGAGCACCAGCACGAAGGTCGCCACGTCGAGCTCGCGATCCGGGAGGGGCAGCGCCCCGAGATCGCCGCGCCGCAGTTCGACGTTCGCGAAGTCCTTGAGTCTCGGCCGCGCGGCTTCCAGCATGTCCGCGGACCGATCCACGGCCACGACGCGCGCGACGAACGGCGCCAGCGCCGCGGTCACCTGTCCCGTCCCGCAGCCGAGATCCGCCACGACCCAGCGATCGTCGAAGAGCCCCGGCAGCGCCTGCAGATGCGACGAGCGCCCGAACAGCTCCGCCCTGAGCCGATCCCACTGGCCCGCAGACGAAGCGAAGAACTCCTGAGATTTCGACTGGCGGCGGCCCAGCACGCCCTCGAGCCGGCGGGCATCCTGGTCGGCTCCGGGCATCGCGCTCACCTGCTCGCGGAGCAGCAGCCACAGACGCCGCGCCGCGGGCTCCCGCTCGTCCAGCGCGAGCGTGTAATAGCGACTGGTGCCGTCCCGGCGCGACGAGACCCAGCCGGTATCGGAGAGGGTCTTCAGATGCCGGCTGACGGTCGACTGGGGAAGCTGCAGGATGCCGCAGAGTTCCGTGACCGTCAGCTCGTGCCGCTCGAGCAGCAGGAGCATCCGGCTCCTGGTTGCGTCCGCCAGCGTGGTGAGGTCCTCGAGAATTGCCGCTTCCATCCGTAAATCCGGATAGAGTGTTACATATCGGGCGTATCCTGTCAAATGGCCATTTCTCAAGGGAATTGCCGTAGCGGCCCTCCTCCGACGCACCCACACATACAATCGACCTCGTGCCCGTCCCCGCCGCCCGCATCCGCCTCCTCAACGATCGGCCCCGCAATCCGGAAGGCGACTTCGTCCTCTACTGGATGACCTCGGCGCGCCGCCTGCGCTGGAACTTCGGCCTCCAGCGGGCGGTCGACCTGGCGCTCGAATCCCGGCGGCCGCTGCTCATCCTGGAGGCGCTGCGCTGCGACTACCCGCACGCCAGCGATCGGCTGCACCGTTTCGTGCTGGACGGCATGGCCGTGAACGCGCGTGAGGCATCCCGCGCCAGAGCGCTCTATCATCCGTACGTCGAGCCGGCCCCCCGCCATGCGAGGGGCCTCATTCGCACTCTCTCGCGCGACGCCTGCTGCGTCGTCACCGACTGGTACCCCGCATTCTTCCTTCCCCGCATGGCGGCAGCGGCCGCACGGCAGAGCACGGTCTGCCTCGAGGCGATCGACAGCAACGGACTCATCCCGCTGGCGCAGCACGAGCGGCTCTACACGACGGCGCGCTCCTACCGCGCGTTCGTGCAGCGTGTATTCCGCAGCGGCGTACCGGAATTCCCCGAGGAGTCTCCCCTTGCGCGGCTGGCTGGCACACCGCGTCTCCGAGAGGCGCCACGGGCACTGGCCGAGCGCTGGCCGGCGGCCACGGCGCGGCTCCTGAAGGGGGACGCCGCTGCCCTGGCCGCGATCCCGCTGGATCATGGCGTTCCTCCCGCACCCGCGACCGGCGGGCGAACGCGGGGCACGGCCCGCCTCGCCGCCTTCATCGAAAGCGCGCTGCCGCGGTATGCGGCCGGACACAACCATCCCGACGACGAGTGTACGAGCCGGCTGTCGCCGTACCTGCACTTCGGGCACGTCTCGGCGCACGAGGTCTTCTCGGGTGTGATGACGCACGAGCGCTGGACGACGAGGCGGCTGGCCGAACGTGGCGGCGGCGCGCGGGAAGGCTGGTGGGGCGTAGCGGAGTCGGCGGACGCGTTCCTCGACCAGCTGGTGGTCTGGCGCGAACTGGCGTTCAACGGCTGCGAGTACCTCGCGGACTACGCGTCGTACAGCGCGCTGCCGGAGTGGGCGCGGCGCACGCTCGACGCCCACAGGGAGGATCCACGATCGCACGTCTACGCGTTCGACCAGCTCGAGGAGACCGGTACGCACGACGAGATCTGGAACGCGGCGCAGCGGCAGCTCGTAGCGGACGGCTGGTTCCACGGTTATCTTCGGATGCTGTGGGGAAAGAAGATCCTGGAATGGACCCAGCAGCCCGAAGAAGCGCTCGAGCGGATGCAGCGCCTGATGGATCGCCACTCGCTCGATGGCCGCGACCCGAATTCGTATGCGGGCTATGCCTGGGTGCTGGGACGATACGACCGCCCGTGGCCCGAGCGACCCGTGTTCGGGACGGTGCGCTACATGTCGTCCGGCAGCACCCGGCGGAAGCTGCGCATCACGCGATTCCTCGCGCGCTATGGTACGGACGTGACGGAAAGGCGCCGCCAACGGACGCGGTCGAAGCGCGACAGCCGGTCAGGGCTGTAGCGCGTTACCGGAGTGAAGTGAGGGGCTACACATCCATGGCGGCCATCTCGCCAGTGAAGCTCTTCAGTCCCTGGCCGGCGCCCATCACAGCGAGGTCCCATCGGGCAATCTGCTCGATCGGGCCTCAGAGACCCGGACGAGCGAGTCAGCCCGCCGCCGGCACAGCTTGTGCTAATTGTCCTCAGGCAACTCACGAAGCGCGGGGGTTTGAATGACTGATGGGTCGCGAAATCTGACAGTCGCTCGAGGTGAACGAAGCGTGTGGGACGCGCCGACCTTTGCGTCGAGGCTCGACGCCTGCGATCGCAACCGGTGGATTACCCTGGCGTGGGGCGCCGCACTGGCTGCGATGGGCGCCAGGCGGCGCGGGTTCGCGGGCGGGCTCCTGGCGACCTTCGGCGGAATTGTCGCCATCCGCGCGGCGATGGGACACCACGACGGCGCGGTCGTCCGCGGCTGGATCGACCAGAGGCTGAAAGCCGCCGGCTGGCGACGGGCGGACGTCGTCAACGACACTTCGGAAGATTCCTTTCCGGCGAGCGACGCCCCTCAGTGGACGGAGGCGTCGGCAACAACGAAGCGGGGGTGAACGTGCAGGCCGAACTGATCGATCGACAGCCACGCCGGACCAGCCGTGAGCGAATCAACGTCGGCCACGTCGAGCGCTGGGGGTCGATGGCCGCCGGCGCAGCGCTGGCAGCGTACGGGTTGAGCCGCAGACGCGGATCCGGGCTGGCACTGGCGGCGCTCGGCGCCTTCCTCATCAGGCGCGGAGCGACCGGCCATTGCGATGTGTATCAGGCGCTCGGGTTGAGCAGCGTGCCCGGCAGCGACACCCGTCGCGCCCTCGGGGGACCGGCCGGCGTGCACGTGGACGAGACCGTCGTGATCGACCGGCCTGCGTCCGAGCTGTTCCGGTATTGGCGAAACCTCGAGAACCTGCCGCGTGTGATGACCCATCTGTCCTCGGTCGAGCGCGTCACCGACACGCTGTCACGGTGGCGGGCGGATGGCCCCGCGGGAACGACCCTGGAGTGGAACGCCGAGATTATCAACGAGGTACCGGACCGGCTCATCGGGTGGCGATCGATCGAAGGCTCCGATGTCGTGAGCGCCGGGTCGGTGCACTTCGACGAGCGGCGTGGCCGCCAGACGCGAGTCCGCGTCCGCCTGCAGTACAGCCCGCCGGCGGGCAAGGTTGGCGACGCGATCGCGCGGCTCACCGGACGCGACGCCGCGACGCAGATCCGCGAGGATCTGCGCCGCTTCAAGGACGAGGCCGAGTCGGTGGGCGGGCTGCGTTAGATCCGTGTCAAGGTTCAGGGTTCAGGGTTCAAGGTTCAGGGTTCGGTTCCTGGTTCAAGGTTTCTGGTTCAAGGTTCCATTTTCAAGCTGAAACTCGGATCACACCTCGTTATTGGCCATCGCCGCCCGCTCCGAGAGGGCCGTCGCGAGTGATGGCGCCCATCGCGACTCGCTCTCGTGCCCGCGCTTGAGCTGGTCGCCGTTTGGCCCCGCGGGGCCGGGCAGCAGTCGGGCGCCCAGCATCGTGGCCTGCGCCACCCAGGCCGGGGCGATGGCGTTGGCCAGAATCGCCAGCTTCGTCACGAGCGTGATCGTCAGCTCCGGATCGCCGTAGCGGCACGCCTCGAGGATCTGCCTCGCGGCCTGTTCGGCCGACGTCGTCAGCCCCGGAAGCGAATCCGAGATGGCAAACCAGGCGTACTCGGCCTCGTGCTGCCCTTTGAACTGCGCGTTGCGCGGCGAGCCGGTGCGCATCAGGCCTGGAGAGACCGACGTCACCCTGATCCCGTAGCGATCCAGCTCCGCCCTGACGGCGTCCGAGAGCCCCGCCAGCGCGAACTTGCTCGCGCAGTAGGGCGCGAGATGCGGCACCGCGAGGCGCCCGCCGATCGACGAGACGTTCACGATCCGGCCGAACTGGCGCCGACGCATCGACGGCAGAACTTCCTGCATCAGAAAGAGCGGCCCGGCGAAGTGGGTCGCCATCGCGTTGTCGAAGTCCTCCTGGGACATGTGCTCGAGCGGCCCGACCTGGATGACGCCGGCGTTGTTGATGAGGACGTCCACGGCGTGCCAGCGCTCGAGGACGCGGGAGACGGCCGCCCGCACCTCGTCGCGCCGCCTCACGTCACACGCCACCGCCATCGCTTCGCCCCGGCCGATCCGCGCAAGTTCGGCCTGCGCGCGGTCCAGCTCGGCCTGATCCCGCGCGAGCAGGCAGACGCGCGCCCCTTCGGCGGCGAGCCGGCGGGCCATGACGAGCCCGAGCCCGCGCGATCCTCCTGAAATCACCACCGTCCGGCCTTCGAAATCGATTCGCCGTCGGGATCTCGCCGCCTGTCTGCCCATGGCGACGGCGGCCATTCCCGCGGCCAGACCAAGTACGAATCCTCGCTCCCGAGTCATGACACCCCTCCTCTCCCGTGCCCGGCGACGGTCCGGCTGCGCTTCTGCGCGGACCCTCGGGCGCAGTGCAGGAAACGCTCCAGTGGCGCCGGCGGTTGCCTCCCGCAGGACATCTGCAGGATCATGCTCAGCCGGACGAACGAGGTGGACGTGACGATTGCCTTCGCCGATTTCGAGCGCGTGGACATCCGGGTAGGCCGGATCGTGCAAGCCGACGCGTTCCCAGAAGCCCGCAAGCCCGCCTACAAGCTGGTCATCGACTTCGGCCCCGCCCTCGGCACCCGGACCTCGTCGGCTCAGCTGACGCGCCACTACTCGCGGGAGGATCTGGTCGGACGCCAGATCGTCGCCGTCGTGAACTTCCCGCCGCGGCAGGTTGGCCCGTTTCGATCCGAGGTGCTCACGCTCGGCCTTCCGGACGAGGACGGACAGGTTGTCCTGCTCGGCCCGGAGCGCGAGGTCCCGCTCGGCGGCCGGGTGTTCTGAAGACCTCGCGCGTCCGGAGCGGGTTGGCACTCATCTCATGACGACTGATACTCGCGTATTCGAGGAGGAGCGGATGTTGAGCAGGTTCCAGGGCCGCATGGCAGTCCTGTGTCTGGCAATGGCGTGCGCCATTCCCGCCGGCGCCCAGCCGGAGCGGCGGAACGGGGACGCCGAACCGATCCCCACCATCGAGGACCGCACACGCGGCTTCAGGAAGATCGACGGCTTCTTCCCGCTCTACTGGGACGAGCGCGGCGGGCGGCTCTTCCTCGAGATCCCGAAGCTCGACACCGAGGTGCTCTACTCGACCGGTCTCGCCAGCGGTCTCGGCTCGAACGACATCGGGCTGGACCGCGGAATGCTGACCGGCTCGCGAATCGTCCGGTTCGAGCGCACAGGTCCACGGGTGCTCATGGTGCAGCCGAACTACCAGTTCCGCGCGCACACCGACAACCAGGCCGAGGCACGCACAGTACGCGACGCGTTCGCGCGGTCCGTGCTGTTCGGTTTCTCCGTCGCGGCAGCGACCGCGGAGCGCGTCCTCGTGGACTACACGGAGTACCTGGTGCGCGACGGAACTGACATGGCCTCGCGGCTGCGCCCGGGGACGTACAGATTCGAATCATCGCGCAGCTCCGTGTACCTGCCGATGACGACGGCGTTTCCGAAGAACACGGAGATGGAGGCGGAGCTGACGTTCGTGCGTCAGCCGGCTGGTGCGGGCGGACCGGGCGGCGGCGGCCCTGCCGGCGGCCCCGGCGGCGGCCGAGGCGGCGCTCCCGGCGGGTTCTTCGAAGGCGTCGCCAGCGTCGCCGCCAATCCCGAGGCCGCCAGCGTGCGGATCCATCACTCGATCGTCGAGCTGCCCGACGAGGACTACCGCCCGCGCCGGTTCGATCCGCGATCCGGGTTCCTCCCGCTGGCGTACGAGGACTACGCGGCGCTGCCGGGCCAGCCCATGAAGCAGCGGTTCATCCGCCGGCACCGGCTCCAGAAGAAGGACCCCTCGGCGCCGGTCAGCGAACCGGTGAAGCCCATCGTGTACTTCCTCGATCCCGGAGCGCCGGAACCAATCCGCAGCGCGCTGCTGGAGGGCGCCCGGTGGTGGAACCAGGCCTTCGAGGCGGCCGGGTATCGCAACGCGTTCCAGGTCGAGATGCTGCCGGAGGGGGCCAGCCCCCTCGACATCCGCTACAACGTGATCAACTGGGTGCACCGCTCCACGCGCGGCTGGAGCACGGGTGCCAGCGTGACCGACCCGAGGACGGGCGAGATCATCAAGGGCGTCGTCACGCTGGGATCGCTGCGGATCCGGCAGGACTACATGATCGCCGAGGGGCTGCTGACGCCGTACAAAACCGGTACCGAGACGCCGCAGGAGCTGATGGAGTGGGGGCTCGCGCGCATCCGGCAGCTCTCAGCGCACGAGGTCGGCCATACCCTCGGGATAGGGCACAACTACTACGACAGCGAAGCCGGCCGCATCTCGGTGATGGACTACCCGCACCCGCTCGTCACGCTGCGCCCCGACGGCTCGCTGGACTCCTCACAGGTCTACGCCACCGGGATCGGCGACTGGGACAGGATTGCCGTCCGGTACGGTTACCAGGACTTCCCTGCCGGCACGGACGAGCCGCGCGCGCTCGCCGGCATCCTCGAGGAGGGACACAAGCAGGATCTCTGGTTCCTCTCGAACCAGGACCTCGGAGCGCACCCGCGCGTGGACCAGTGGTCGAACGGAACGGACACCGTGGCCGAGCTCGAGCGGATGATGGAAGTACGACGCGTCGCGCTCTCCCGGTTCGGCGAGCAGGCCATCAAGCTCGACGAACCGATGGCGACGCTGGAGGAAGTGCTGGTCCCGCTGTACCTCCATCATCGGTACCAGCTCGAGGCTGCGGCATCGACCGTGGGCGGCATCTACTTCACGTACGCGATGCGGGGGGAGAACAATGAACCCGTCCGCTACGCGCCGGCAGCGGACCAGCGGTCGGCGGTCGATGCGCTCCTTGCCGCGCTGAAGCCATCCGAGCTGGCGCTTCCGCCGGAGCTGCTGAAGAAGATCCCGCCGCGCCCGTGGGGCTACGAGACCAGCCGCGAGCTGTTCCCCCGCAACACGGGCCAGATGTTCGACGCCATCACCCCGGCCATCGTCGCGGCCGACCTGGTTGCGGGGCTGCTCTTCGACGAGGCTCGTGCGGCGCGGCTGGTCGAGCAGCACGCCATCGACCCCTCCATGCCGGGTCTGGGCTGGGTGCTGGACCGCGTGCTGCAGGCCACGACGAACCCGTTGACGACCAACTCGTACGAGGCGGAGATCGGGCGAGCGGTGCACCGCGTGGTGATCGAACGCCTGATGACGCTCGCCAGCGACGCAGGAATGCCCCAGGTTCGTGCGCTCGCGACGGGCCGTTTGCTGCCCTACCGGAGTGTCGTGATTACCGACGCCACGAATCCCGTCGCGGCACACCGCGCGTCGATCGCGGCCGACGTCCGGCGCTTCCTCGATCGTCCGCAGCCTCCGGCGTCGCGGCTGGAAGTCCCTCAGGCTCCACCAGGCGCGCCAATCGGCGAGCCCGCGCTGGACTGGCTGCGGCGCGTCGCGCCGCCGTGCTCGTGGATCGACTGAGCAGCCTCGAAAGCGGGCTCAACGCCGCTTCTTCGCGTGCAGGGCGAACATCGCTCCCTGGGGATCGACGCCCACCGCGATCGTGTCGCCTCCCGGCACTTCCATCGGGCCGTTCACGATCCGACCGCCCCGATCCGTCGTCGTCTCCACGGCCCGCTGGACGTCGTCGACGAGGATGTAGTGGAGCCAGGCCGGCGGCGCGGCCGCCTCGGACGGCTTCTTGTACATGCCGCCCAGATGGCGGCCGGCACGGCTGTACTCCTGGTAGATGCCACCGGGCCCCATGTCCATGGCCTGCGGCGCCTCCCAGCCGAAGAGCGCCTGATAGAACTGCAGCGCGGCCGGGACGTCGTTCGTCGCCAGCTCGTGCCAGGAGAACTCGCCGCGCCGGGGCTCGCCGTCGTGTCCCGGCGCTTCGCCAGCCGGCGAGAAGATCGCAAACACCGCCCCCTGCGGATCGGTGAGCACGGCAAACCGCCCGACGTTCGGAATGTCAGCAGCCGGCGACACCACGGCCGCCCCCAGCCCCGTCGCCTGTGCCATCGTCGCGTCGACGTCGGGCGTGGAGATGTAGGCCAGCCAGTGCGGAGGCGCGGCGGCGCCCGCCGGGAGCCTCGTGACGCCGCCAATCGGCGCGCCCTTGTTGGTCCACATCGTGTACGGTGCGGAACCCTGCAACTGTGTGGTGCCCCAGCCGGTGATCCTGGGGTAGAAGCCGACCGCCCGGTCCGGGTCGGTCGTCATCAAGTCGAACCACACGAAGCGTCCTCGCGGTTTCTCCGCCATCGCGCCCTCCTCCGCAGTCTGCAGCGCCGACATTATGGCCCAGCCCCTCGCGGATCGCGGATCCGCCGTTGCTGGATCGCGCCCGGACCGCGGATGGACGCGGATCTCAGCTCGACGGAACGTGGATGATCGCTGATGCGCACGGACATTGGGACAGACGGGACGCGGATGATCGCCGATGTGCACGGATATTTGTAAAGATGAGACGCGGAACGCGGCGACCCCTGCGCCCTGAACATCGCCGAGGGGACGGGCTGCACACCAACGGGGAATTCGCTCGGTTCCTCAGCTACGCGTGCCGGTCGCTCAAAAAGGTCGTCACGTGCCTGGAATTGTCTCGACAGCTCTATCCTGCGCTGCAGCCCTCGACGCGCTCATCGACCAGGGGCACCAATCGCGCACATGGCGCACACTACTCTTGTCTGCCTGTTTTCGCGGCGAGCGGCGTGTTGTAGAGCTCATAGCCGCCGTCGGTGAGGACAGGGGTGAGTCCAAACGCGTGGACGGCGAAATCGCGCAGCTCCGGTGTGGCGCGGTGCGTGTCGACGACAATCCAGCCGATGGAGAGCAGCTCGACTACGGCAGCCGACTCGGCGAGAGCGGCGTCCATCGTCTGCGGATCGACCTCGCCCCGCTCGCTCAGCCGCATCAGCACGCGCATCACCGGGTTGCTGCCGTAGCGGTCCACGCCCTCACGCGGCAGCCGGGACAGATACCCGCCGACGAGCGGCTTCTCGTGCGAGGTCTGGAAGAACTGGTAGGCCGCCGAAAAATCGCCGCGTGAGCTGAGGCCGTCGCGCAGGCCGAACGGCAGCGTCATGACGCGAAGCGGTCTTGGATCCGCGGCAATCGCCCGGTAAGCGAGCGGCACCTCCGCCGAGTGCAGGAGACGCGGAGCGGGCAGCAGCTCCAGCAGCAACAGGGCGCCGACGGCGCATGCCACAGCGGTTCCCCTGGACGACCGGCTCCGCAGGTGGGCCATGGCGAGCGCCAGCAGGGCCGCGAGGCCGAACATCACCATCACCGTCATGCGCGTCGGCATCCGGGCGGCGCCAACGACGGGCAGGTACCGGATCAGCGCCCAGGGCGTCGGCACGTACGTCGTCTGGCCGGCAATGCGGATGAAGGGGCCGAGCGCCATCAGCGCCCAGAATGCCGTGAACGCCACCATGCCCCAGGGCGGGCGATAGCCCAGGGCCACGATGATCAGAATCGTGAGAACCGCCACGAGGGGGACCGACGCGACGTTCTCGACGAAGCCGTTGGGCAGCGTGCGAAGGAGGCCAGTCCCGGGCCCGCCGATGAACGGATTGTACGGGTTCGGCACGACGTAGGCGAGCAGGTCGACGCCCGGCGCGCTGCTTCGCCAGGGAGCCGGCGGCGTGATCCACTGCGACTCGCCGAAGGGCGAGCCGAGGGCGTACAGGACGGGACCCAGCAGCACCGCGCAGACCGCGCCCGCCGCGGCGGCCAGTGGCAGGTAGGGGCGCAGCTGCGCCAGCGACCACCTCGCGCGCTTGCGCATGGCCAGCCACACCCGCCAGGTCACGAGCACCGTCAGCCCGAGCACAGGCGTGTAGAGGCTGTTCACGCTCACGCGGAGCCCCCACAGTTCCACGCGTCCGCCGCCTCGCAGCAGGATGCCGACGACGAGCCCGGCCACGCAGACGATGGCGAGATCGAGAAGCGAGCGCCACCAGATGTGGCGCACCGCCACCGGCTTGGCGTCGAAGGTGAGCACCGAGTGCGCGGCCATGAACGCAACCGTGATCAGGCAGTACACGGCATAGTACGGATCGCACAGGAAGGCCCAGGCGACAACGGCACCGGCCGCGCACGCCCGCAGCAGAGACGGCTGCGCCGCGATGCGCAGCAGCAGCCACGCGAAGATGGGCAGCGGCGCCGCCATGAGCAGGCTGAAATGCTCCGCCATCCGGGCGCTCATGAACGGAGAGAATCCGAACAGCAGGCCCGCGAGCCAGCCGCCGGCGGCATCCCCTGATCGGGTCTTCGCGAACATGTACATCGCGAATGCGCTGAGCACCACGCTCGCCATCGACAGGAGGTTGAACGAAGCCACTACCCCCACGAGCGGCAGCAGCAGAAAGGCCAGCAGGTTGGCGAACGTCGTGTAGTTGTGCAGGACGAGCGGAACCGGCGACGTCAGCGCCAGGATTTCGAACGTGAAGAACGGCAGCCGGCCGTGCTCGACGATTTCGTGCCGGAAGACCCAGAGGTTCCACACGTAGACGCCGGTGTCGCCGCCGATCGGTCCGAGGAGCGCTCGGTCGAGCTGGAGCGGAAGCGGCCAGCTGAAGGCGACTGCAACGCAGACGTATCCGACAAACGCCGCGATCTCGCGCCGCGGCGCCGGGGCAGGCATTGGCAGCGCGATTTTATCCGGCTCATCTGTTTGTGCAAGGTGGAAGTTTCCCTAGGGTGATTTCGGCTGGCTGCCCGCGATCGCGGCTTCCTGTCGAGCCGTGCGTATCACAGGGACGTCGGCGTCGGCGTCCTTCCAGATCGCCAGCACCTGGCCGTATGCGGCGCGGCTGCCGTCAGCGTCCCCCGACGCGGCCAGCGCGCGCGCCAGCCCCAGGTGCGCGAGCGGAATGACCGGCGAGAACGGATCTACGCCGCGGTGCTCGATCATCGAGCGGAAATCGGCCGCGGCCTCGGTGAAGCGTCTGGCCGAGAGGCGCGTCAGTCCCCGGAAGTAGGTGGGAAGCAGCGCAGCCACCGAGCCCCATTCGTACGATGCCGCCGGCCGGAGCGCGGTCAGCGCCTCGTCGAGTCGGCCCCGACGCCAGAGCAGCGCCGCCTCCAGCACAGGCAGGTATGCGGTGTGCAGCAGCGTGTCGTCGGGGCGCTCGCGCCCGAGCGCGCCGGCAATGGCGTCGGCCTCCGCCATGGCGCCGGCCAGGGCGAGCGCCGTCGCCGCACGCGCTCTCGGCGCATACGTGGTGGCCTCCGGGACCTGGCGTGCCTGCGCGATCGCCTGTGGAAAGGCGCCGTAGAGCGCTTCGGTCAGCGCGGCCTGCGCCGCGTACCCGGTGCCCGTTTGAGCGAACTCGTTGCGTCCCGCCGCGGCCACGGTCTGCGCGAACAGCTCGCGGGCCTCGGACATCCGCCCCCGGAACGCAGCCACCTGGGCCTGCGCGCCCGTCAGGTCGAACCCGCGTGCACGTTCGCGACCCCATGCGAGGTGCCTCTCGGCCTCGGCGGGGTTGCCATCCATTTCCGCGAGCTGGTACAGCAGCCGCCGCGTCGGCAAGGTCTCGATGCCGAGCGCGACGGCCCGTTCGGCGGCGGCCCTCGCATCGGCATATCGGCCGGCGCCCCGACAGGCGTAGGCGAGATTCGAATACGGGAACCCGTGGGCCGGGTTCCGGCGGCTCGCCTCCTCGGCCTGGGCGATTGCCCGCTCGTAGTCGCCCAGACGAATCAGGAGCACGGCCAGCGCGTTCGCGGGCCGGTAATCGCGTGGGTACGACCGGGTCCACACCTCGAGCGCCTCGCGCGCCCTGGTCTGATCGCCAGTGACCCGGTCGTGATACTGGTACGTGATGAACAACCGCTCGCGCTCGCTCACCCCGTCCCGGTGCTCGTAGGCCAGCCTCGCGTATTCCTCGCCCCGGCCGGTCTCCCCGAGTCCGCCGTAGAGGCTCGATAGCGTCGTATACGCAAGGGCGAACTCGGGGTCGAGCGCGATTGCCCGTTCGAAGAAAGGAATCGACTCGATTTCCGCGCCCGCCGCCCGCCTGGCGGTCCCGGCGGTATAGCTGCGAAGCGCCTCGAGCGATCCGGTCGTCGCCTCCTCGATGGTGACGTTGTGGCGCTCCAGCGAGGCCACCGATTCGCCCAGCGACCGGCGCATCGACGACGCGATCCGCCCGAGGGAACCGAGCACCTGCTCCTTCCGCTCCACTTCGACCTGGTCGCGAACGATGGTCTCGCCGGTGGCGCAGTCGGTCGCCACGAGCGCGACGATCGTGAGCCGGCCGACCGCCGAGACGCTGCCATCGAGCATCGCGGAGGCGCCGAGGCGCTGGCATGCTTCGCGCGCCGCTTCATGGGTCAGCGCGGCATCCGGGTTGCGGCCCATCATGCGCAGGATCTGGCGCAGCCGCTCGTCGGAAACGAGATCCAGGAACGGCGACTGCCCCAGGTGCACGGTCAGCGCCTCGCGCAGCGTCCCGTCGAAGTCCGGGTCGTTGGTCCCGTTGGCCACGCTGCCTACGAGCAGCGTGTGCCGGTTCGCCGGCGCCCCGGTCACTCCCCACGTCCACCACACGCCTGCCGCCGCAAGCACGATCCCGAGCAGGGCGGGAACGGCCCACCGGATGGCCCGCCGGTCTTTGCCTGCCGCGGCGCCCGCGCCGGATGTGGCCGACAGCTCCGCGCGCCGGCGGAGGCGGCGGAGGTCGCCCAGGAAGTCGGATGCGGACTGGTAGCGCGCACCGCGCTCGGACGCCAGGGCCCGGCTCACGACGCTCTCGAGCCCTTCGGGCACCGACGGGTTCACGGCATGCACCGGCGCGGGCGAGCCGCGCACGATCGCCGCCGCCAGTTCCGGGGGCGTATCCGCCTCGTAGGCGGGACGACCCGCGGCCATGTGATACAGGATGGCGCCCGCAGCGAAGATGTCCGCAGTGTGGTCGAGGCGTTCGCCCCTGACCACTTCCGGCGCCTGCGTGGGCCGGAACTGCGCGATGGAGACGTCGGCGGGCGTGGTCCTGTCGATCGACGTCGTCGGAGACGAGCCGTCGAGCGAACGGGGACCCGCTGACGTCGTCCACAACGCGCTCATGCGGCCGACGTCCAGGAGCTTGACGTGTCCGTCCGTCGTGACGAACACGTTCGAGGGGTCCAGGCTGCCGTGAACGATCCCCCGACGGTGCAGGGCGGAGAGCGCATCGACGATTTGGATGCCGAGCTCGATGACCCGCTCGGACGGAAGCGCACCTCCCCCGAGCGTGGTCTCGAGCAGGTGTCCTTCGAGCAGCTCGCAGACGACGAAGGCCTGGCCCGCGTCCTCCCCGGAATCGTGAACCGCGCAGACGTGAGGGTGACTGACGAGGGAGGCGATGTGCGCCTCGCGCCTGAAGCGTTCGCGCTCGTCGCGTCGCGTCGCCCGTTCAGGGCTCAGCAGCCGGACGGCCACGTCGCGCTCGAGCCGCTGATCGCGCGCCCGGTAGATCTCGCCCGTATAGTCCTGCCCGATTCGCTCGAGCAGCCGGTAATGAGAGATCGTCCGTGAAGGCACGCGGGAGAACCGTCAGGAGCCGAGCGCCCGGTATTCGGCGCGGGCGCGCTTCAGCACGGGCAGGTCCTCGTCGGCAGACTCCCACAGTCGGAACAGTTCGTCGTACTCACGCCGCGCGTCTGCCGTCTTCCCTTCGAGTCGCCACGCTCGCGCCAGCCCGAGATGGGCGAGCGGCACGACCGGAGCAAAAGGATCCGCGCCGCGTGCGTCGAGGACGTCCTCGAAACCGCGGCGGGCCCGATCGGCGTCCCCTTTCGCGAGATGGGCGATCGCCCGCAGATAAATCGGGACCAGGGCGGCCACTGTCCCGCGCTCGGTCTCCAGCGCCGGCTCCAGCGCGCGAGTGGCCTCCTCGAACCGTTCCGCCTGGATGGCTATGGCCGCCTGCGTCGACGGCACGAGCACCCTTCGAACGAAGGTCGCTTCGGGATAGCGCTGCTGTGCGCGTGTGGCCACCTCCCTCGCTTCCGCGGTCAGCCCGGCAAGGCCGAGCGCCGCGGCGGCCCGGACCCGAGGCACTGTTCCGGGGCTGTCCGCGTCCGCCGACGTCCGGCCCACGAGCTCGCGGACCTGGCCCGGCACGGTCTTCGGATCGCCGTAGAGCGCGTGCGTCCACGCGAGGTGAGCCCAGTAGCCCGTCGCGGTGCCGGAAAGCCCCCGGGCGGTTGCCTTGTCGGCGGCCTCGGTGTACAGACGGGACGCTTCCCGGAGCCGGCCGTGGTACGCGGCCACCTGCGCCCGCGCTGACACGAGGTCGAACTCGCGCGGACGATCCCTGGCCCATTCGAGTTGCGCGGCCTCGGACCCGTCACCGGCGATTACCCCGAGCTGGTAGAGCAGCCGCCGCGTCGGAGTCGTGGCGACACCGAGCGCCACGGCCTCCTCGGCAATTTTCCGTGCCTCCGAGTACTGCCCGAGCCCACGATAGGCGACCGCCAGGTTCGACATCGGAAACGGGTGGCCGGGACTGCGCCGGAGCGCCTCCTGAGCTTCGGCGATGCCGCGATCGTACCTGCCCAGCCGGTTGTAGATGAGCGCAAGCGCGTTGGCCGGCCGCATGTCCCGCGGAAACGACAGCTTCCACACTTCGAGCGTCTGGGCCGCCTCTTCCTGATTGCCGGTCACCCGATCGTGGTACTGATAGGTGATGAACAGCCGTTCACGTTCGCTGACACGCGCCAACCGGGAATACGCGAGCCGGGAGTACTCCTCGCTCCGGCGCCATTCGCCCAGGCTGCCGTACACGGTCGACAGCGTGTTGTACGCGGCGGCGAACTCGGGATCGAGCTCGATCGCCTGGTTGAAGAAGGCGATCGACTCCAGTTCCCTGCCGCGCCGCCGCTCCGCCACCCCCAGCGTGTACGCCTTGAGGGCCTGCAGCGAAGGTGTCGTCGCCTGCTCGATGGGAACGTCGAAGCGCTGGATGGACGGCAGCGACTCGCCGAGCGTCGTCCGCATGGCCGACGAGAGCGAACCCAGCATGCCGAGCACGGCCTCGCGGCTGGTGGCTTCGCCCTGCACGCGGTGCACCGAGTCGCCCGACTGGCAGTCGGTGGCGGCGAGCCTGACGACGTAGTTGGCGCCGAGGCTGGCCACGGATCCCTCGAGCATCGCCTTCACGCCAAGCCGCTGGCAGACCTCACGTGCCGACTCGTGTGTCAGCGTCTCTTCCGGGTTGCGGTTCATCAGCCGCAGGGTCTCCGCGATGCGATCGTCGCTGACGATGTCCAGGAACGGCGACTGGCCGAGCTGCACTTTCAGGGCGGTCGCCAGGGTTTCGTCGAAGACCGGATCGCCCGTCGTGTTCGAGAAGCCGGCGACGAGCAGGCTGTCGCGGCTCGTCAGCGGCGTCGTCGTCGACAGCACCGTCCACCAGATCACCCCAGCCGCGGCGGCCAGCCCCGCGGCGGCGGCCAGGCCCCATCGGCGCCACCACGGGCGCGCAGGGTGGGCGCCTGAACGCGCCGCGGCAATCGCCGTACCCGTCCCGGATGCTTCGGGCGACAGATGCCGCGCAAGCTCGCGGAGATCGGCGAGCATGTCGGCCGCCGACTGGTAGCGCCGGTGCCGGTTTACCTGGAGCGCACGGTCGATGACGGCTTCGAGCCGGTCCGGCACAGCCGGGTTGACCGCCCGCGCGGGAACCACGTCGCCCTGCAGGAGGCGCTGCAGCACGAGCGCCGTGTCGTCACCCGGGAACGCGCGGCGTCCCGTCGCCATCTCGTAGAGCACGCTGCCGAAGGCGAAGACGTCGCTGCGCGCGTCGACCGGAGCACCCGTCGCCTGCTCGGGCGACATGTAGGCGGCCGTTCCGATCGTGACTCCGGTCTTCGTCACGTCGGGCAGCGACGCGGTCGGCTGCTCCGAGGTCGCCGCCGGCGGCTCGCCGGGGTCGCTCGGCTGCTGAACCGGCGCTGCACTGGCGAGCTTCGCCAGGCCGAAGTCGAGGACCTTGATGCGATCGCCGTGGGTGACGAACAGGTTCGCCGGCTTGATGTCGCGGTGGATGATGCCGCGGGCGTGGGCTGCGTCCAGCGCCGTCGCGATCTGGAGAGCGTAGTCCAGCAGCCGGCCCACCGGAAGCGGACCCGCCTGGAGGAGCTGCTTGATCGTCCGGCCCTCGAGCAGCTCCATCACGATGAATGGCCGGCCTTCGTGCTCGCCGAGCTCGTGAATCGTGCAGATGTGCGGGTGCTGGAGCGACGAGGCCAGGCGGGCTTCGCGCTTGAAGCGCGCCAGCCACTGCGCCCGCGCCTGCTCGGGTCGGAGGAACTTGATCGCGACCTCCCGGCGCAGCCGGAGATCCTCGGCCGAATACACCACCCCCATGCCGCCTTCGCCGAGCAGGTGGAGGATCCGGTAATGGGAAACGATGGCGTTGATCACGGAGCTTGCCGGAACTGCAGACCGGACCCTTCATTTTACGCCACTGACCAGCCCCCCGGACGCGGGCCCGATGAGCGCTGCGGCCGCGTTCGGATTACCGCTGACGGGAGAATGGCGAATGCCAGCAGGACTGCTCGCAGGCTGCGCCGTCGCGTCCTGGTTGCAGCCCGCATCGCCAGGACCACAACGGCCACTGAGAACGAGGGCCGTCGTCAGCGCTTCCAAGGTCGATGAGCCGTTCATGCCGGCCTCGAAGCCCGCTTCTTCTCTGTCGCATCGAGCAGCCCCAGCTCGGACAGGGGCCAGAACTGGACCGCTACTGTCGACCTGATGTACGCAGCACCCCGACCCCCTCAGCGGCGGAGCCGGCCGACCAGGCCGGTCAGGCACATCTGCGAGAAGAGCCCCGCAGCCCGCAGCGTCGGGAGCGGCCGCGTGCAGACCTCCACGCGACCGGCGCGGATCGACTCGCAGATCGCATCGGGATCGGGCGCGGCGTCCACGACCGAATAGGTCGTGCCCATCTGTGGCAGGAGATGGAGATCCGTGTTGCCCACGAGCGGCTTCCCGTGCGCGCGCGCCCACGAGACCGCGCGGCGATTGAAATCGAGCCAGCTCGTGTACATCGCGTTGATCTCGAGCGCATCTATGAAGTCGGCGTGCTCGGCGAGCAGCCGGCCGCCCAGTGCGCTCGGGATCGGATAGAAGGGGTGCGGAACGACGACCAGACCGGAGGTGCCTCTCTTCAGCCGGCGGACGTCGTCGAACGTCCGCGCGTCCACGACAGCCGGCGGGAAGTTCACCAGGAGCAGGTGCCGGCGGTTGATCGTGAGCTCGATTCCGGAGAGCAGCACGACGCCGCTGGCGCGCGCCGCCGCGGCGTGCGGACGCGGATCGAAGTACCGGTCGTGCAGCGTGATCGCCAGCCCGTGGTACCCGAGGGAGGCCGCGTGCTCGATCAGGCGGCCGACCGTGTGGGAGATGCGATCCTTCGGATCGCCGTCCGTGTGAGCGTGGAGCTCGACTTTCAACAAGGGCGGCTCCCAGCTCCAGCTCCGGCATCGAGCTCGACCCTCGGCTGCCAGCCGCGAGCCTTGCTTGCCGGGCGTCTCCCCTACCCTACCAGAGGAGATGGAGCGAGGAGAGGGCCTGCCGGAAACGTGCCGTCGGGCTCGCCCCTGCTTCCCCGCGTGCCAGTCTCGGCCAGGCGCCGGGCGGGCGCTCCGTCCAGTCGGAGTCGCGCCGGCCGCCGCGCCAGAGGGCGCGGCGATCTGGATTCCGCCGGCGATCGACGAGTACCGGCAGGAGCGGCAGATCGTCACCGTGCAGGATGGTGTGCTTCACGCGCTGCTTGTCGGCTGCTCAGCCGTGGTTCTGTAGGGCGACGGAGGACGGAAAACCGGGGGGCCGTGGATGCCAGGCGGAAGCCTCCACTCGCCCTGGAGGGAGACTACAGTCTACCGGGCGGGCTGATGACCGCGGGGATTCCGGGCTGAAATTCGAAGTTTCACCGGCGTGGCGGCCTGGCAGTCTTCTTGCCCGACTCCTGCGCATGACGATCGAGGTGCTCATCGGCCGCTCGCTCGCCTTCTGCCTCCATCCGACTGCGGCGTGGCGCGTCCTGTCCCCGGCCCGGCGCGTCCTCCTGGTCGGCGCGTACGCCGGAGCCGGATACGTCGCCGTACTGACCGCCCTCCTCGTGGGCGTAGCGGGCCGCTGAAGACGCAAGCCCGACCCGTCCTCCTTTCCCAGCCCGGGATGCATTTTTCAGCACCCCTGGCAGGCGGGGACCGCAGCTCCCCCGGTCAGGCAGAAGGAGTCGCCGCAAGATCACGCACGCGGAACTGGCGCCTCCCGTACCGCCAGCGCGGACGCCAGCGAATCTACGGCCTGTCGCATGCGCTCCACCCGCTCCGGAGCCACCCCATACAGCGAAAGCCAGATTCCGAGGCGGTAGTTCGGCTGCAGTCCTTCCCTTTCCACGAAGAGCAGCGCGTCGTTGAGGTCGGACAGCACGAAGGCCACGGCGCGGGGCGGTAACGCGACCAGCACAGAGGCCTCGAACCGCTCGCCGCCCAGCAAGAGACTGCAGCGGTCACCGACGCCGAGCGCATCAATACCAGGCCGGACGTCGAGTCCGCCGGCACCGAACACGGCGCGCGATCCGTCGGCGACCGTCCCCCGGCAGCTCGGCCGGGCGCTGAGCATCGCGCGCCGGGTACCCGGATGCCGCTCCAGCACATGACGCAGGTTCGCGAGGAAATACGTCCATCCAGCAGTGAGGCCGTCGATGTAGTCGTCCCAGCTCTCGCTCTCGTCGAACCCCGAGTGAACGAGGCGAACCGTCACGATCTCGCCGTTGGCCTCGAGGTGGAAATCGACCGCCAGGCTTCTTGCCGCGTCGCCGACGATGCCGAGATGTGCGTGCGGTTCCCAGGCGACGATCGGGGCCACCCACTCCTCGCCCGGGCCCCAGGAGAGGGTCAGGGTCCCGCCAGGTCCCGGAACCGTCGCCGCCTGCGGAGGGAACCAGCGTGCGAGGCCTTCAGCGGTCGTCAACGCCTTCCACACCTCGTCGAGCGTCGCCTTCACGTCGATGCGGAGGGCGATGACGCGGGCGGCTGGCTGCTCAGACATGCTGGTGCTCCTTCTCGGGGTCGCCGACCGCGGGATACCCGCCGGCGAAGATCCGGAACGTCCGCCCGCCGGGGGCATGCGGATCGTGGTAACGCGCGACGAGCTTGCCGACCGCGCTCGTGAGGGCATCCGCAAAGGCCCGCTGCGCTGAAGGCGTCGCGAACCGGACGTCTGCTTCGATCGAAAGGGTGGGTATCCGCTTCGCCTGCGCATCAGCCGCCCGGCGGAGAACCGCGATATCCGACAGCGTACGGGCCGCGCCGGCCGCCAGGTAAGCCGATGAGAACCGATCGGCATGCTGTGCCGCAACGGCGGGCGTGCCGGGAACGGTCGGCGCAAGGAGGAACGACGCGGCGGTCCGCCGGTACTGCCGATCGATTCGCCGACCGACCGTCCCCAGGTCCTCGGCCTGGACCAGGTGCTCGGCCTCGAGCTGCCGCAGGTGGTAGTTCACCCGCTGTCGCGGCAGAGCCAGCGCCTTGGCGAGGTGACTGGCGCTGGCGGGCCGGTCGAGCGACCCGAGGATCCTCGCCCGGAGGGGATGCAGCGCCGTGCGCGCGCGGCGTGGATCATCGATGATGTCCAGCTTCATCTCGAACCTGAACGTCGGGCTGCGTTCGCGTCGTCGGACAACATTATGTTTCCGTCGGACAATTTATATTGTCCGACGACCCCCAGTCAAGCCCGCGGTCCTCCGGGCCGAACAGCAACGCCACCGCCGTCAACCCCGTATGGCCTTGGGAGGGACCGGACGATCCCGATCGATCTGGAAACGGTGACCGAGGCCCGGCTGGTAGCCGAAGCGCTCTCCGGGTCCTCCTCCGCCTTCGAGCGGATCGTGCGGCGGTATCAGCGGCCGGTCATCAGCCTGATTGCGCGCATGACGGGTGATGTCGCGCTGGCCGAGGAGCTCGCCCAGGACACGTTCGTCAAGGCCTACCGGCGCCTGCAGGCCTTCGATACGACGCGCCGCCTCTCGAGCTGGCTGTTCCGCATCGCGCACAACACGGCGATCGATGCGTTGCGGCGGGCGCCGAGACGCGAGGTTCCGCTTGCGGGACCGGGAGAGCGCGAGGGGCCTCATATGGCGGCCCCGGCGCGCTCCGATCCAGTCGAGCAGGAGGTGCTCGCCCGCGCGCTCGAGACGGCAATGCGCGAGCTGCGACCGGAGTTCAGGGCCGCGCTCGTCCTGCGCTACGAAGAAGGGCTTTCCTTCGACGAAATCGGACACGCGCTCGGGATCCCGGAGGCCACGGCTCGGTCCCACGTTCACCGGGCGCGCAAGGACATGGCTCGACGGCTCGCGCGCGCGGGCTGGGCGCCGCCGGAGTGACTGCAACGTCGAGCCTCCCGGCCCCGTAAGCCTCTTCGGAACGCCCATGGAGACGAACGGCGACGACCTCGATCGGCACGTCCGGCGCTGGCTCGCGGCGGAGGAACAGAACCGCGACGACGACGCGGATGCGGAGTTCCGGAAGGTATTCGCCGCGGCGAGCGCCGTCGCGCCGCCTTCCCCGTCGTTCGTGAACGAGACGATGACGGCCGTCCAGGCCGTGGCGGCGCGCGACCGCCGCCTCGCCCGCCTGACGAGGGTGGCGGTGCTCGGCATGGGCGTCTCCGGGGCTGGCGTGCTGACCTGGTTCAGCGCCGGCTTGATCGTGTCGGCGATGTCCACGGCGCTCACGGCCTTCCTCGACCTGACGATCGGGCTCATCGTCGGCGCCGCGACGAGCGGACAGCCGGGCACCACCGTCTGGAGCATCTTCGCCAATCTCGGGCGGGCAGCCGCGGCGTTCGCGGCCAGCCCGACGGTCACCCTCACGATTCTCGTCATCCAGGCGCTCGCGATCGCGGCGCTGGCCGCGCTGCAGCGCATTCTCGGTTCGGATCTGGAGTCATCCCGATGAAGAAGACAATGACAGCGGTTCTGATGCTGGCTTTGCTCATCGCGCCCGCCGCGGCGTCGGTTGCGCAGGCGCCTCCCGGCGATCAGCGCGATCTGCGGCAGCGGCTCGAGGCACGCTTCGACGTAGTGCCGCTGTCGGAGAGCGTCGTGCTGCGGCCGAAGACCCGCATGGGAGACGTGCGGTTCGTCGAGATCTCCGACGCGGGCATCACGATCAACGGCGATCCGGTCACCGGACGCGAACTGCGGGAGCGGCTCGGCGCCGATGCCGATTCGGTCCTGCGGCTGTCGTATCTGCCGTCCGCCGAACGCGCGGCGCTCTTCAGCGACGCGGGCGGCGCGGCGGTGGAGCCGGAGGCCCCCGTCGAGGCGCCGGCCCCCAGCGCGGAGCCGACCAGGACATCACGGACACGCCGGGCAAGAGGAGACCGCGTGCGGGTGTTCGGCGACGTGGTCGTCGAGCGCGACGAGCAGGTGACGGGCCAGGCCGTGGCGGTGCTCGGATCGGTGCGGGTCGATGGCGAGGTGGGCGATCAGGTCGTCGCCGTGCTCGGCTCAGTGGATCTCGGACCCGACGCGGTGGTAGGCGGCGACATCGTCTCGGTCGGAGGCACGGTGCGCCGGGCGCCGACCGCGCAGGTGCGCGGCGGTGTCACCGAAGTCGCCCTCTTCGACGGACGCGCGATTCGGGTCGGCCCCTGGGTCACGACGTGGACGCCGTTCTACCTGTTCGATGGCTTCGGCGCGGTTCCGCGCCTGATCGGGACGAGCGTCCGTGTCGGCCTGCTGCTCCTGGTGTCGCTGCTGGCCGTCTTCATCGCCAGGCCCACGGTCGAACGGTCGGCAGCACGGCTCACGGACAACCCCGTCAAGGCGGTGGTCGTGGGCGTGCTCGCACAGGCGCTGATCATCCCCGTGCTGATCCTGACGAGCATCGTCCTGGCGCTGACGATCATCGGCATCCCGCTGCTCTTCATCCTCATGCCATTCGTCGTGCTCCTGCTGATTCTGATGTTCATCGCCGGCTTCACCGGCACCGCGTGTGCGGTGGGGGGATGGACGCGCCAGCGCTTCGGGATGGGTCCCGGATCCCCGTTTCTGGACGTGGTGCTCGGCGTGATCGTGATCCTGCTGCCACTCATGCTGGCCCGCGTGCTCGCGCTGGCCGGCTGGCCGCTGTCGCCGATCGTGCTGCTGCTCGTAGCCGCCGGGTTCGCCGTAGAGCTGCTCGCCTGGGCGAGCGGCTTCGGCGCCGTCCTCACGAACATGTTCTCGACGTGGCAGGCCCGTCGGACCGCCCGCGGCGCCATCGTGCCGCAGCCGCCCTCCTGAGCCAGGCGGGGAGCGAGGCCCCGCCTCAGAGCATCCGCGCCGCGGCGTCGTCGAGCACGAACAGCGCGCGGGCAGCCTCGCGCGCGACGAGCGCCACCGGCAGCCGGGAGTGCTCATCGAGTACGGCGGCATGGACGGCAGCGGCCTTCGATGAGCCGCTGGCCACGAACAGGACATGAGCCGACGCGGTGAGCGTCGGGCGCGTCAGCGTGAGACGACGGGGGGGCGGCTTCGGCGAGTCCTCGACAGCCGCCACCCAGCGGCGGTCTTCCAGCAAGAGCGGGTGGCCGGGGAACAACGAGCACACGTGACCGTCGGGACCCAGGCCGAGCAGCGCGAGATCGAGCCGGGGCACGCGCCCGAGCGTCGCGACGAGCTCCTGCTCCGCCCGGAGCGCGGCCGCCGCCAGATCCGCGTCGTCGGCCGGGAGCCGGTGGATGCGCGCGGCAGGCACGCCGGCGGGCTCGAGCCAGAGGCGCGCGGCTGCGCCGTAGTTGGACTCCGGATGCTCCGGCGGCACGGCCCGCTCGTCGCCCCAGAAGAACTCCACGCGTGACCAGTCGAGCGGCAATTTCGACAGCGCCGGGAAGCACGCCTCCGCCAGGGAGCCGCCGGTGAGCGCGACGGCCACCCGCCCGGCACCCGCCAGGGCGGCCAGGGCGATGCGTTCGACGCGCCCGGCGACGATTGCCCCGAGCACGTCCGTACGGTGAACCTCAACCTCGACGGACACGGATCTGCAGTAGAATCCCGACAGCCCTGCGCGAGTATAGTTGCACGCCCCCTATCATGCCCGTCTTCGTGCCGTTCCCGCTCTCATTCGCTGCGTGAGCCATTCATGCGCATCGCGGTGGGATCCGATCACGCCGGATTCGTGCTGAAACAGGACCTGGCCGACGCCCTCCGCCGGGACGGCCACGACGTCGTCGATCTCGGGACCGACTCGGTCGATCCGGTCGACTACCCGGACGTCGCGGAAATCGTCGCGCTGACCGTCCGGGATGGCGGCGCCCAGCGCGCCGTCCTCGTCTGCGGCAGCGGCGTGGGCGCGTCGGTCGCCGCGAACAAGCTGCCGGGCATCCGCGCGGCCGTCTGTCACGATGCCTACTCCGCGCGCCAGGGCGTGGAGCACGACGATATGAACGTCCTGGTGCTCGGCGGACGCATCGTGGGATCAGCCCTCGCCTGGGAGCTGGTCCGCGCCTTCGTGGCGGCCTGCTTCTCGGGTGAGGAACGGCATGCGAGACGGCTGGCCAAGATCGAAGCGCTCGAGCTGCGCTATTAGTCGGAATGGCCAGAACGCCTCCTGCAGGGAATGGAAAATGGGAAAGGCAGGTTAATCGATGCAGGTCGGGATGATCGGGCTCGGCCGCATGGGTGGAAACATGGTCCGGCGGCTGATGAGGGGCGGGCACGAGTGCGTCGTGTACGACCGGTCCGCGGAGGCGGTGGCGGCGCTTCGCGCGGAAGGCGCGACGGGGGCAGCGTCGACGGCCGAGTTCGTTCAGAAACTCGGGAGACCGCGCACGATCTGTCTCATGATTCCCGCGGCCATCGTCGAGCGCTCCGTCGACGAGCTGCTGCCGCTCCTCGAGTCCGACGACACGATCATCGACGGCGGCAACTCGAACTACCAGGACGACATCGCGCGCGCCAGACGGCTGGGCGCGAGGGGCGTTCATTACGTCGACATGGGCACGAGCGGGGGCGTCTGGGGGCTCGAGCGGGGTTACTGCCTGATGATTGGCGGAGAAGACGAGGTCGTGCGTCGGCTGGATCCGATCTTCGCGACCCTCGCGCCGGGCCCGGGGAGCATTCCGCGCACGCCCGGACGCGAAAAGCTCGGGGGCACCGCCGAACAGGGTTATCTGCACTGCGGCCCGAGCGGCGCCGGCCATTTCGTGAAGATGATTCACAACGGGATTGAGTACGGCGTGATGGCGGCCTACGCCGAAGGGCTGAACATCCTGAAGCGCGCGAACATCGGCAGCGCCAGCCAGGGGGCGGATGCCGAAACGAGCCCGCTCCGCAATCCCGAACACTACCAGTACGACTTCCAGCTGGCCGATATCACGGAACTGTGGCGGCGCGGCAGCGTGATCACCTCGTGGCTGCTCGACCTGACGGCCACCGCGCTGGCCTCGGACCCCACCCTGGACGGGTTCGGTGGCGTCGTGGCCGACTCGGGCGAGGGCCGGTGGACGGTCGCCGCGGCCAACGACATCGGTGTGCCGGCGCACGTGCTGACGGCGGCCCTCTACGAACGCTTCGCCTCGCGCGATCTCGATCTGTTCCAGAACAAGGTGCTCTCGGCCATGCGATTCGGGTTTGGCGGGCACGTCGAAAGGAAGTGACCCGTCTGGCCCGGACGAGTCGCCGGGCGGGAAGTCGCTCAATTAGAGCGCCGACGCTGGTCCGGCTAGTACGCCCCTGTTCCGGCCCCTTCGAACCCTCTCACACCCTGCCCTGAACGTCTGGCCACATGAGGTAGCAGCCGCTCAAACACGACGGCCTCGATAGGCCGCCGCATGTTGTTGCGCACACCCGGGCGGGGTGTGTAGTATGCCCCAGTACCGTGTTTTAGTCGATGCAGCCGGCGCGATGAGTCGTGCACGAGCGTTCGCCTGACATCGACGAAAGTCCGGGAGGAGCATGCTATGAACCGTTGCACTCTGTGGCTGCTGCGAAGCCCTGCCTTCGCCTTGATCTTCCTCGCTGGCATCAGCGTGCCGGCGGCGGCGCAGTTCGATCGCGGCACTATTTCCGGCACCGTCAGGGACCCCGGTGGGCTGGTGGTGCCGGGCGTGACCGTCACGTTGACGTCGACGACCACTCAGCAATCGCGGACAACCGTTAGCGACGGCAGCGGCTTCTATACTTTTCCGAATCTGCTTCCGGACGTGTACGACGTGTCGGCGGAGCTGCAGGGATTCAGGAGGACGAGCCGGGCAGGTGTCCGTCTCGATGCCGGCGGTTCGCTGATCATCGACTTCGCACTCACGACCGGCGCCATCACCGAGGAGGTCACGGTCACCGCGGAGGCGTCGGTTCTGCAGACGGAGGTCGCCGTCCGGAAGACGGTCGAGGCCAAGGACATCGAGCTGTTGTCGTTCTCGGGGCGCAACCCTATAGGCGTCCCGGCGCTCAAGGCGGGGGTCATCGGCGGCAACTTCAACAACGCGGGCTTCTCGTCACTGACAACGGGCGGCTTCAACATCAACGGGAGCCGGTCGGACGAGAACACGATCACCGTCGACGGCGCCGTCGCCGTCCGCACGCGCTCGACCGGCGCCATCGTGGGCGTACAGAACGTCGATTCCATCCAGGAGGTGCAGGTCCTCACGGCCAACTACATGCCGGAGTACGGTCGCGCGAGCGGCGGCCAGATCCGCTTCATCACCAAGAGCGGAAGCAACCGCTACAGCGGCAGCGCGTCGTACTTCTTCCGCGACGAGTCCCTGCAGGCCAACCAGTGGTCCCGGAACCGCAGCACGAACCCGGCCGACCAGGAGCCCGCGCCGTTCGACTACAAACAGTACGGCTACGCGTTCGGCGGCCCGGTGCCGGGCGAGATGTTCCGCAACAAGCTGTTCTTCTTCGGCGCGCAGGAATGGATCGACTTCTTCCAGGTGGCGACGAGCACCGTGACAGTCCCCACCGCGGCGATGCGACGAGGGGACTTCAGCGAGCTGCTCGGGCCCAACACCTTCTTCAGTGGGACCCGGGTCATCATGGACCCGCTGACCGGTCAGCCGTTCCCGGGCAATATCATCCCGGGGAACCGGCTCTCGCCCAACGGCGTGGGTCTGCTGAACCTGTACCCGGATCCGACGCCCGGGTTCCAGCAGGGCACGAACAACGTCATCCTGACGAGCGACAACCCGCAGGATCAGCGAAAGGACAATATCCGGTTCGACTACCGGCTGAACGACCGCAACCAGTTCTACTGGCGCTTCTCGCGATCCAACTGGGTGGCGATCGACGCGTTCCGCGGAGGGCTGCCGTTCGCGCGCACGGACTGGGAACGTCCCAACTGGACGCAGAACTTCAACTGGGTGAGCACGCTCAGCCCGAACCTGATCAACGAGGCGAGCTATGCGTACTCGAAGGACCAGGTGTTCATCAACGTGTTCACGGAGTCTGGACTCTACCAGCGCAGCCGTACGGGGGTGAACTACCCGTACATCTTCCCGGGCAAGGA
>DASPFV010000035.1:0-3414 GCA_035620975.1 Vicinamibacterales bacterium
CCGAAGCACGTGTGCGCCTCGGTGCGTGCCTCGCTGCGCCCGGCCGGATCGAGGAAGCACGACGCCTCCTCGACGCCGGCCTCCCAGCGCTTCGAGACGAGCGCCACTTCCGTGCCGTGGCGCGAGAAGGCGAGGGCATCCTCGAGACGCTCGTCGACGAACGCTAGTGACGGAATTCCGTCACGGGCCGAAGGGAAAGCAATCCGGGGCCCGATCGCGCGCCGGCGGGCTGCGACTGCCACGCCCGGGCCGCCGGATTTTCGCGCTCTTTCTGCCGGGGATTTGCACCTCCTGCGCGTCAGCCCGCGAGTGGCACACCTGGAACGGCCGATGCAGCATCCGCCCCGGGAGGCTTTCATGAGACGCCTGGCTCCTGCGGCTGCGATGGCCGGACTGCTCGGCCTGGCCGGGCTGTCGGCCCAGCCTCCATCGCCGCAGACCTGGACGATCTCGGCGGCGCCGCCCGAGCTTCGCGCCACGATCTCGCGCGCCGACGTCATGATTGCCACCATGCAGGACGCGCTGCTGCGCGAGTTGCAGGACGGTCTGGCCCGCGGCGGCCCCGCCGGTGCGCTCGCGTCGTGCCACCTGGACGCCGCGGCCCTCTCGGAGCGGCTGGCGCGCAGCCATGGCATTCCGGCCGGCCGGACCAGCGATCGCCTCCGTCAGCCGGCCAACGCGGCGCGGCCCTGGGCGGCCGGGATCGTCCGGGAGCACGCGGGACAGCGCGCCCGCGACATCGAAGGCTTCGCCGTCGACCTCGGCGACCGCCTGGGTGTCATCCGCCCGATTGCCGAGCGCCCCATGTGCGCCGGGTGCCACGGCCCCGCCGAGTCCCTCTCCCCAGCCGTGCGGGATGCGCTCGCGGCGCGCTACCCTGCCGACCGCGCCATCGGCTTCCAGGACGGTGAGATCCGCGGATGGTACTGGGTGGAAATGCCGAAGGTCCTGCGGTGACGCGCACGACATGCTCCTGACGACTCTTCACGTGGGCGGCGCGCCGGCCAACCGGGCATCATGGCCCTCGAATCGACCGTGACGCATCGACACCTGCTATAAGATCGGGCCCGCTGCCTGGCTCAGTCCGGCGTCCCAGACAACCTGGCTGCGATTCAGCGGCTGGTGGAGGCCTGCATGACGACACGCAACGAGACCACCCGGCGGGAGTTCATCAGGCGAATCGGCGCCGGGGCCGTCGCTGCGGGAGCCGCCGGCACGGTCAGCGGACTCGAGGCCGCCCGACCGCTGCCCAGGCCCAGGCAGGGCCGCATCGTCGGCGCGAACGATCGCATCAACATCGGGTTCGTCGGCTGCGGCGGACGGATGAACGCGCACATCCGCCGGATCATGGAGCGCAGCAAGGAGCGGGGCGACGTGCAGGCCGTTGCCGTCAACGACATCTGGGACAAGCGCAAGCAGCGCGCGCGCGAAGCGACCGGCGTCGACGAGCGGTCGGTGCATCACGACTACCGCGAGCTCTGCGCCAGGCCCGACGTCGATGTCGTCGTGATCTCGTCGCCCGATCACTGGCACTATCTGCACGCGATGGAGGCGCTCCGCAGCGGCAAGGACGTCTACCTCGAAAAGCCGATGACGTATACCCTGGACGAGGCGAAGGAGATCGCCGAAACCGTCCAGGCCGGAGGTCGCATCCTGCAGGTGGGCAGTCAGTACACCTCGATGGATCATTTCTGGAAGGCGAGAAAGGCCATTCAGGACGGACTGCTCGGCGAGGTCGTGTGGGCCTCGGGCGGTTTCGGCCGCAACCGTAACCTGCGCGGCGAATGGAACTACGCCATCGATCCCGATGCGAATCCCAAGACGCTGGACTGGAAGGCCTTTCTCGGGCCTGCTCCGAAACGGCCGTTCGATCCCGAGCGATATTTCCGCTGGCGGAAGTACTGGGACTACTCCGGCGGCATCGCCACCGACCTCTTCTATCACACCGTTTCACCGCTGCTCCTGTCGATCGGCGGCGACTTCCCGCTCCGGGTCACGTCGTCGGGAGGCATCTACGTGCAGAAGGACCGCGAGGTCCCTGACACGTTCTTCATGAACGTGGATTACCCGTCCTGGACGATGCAGCTGGCGTGCTCCGTCGGCAGTGGAGTTGGCGCCCCGCTCGTGATCCACGGCAGCCAGGCCACCCTCTTCATCGGTCAGAACAGCGAGAACCTCGGCAACACGACGATGGAGCTCGTCCCAGACCAGGAGTACCGCGACGAGTTCGTCAAGAAGACGGGTGTCGAGAGCATGATGATCGACGTGCAGCCCGCCCTGCGTGGCACGCACCCCCACATGGACAACTTTCTCGAGTGTGTCCGCTCGCGGCAGGAGCCGAACCTGCCGCCCCGTCTCGGCTACCAGGCAATGGCGGCCATCGCGATGGGCGTGCAGGCCTACCGGCAGCACGAAGTGCTCTTCTTCGACCGGCATCGCGAAAAGGCGGTCAACCAGGAGCCTAGAGCCTAGAGCCCAGAGCCCTGAGCCCTGAGCCAATTCCTACCGTGCCGGTTTCCCGGCGGGCGGAATCCGGCTGCCTGCCGTGCTCCCGACGTCCCGAAGCCGGTCACACGTCCGGCCGTTCATACAGGGGCGTCTGTCGCACAGATTGCGCGCCAACCCCAGGAAAAACGACCCCGATCGGCGCGATGACGGCCCGACGCAGCCGGGGGCATGGAACGCCCTGTGCACCGGAGCCCGTGCAGGAGGGGCCATGACACGCTTGGTTGTCGTGATCCTCGTCGTTGCCCTCGCGCACGCCTTCGGCGCACAAGCGCCTCTTCCCCGGCCCGTGCCGATCGCGGAGGCGCGCGCGGAGCTGCGCGGCCCGATTTCGCGGGCGGACATCATGATCGCGGCGTTGCAGGACGCTCTGCTCCGCGAGTTGAACCACGCGCTGGAAAAAGGAGGACCAGCCAGCGCGATCGACGCCTGCCATATCGACGTGACGGCGGCTGCCCAGCGGCTCGGCCGCACCCAGGGCATCGCGGCAGGCTGGACCAGCGATCGGCTCAGAAACCCGACGAATATCCCGCAGGCCTGGGCGGCGGCCACCATCAAGCAACACGCCGGGCGCCGTGCCCGCGACGTCGAGGGGTTCGCGGTCGACCTCGGCGAACACGTGGGCGTGCTGCGACCGATCGAGGAGCGCAGGATGTGTACGGGGTGCCACGGTCCCGAGGCGCAGGTCGGCTCGGCCGTTCGGTCGGTGCTCACCGAGCGTTATCCCGCCGACCGCGCCCTGGGCTTCCAGACCGGGGAGATCCGCGGCTGGTTCTGGGTAGAGATGCCGAAGATCCTGCGCTGATGGCCGGAAGCCGCCGGGAGCACCTGTGATACCTTCTGCTTCCTCCGGCGATGTCCCGTCCGACCGGCTTTTCGGTGCCCCGGCCCGCAGCGACGGTCGTGCTC
>DASPFV010000036.1:0-62672 GCA_035620975.1 Vicinamibacterales bacterium
CCAGCGACGCTGGTACGTCAATGCAAGACCTGACCCCGACCGGAAAGTCGGCGGCGGCTTTTCGGAGGCTTGACGCCTGGCCGGCAGGCCGAAGCGAGCGCATCGGCAAAATCACACTGAAAAATCGAGCGTGAGGGCGCACGGGCGGGACGGAAACCACGGCCCGCTTGTTGCTGCTCTCACGGGCAAGCATCGGGGCCACGCCCCGGTTCATGAAGAGGCGCAGGGTCATCACGACACATCGGCATCGGGGCAACAGGGCCTTCGGCCCCGGTGCCGCCTCCAGGCTGCGACCTCACGCGTGAACCGGGAAACGGGCCCCGAACTGTGTCCCGTTCGCAATCCGGCTTCCCGGCCTCCACTCACCATCCGTCGTCCAGTCGTCCACGCCTCAGGAGGCCGCGAGCTCTGCGGGGTCTCGTGCTCCCGCCGGATATCCGGCGGAACGTCCGGCCCCCTCCCACGATTTCAGCAGAAAAGGCGGGAAAAAGCGGGTCTGCCGCGTGGCACATCGGCTGCAATTGACTCTGGCGTTCGATTCCCGGCGGCATCCGGCAAGGACTGGCCCTCCACTCAGCCTGTCGACTCCGGTGCCGTCGGGATCTCGGACGGTCGATCCACCGCCCCCGGGACAACCACACGGGGCGGAATCTCCAGCTTACGGAAGCGCCATGTCCAGAGCAGCCAGACGTCCGCGCGCAGCGCTGTCGCCCATGAACGGCGTCACCGCCCTCGCCGGGATTTTCTTCGGCATCATCGTCGGGTACGTGCTGGGCGCCGGACAGGCGCAGGGACCGATCGCAGCAGCCGCCGCGGCCGATCCGCACGTGCACTCGACCGGACCCACGGCCATCGTGGACGAGGGAGAGCTGCAGGCGTACCGGAACATTCTCTCGACCGATCCTGGAAACCTGAAGGCCAACGTGGAGCTCGGCAACCGGCTGTACGACGCCGGCCGGTACGCGGAGGCTATTCCGCACTACAACCAGGCGCTCCGGACGGATCCCGGGAACGTGGCCGTCAGTACTGATCTCGGAACGGCGCTGTATTACGCGGGCAGGACGGACGAGGCGCTGGCGCAGCTCGAGAAGTCGCTCGCCATCGACGGCCGCCATGCGCAGACCTGGTTCAACCTCGGCATCATCCGGCGCGACGGGAAGGGCAACAAGGCCGGCGCCGCCGAAGCCTGGGAGCGCCTGCTCGAGATCGCCCCGAACTACCCTGACGCCGCACGCGTGCGCACGATGATCGCGGAAGCGCGGCAGTCCTAGGGGTCAGGTCTTGCATTGACGTACCGACCGTCACGAATCACCGGTCGGTACGTCAATGCAAGACCTGACCCCGGACGCCACCTCCAGGCACGGCCGTTGCGTGCCCCCCGATCATCCTGGATGGATCGCCGCCCGGACCATCGGGTCAAGCAAGGCCCTGGAGGGCAGGATCATGCCCACGGCACTCATCAACAGAACCGATCAGCAGGTCCGCGACGCCGTGCTCTTCCAGCTCGAATGGGAGCCCGACTTCGACGCCTCGGGCATCGGCGTCGCCGCCGACGACGGCGTCGTGACCCTGACGGGCTTCGTCGAATCCTATGCCGCCAAGATGGCCGCAGAGAAAGCCGCCAAACGGGTCTACGGCGTCAGAGCGGTCGCCAACGACCTCCAGGTCAGGCTTGGCGATCAGCGCACCGACCCCGACATCGCGCACGACGCGTTGAATGCCCTCAGGAGCCGCGTCACCGTGCCGCCCGGACTCACGGTCACCGTCCGCAACGGCTTCGTCACCCTCGAAGGCCGCGTCGACTGGATGTACCAGAAGGTCGCCGCGGAGAAGGCCGTGCGCGAGATCCGCGGCGTCATCGGGGTGACCAACGACATCGAGCTGAAGCCGCGCCTCTCTCCGGTCGAGATCAAGGAGAAGATCGAGCAGGCGCTGCGCCGGATGGCCGAAGTCGACGCCAGGCGTATTCACGTGGAGACCAGGGGCGGGAAGGTGACCCTCACCGGCAGCGTGCGGTCCTGGACGGAGCGCGAGGAAGCTGGACGCGCCGCCTGGAATGCCCCGGGGGTCACCACCGTCGAGAACCTGATCACGGTGCAGCCCTGACCGGGCCGTCCGATTGACCGGCCCGTACAACGCATGGCCGCGGGCCTGCCCGCGGCCATGATCGCGCCATCGGAAGAGCGCGCGTCAGATCGCGACCTGCTCCTCGACCTGTGCGGTGTCGCGGGCGTCGCCGAGCCCGCAGCGCGCGATCCGATCGCCGAGCGTCGAGCGCTTGATGCTCAGCAGCTCGGCTGCCTTCGATTTGTTGCCGTCGGAGACCTTGAGCGCCCAGCCAATCAGGTTGGATTCCACTTCCTTGAGCCGGTCGTCGAGGGAGATCGATTTCGGGGAGGCGGGCGGCGCGGTCGGGAGCTCTCCCGCCTCGTGCGCGGACAACAGCATCCCCGCGGCCACGCAGCCGATGCGCACGGTTCCGCAGGTGCACGTCTGGATCATCCGCTCGCACGCGTTCTCGAGTTCGCGGACGTTGCCGGGCCAGCGATACCGTTCGAACGCATGTCCGACGATCGGGGAGAGCTCCGGCACGTCCACACCCCGTTCTCTCGCGAACTTCCGGAGGAAGAAGTCCATCAGAACCGGGATGTCCTCGCGGCGCTCGCGCAGGGGCGGCAGCACGATCGGCAGCACGTTCAGGCGATAGAAGAGGTCCTCGCGGAACTTCCCTTCCGCCACCATCTGGCGCAGATCCCGCTTGGTGCCGGTGATCACGCGCACATTGACCGGGATCGTGCGCGTGCCGCCCACGCGCTCGACCTGCCGGTTCTGCAGCGCCCGCAGCAGTTTCACCTGCATCCCCAGCGGCACGTCGTCGATGTCGTCGAGGAAGAGGGTGCCCCCCTGCGCGAGCTCGAAGCGCCCCGGCTTGTCCTTGATCGCACCGGTGAAGGCGCCACGCTCGTGACCGAAGAGCTCGGTCTCGATCAGGCCTTCGGAGAACAGCGCACAGCTCACCGCGACGAACGGCTGGTGCCGCCGCGGGCTCGAGTGATGCAGGACGTTGGCGACGATCTCCTTCCCCGTGCCGCTCTCTCCCGTGATGATCACGCTGCTGTCGCTGCGGCTCACCACCTTCACGAAATCGAAGATCGCCCGCATGCGCGGGCTGTGGCCCACCACGACCTGATCCATCGAGAACTGTGCCGGTGCTCGCATACTGCCTCTGTTCCGCGAACGCGCCAGACGCGCCCGATCCCCGATCCCCGATCCCCGATCCCCGATTCCCGATCCTTATCCCCGGTCTCGATCAGACGACCTGAAGCTCCTCGAACTCGTTGATCTCCTCGCGGAGCGCCATTTCGACACCCATGTAAAGCGTCATATGCGCGCTCGGACAACCGGAGCACATGCCCGTCAGCCGCACGCGCGCGCTGTTGCCGTGGATGTCCACGAGCTCGATGTCGCCGCCGTCGGCCTGCATCATCGGGCGGATGCGATCCAGTACTGCTTCCACTCGTTCTCTCGACAGCATGATCTCGGTCTCCCGGCGCGGCCTCGACGTTCGCTGATGCGGCCTGCCGGATATTCGGCAGAGCAACGGACATGCCACGGGAAATCGGCGCAATCCGGCCTGTTTAGGGGTATTCCCGGACGGGTACGCCCGTTGCTCGAAGGGAGGGGGGAATTTCCCGCGCGCCGGCCGCGGGATTATCCGCGCTCGACCGGTTTTTCCAGCCCGAACTTCTCCACGCGGTAGCGAATCTGGTCCCGGTTCAGTCCCAGCAGGGCGGCGGCCTTCGTGTGGTTCCAGCCGGTGCGCTGAAGGGCCTGGGTCACCAGCCCCTTCTCGACGGACTCGAGGCTCACGCCCTCCTCGGGCAGGTCGAACCCCTGCCCCCCGGGCCGGCGGCTCACGGTCATGGGGAAGTGCTCGGGGCCGAGCCGGTCCGCATCAGCGAGCAGCATCGCGCGCTCGACTGCATTGCGGAGCTCGCGGATATTCCCGGGCCAGCGGTAGCCCTTCAACACCTCCAGCGCTTCGGGCGTAATCCCCCGCACCTGTTTCCGGAACTCGCGGTTGAACTGATCGATGTAGTAGGTGACGAGCTCGGGCACGTCGGACACGTGCTCGCGAAGGGGCGGCAGGTGAATCTGCATGACGTTCAGTCGATAGTACAGATCCTCCCGGAAGCGCCCCTGCTTCACGGCATCCTCCAGGTCGCGGTTCGTCGCGGCCACGACCCTGACGTCCACACGGATGTCGGCGGATCCCCCGACCCGCTTGAATGCCTTCTCCTCCAGGAATCGCAGCAGCTTGGCCTGAAGCGCCGGCACCATCTCGCCGATCTCGTCCAGGAACACGGTCCCGCCGTCGGCCGACTCGATGAGCCCGATCTTCTGCTGCCGCGCATCGGTGAACGCGCCGCGCTCGTGGCCGAAGAGCTCGCTCTCGAGGAGCGTCTCGGGAAGCGCCGAGCAGGTGATGTTCATGAACGGTTTCGCGGACCTCGAGCTGTTGTGGTGCAGGACCTTGGCCGCGAGGTCCTTTCCCGTGCCGCTCTCGCCCGTCAGCAGCACCGTCGAGGCCGGGCTGGCCGCGATGCGCTGGAGCAGCCCGCGCAGCGACTGCATGGCCGGGGAGTCGCCGACGATACGGTCGAGGGCGTAAGGCTCGGACCGCGATGCCCTCAGCGCTCGGACCTCCCGACGCAGCGCCGTCGTCTCGAGCGCCTTGGCGACGAGCATCGAGATCTCGTCCAGGTTGAACGGCTTGTTGGCGTAGTGATACGCCCCCTGTTTCATGGCCTCGACAGCGGTTTCGACGTTCGTGTACGCGGTCAGCAGGATGACGAGGATGTCGGGATCGCTGGCCTTGATTTGTTTCAGGACCTGGAGGCCGTCCGAATCGGGAAGCCGGTAGTCCAGGAGGACCAGGTCGATGTCGGGACCGCACCGGGCCAGCGCGTCCCGGGCGGTTCCCGCCTCGAGCACGTCGTGGCCGTCCTCGGTCAGCCGCTCCACGAGCGACCACCGTACGAGCTGCTCGTCGTCGACGACGAGAATCCGCGAAGGCACGAAGGAAATTATAGGGCGGGCGGAAGAGCCGCGTTCAAGCGGCCGCCGCGGCCGCGACGAGGGAGACCATCTCCTGCAGATCGAATGGCTTGGTCAGGACGGCAAAGGCCCCGGTTTTCAGAGCCTGATCGAGGATTTCCGGGGTCCCATGGGCGGTCATCAGAATGATCCGCGAAGCGGGGGCCACCTGGAGCAGCTGGCGCAGCAGGCCGAGATCGCTCGAGTCCGGCAGCTTCAGATCCAGCAGGATGACCCGGACGTCGGCCCTCCCGTCGGCCAGCGCCAGGGCCTCACGCGCGCAGCCAGCTTCGTGGACCCGGTAGCCCGCCGACTCGAGCGTTTCGCAGACCGACCAGCGGATCAGAGCCTCGTCGTCCACGATGAGTATGGTGGCCATGGGGGAACTTTTCGCAAGGGCTGCGGGATTTCCCGCAGGCTCGACAGCTGGGATCATGGTGAATTGCGCGATTCGGCGGGAGCGGGATAGCATCGTACCATCTGGTCTTTTTGGCTGATCAAACATCGAGCCATATGCCTCTGCGTCCGGTCCCGGCGGCCCGCTGGGACGACCGGCGGCTCGTCGTCACGTCGATTCTGGTCGGTGCCGGAATCTTCGTCGTCGATCTGCAGCTTCCGGTCGGCATCTCCATCAGCGCGCTGTACGGGGTCATCGTGCTGCTGGGCATTTTCGTGCGGCAGCCGCGGTTCCCGGTCTGGGCGGCCGTCGGCGCGACGGTGCTGACGGTTCTGGACTTCTTCCTCTCGCCTCCCGGCGGCTTCCTCACCTTCGGCATCGCCAACCGGGCGTTCACCATCACGGGCACGTGGGTGACCGCGTGGCTCGTCGCGAGCTACGCGAGCGCCGGACGGGCCCTCGATCGTTCGCTGAAGGATCTCGCCGACACCAACTATGCCATCGACCAGGCGGCCATCCTGGCGATCACCGACGTGAAGGGCCGGATCACGTACGTCAACCAGAAATTCTGCGAGATCTCCAAGTACAGCCGCGAGGAGCTGCTCGGGCAGGACCACCGCATCATCAACTCGAAGTACCACTCGAAAGAGTTCATCCGTGGCCTCTGGCGCACGATCGCCAGCGGCGAGATCTGGCGCGGCGAACTCCGGAACCGCGCGAAAGACGGGACCTATTACTGGGTCGACACGACCATCGTGCCGTTCCTCGACGACCGGGGCAAGCCCTACCAGTACATGGCGATCCGGTACGACGTCACGGAACGGAAGCGATCGGAGGCCCAGTTACGGGAGCAGACGGCGCTCGCGAGGCTCGGGGAGATGGCCGCCGTGGTCGCGCACGAGGTCAAGAACCCGCTCGCCGGCATCCGCGGCGCGCTCCAGGTCATCGGCGGCCGCATGCCCGCCGGGAGCCGCGACCGGGCCATCGTCGGCGACATCGTGGATCGTCTGGACGGCCTCAACGACATCGTGCACGATCTGCTGGTGTTCGCCCGGCCTCGCGAGCCGAACCTGGCGCCCGTGCCGCTCGCCGATCTGCTCGAGCGGACCGCCGGGCTGCTCCGCAAGGATCCGGCACACTCGGGCGTGGACGTGAACATCAGCGGAGGGGCGCCGACCATCCAGGCCGATCCCGAGCAGCTGCAGACCGTCTTTCTGAATCTGCTGATCAACGCGGCCCAGGCGTCCGGCAGCACCGGCCAGGTCCACGTCATGATCGCGGCGGCGGACGGCGAGTGCCGCGTGTCCATCGCGGACCAGGGACCGGGCATTCCCGAAGACATCCGCGAGAAGATTTTCGAGCCGTTCTTCACGACGAAGCACCGCGGCACCGGCCTGGGGCTGCCGACCGCCCGGCGAGTCGTCGAGCGACACAGGGGATCGATCGAGGTGGTATGCCCCACCGGCGGTGGAACAGTGGTGTCGGTGACGCTCCCGGCCTAGTCCCCTGGAAGCGTGATCACTCACACAAGTCATCACGCTTCCAGGGGACAAGCACCCCGCTGGAGCCGGCCTGATTCTCTGCAGGATGCGGCAGCGCTGCTCGTCCTGACGAATGCGTGTGTTCGGCGCCCTGCTGAACCGGGAGAAACCCGGAATGGCGCTTGCAGCCGCGGCCTCATGTGGAGGCATGCATGATTACCCTGAAGACCGTCCTGGTGCCGACCGACTTCAGCGACTGCTCCGAGGCCGCGCTGAAGTACGGGCGTGAGCTCGCCCGCGCATTCGGGGCGACCCTGCACCTGCTCCACGTCGTCCACGATCCCTACTCGCAGCCGTGGGCGGCCGAGGCGTTTCCGGCTCCGCTGGGGGATCTGCTGGAGCAGTGGCAGACCCAGGCCCGGAACCGGCTGGCGGGACTCGTGCCGGAGGAGGAGCGGGCGGGAGTCCGCGTCGCGGTGGTCGTCGGGTCGCCGTTCTTCGAGATCGTCCGCTACGCGCAGGAGCAGCAGATCGATCTGATCGTACTCGGAACTCACGGACGGGGTCCCATCGGGCACGTGCTGCTCGGAAGCGTGGCGGAGCGCGTCGTTCGAAAGGCACCGTGCCCGGTCCTCACCGTCCGGCACCCGCAGCACGAGTTCGTCTCAGTATGAGATGCGCCGGTCCTTCACGGGCCCGGGCCGCGCACCGATGCGCACCCGCACGTCCGCGGCCACCGCGCCGGCCGGCAGCACCATGACCGGATTGATGTCCATCTCCTGGATTTCCGGGCACGACTCGACCAGCTGCGACACGCGCAGCAGCATCGCCTTGAAGGCTCCTTCGTCGACGGCCGGCGCCCCGCGGTAGCCGCGGAGCAGTACGTGCCCCTTCATCTCGTCGAGCATCTCCGCCGCATCCGCCGCGGTGAGCGGACACATCCGGAACACGGTATCTCCGACGAGCTCCACGAAGATTCCGCCAGTGCCGGCCATCACCAGTGGACCGAACGACGGATCGGTGATGGCGCCGATCACCATCTCGACACCGGCCGCAATCATCGGCTGGACGATGACGGCTTCGAGGCGATCGCCGAGATGCTCGCGGAGATCCGCGAAGGCGCGCCGGACTCCAGTCTCGTCGCGCAGGTTCAGGTGCACGGCGCCCAGCTCGGTCTTGTGGACGAGTCCTGGCCCGGAGCCCTTCAGGACCACCGGGAACCCAATCGCGGCCGATGCACCGGCCGCCTCGTCCGCGGTGCGCGCGAGCCGCGTCGCGGCCGCCGGGATCCCGTAGCTCTCCAAGAGCGACTGGGCGTCGAGGGGGGGGAGCCAACCGCCACCGCTGGCGAGCGCACGGGCCACGAGCGCGCGCGCCGCATCGCGATCGATGCCAGGGAGCTTCGGCACGTCCTGCTCCGGCTTTCGCAGCCACTCGCCGTATTGGGTCACCCTGGCCAGGGCCACCGCGGCCGACTCGGGGAACGTGTACGACGGAATCGGCGCGAGCGGGAGGGCACCCCGCGCGCCCATGAACGTCGCCAGCACCGGCTTCGGCGATGAACCCGTTTCGGCTGCACGGGCCGACTGCGCAGCGACGGAGTGTCGAATCGCGTCGGCCACGTCCTTCGCGGCAGTCACGAGCGGCGGGATGAAGATCACGAGCAGGCTGTCGATGCCCGGGTCGGCCAGGATCAGCTCGAGCGCGCGCCCGTAATGCCCGGGCGGTGCCGAGGCCAGCATGTCCACCGGGTTCGCGACGCTCGCGGCCGCGGGCAGGAACTCGCGGAGGCTGCGGGCGGTCCCGGGTGAGAGCGGCGGCAGAATCAGGCCCCCCGCCTCGCAGGCGTCCGCCGCGAGAATGCCGGGGCCGCCGGCGTTGGTGACAATCGCGACCCGCCGTCCCGCCGGGACCGGCTGTGTGGCGAGGAGCGAGGCGACGTCGAACAGCTCCTCGAGCGTATGCGTGCGGATGACGCCCGCCTGTCTGAGCAGGGTGTCCACGAGCGCGTCGCTCGTGGCCCGCGCACCGGTGTGCGACGAGGCCGCCCGCGCGCCCGCAGTCGACCGGCCCGCCTTCACCGCGACGATGGGCTTGCGGCGGCCGACGCGCCGGGCGATCTGTCCGAACTTCGCCGGGTTCCCGAAGCTCTCCAGATACAGCAGGATCACGTCGGTCCTGGGATCCTCCGCCCAGTACTGGATGAGATCGTTCCCCGACACGTCCGCCTTGTTGCCGATGGAGGCGAAGCTCGAAATCCCGAGGTTCAGCTGCCTGACGTAGTCGAGGATTGCCAGACCGAGGGCGCCGCTCTGGGTCGAGAACGCCACTCGCCCCTCCGGCGGATAGACGGGCGAGAACGTGGCGTTCAGCCGGAACCGCGGGTCGGTGTTGATGATGCCCATGCAGTTGGGGCCGATCATCCGTATGCCGGCTGCGCGGATCTTCCCCACCAGGGCCGCCTCGAGCGCCTGCCCTTCCGGCCCGGTCTCGCTGAACCCGGCGCTGATGATCACCAGGGCCTTCACCCCCTTGGCCACGCACTCGTCGACCACGGCGGACACGTGCCGTGCCGGAACGACGACGATGGCGAGGTCGACTGGACCCGGGATGGATGCGAGGGTCGGGTAAGCGTGGAGGCCGCCGACTTCGCCGGCCTGCGGGTGTACCGGAATGAGGGTGCCGGTAAACCCCGTCTCGCGCAGGTTGCGCAGGATCTCGGATCCGATGCGCCCGGGCTGCCGGTTTGCGCCGACGACCGCCACGACCCGCGGCTCGAAGAAGCTCCGCATCGACGCGGCGGCGGCCTTCTGCGAGCGGTCCGCCGCGCGCGCCGTGAAGCCGGGCGTCGCCTCGAGGGAGAGCGTCACGTGGAAGACGCCGTGCTCGAGCGCCTGGGTGACCTCGAAACCGGACTCGAGGAACACGTCCATCATCCGCCGGTTCTCACCCAGCACGTACGCGTCGAACGCGACGAGACCGCGCGCGCGGCCGATCTCCGCGAGCCGCTCGAGCATTTTCGTGCCGATGCCCCTGCCCTGCAGGGCATCCGGAACCGAGAAGGCGACCTCGGCGCGCCCCGGCGAGCGACCACTCTGGTAGTACCCGGCAATCGCGGCGAGCGGCCCGCCCGCTTCGCCGACCAGGACGAACTGCTGATCGAAATCCACCTGCGTAAACGTGCGTGCGCGCTCGAGATCGATGCGCGGCACGCTCATGAAGCGGTAATAGAGGCTCTCCTGCGACATCTTCGAGAACATCTCGAGCAGCCGCTGGTCGTCGTCCGGCCGCACCGGCCGCAGTTGCAGCGTCGTCCCGTCCCGCAGCACCACGTCGGTCGCGTATTCGCTGGAATCCTGGGGCCTGGCCATTCCCGTGTTGTATCACGCGCCGCGGCGATCGCACGCCCTCGCCAAGTCCGTGTTCATCCGTGTTCTTCCGTGGCCTTGTCCAGACGTGTTCTTCCGTGGCCTTGTCTATCCGTGTTGTTCCGTGGCGACCGGCCGCTGCCGAAAACCCGTCGAGCCTGCCGGCCTCCTGTCATCGGCGGCCGCCTCGGCGCGGATCAGGCCGGATCTGCTCGATCGTCGTTCGCACCCTCAGGTACCGGGTTTGCGACTGAGTTGATGGATTTGCTGCCTCGCCGCTCCGGCGGCTCGAGGCGTTGCCGCCCGCGTCCGGGACACGGCGGCAGATCACCAGAGGGAGGTTCACCATGAGAAGGGAGCTGGTACCCTACAGGACGCCGTTCGCGCTCATGCGGCGGCTCACGGACGAGATGGACCGGATCTTCGAGGACTTCGAGATCCGCCGTCCGTTCGCGTTCTTCAAACCGGAGGTCGTGGCCGCGGAGTGGGCACCCATCGTCGAGCTGCTCGAGAAGGAAGACCGGCTCGTCGTGCGCGCGGAGCTGCCGGGGCTGAAGAAGGAGGACGTGAAGATCGAGGTGACGGCCGAGTACCTGACGCTGCAAGGCGAGCGCCGTCAGGAGAAGGAAGAGAAGGAGAAGGGCTACATCCGGACGGAGCGGTTCTACGGGACGTTCTTCCGTCAGATCCCGCTGCCGGAGGGGGCGAACCCCGAGGTGGCGCGCGCGACGTTCAAGGACGGCGTCCTCGAGATCGAGGTGCCCATCCTGGTGAAGAAGCCCGAGGCCGGCCGGCGGCTGCCCATCGAGGAGCCGAAAGAGAAGGAAAAGGAGAAGGAGCTGGTCGCGGCGCGGTAGCGCGCGGAATTCGGGGGGCCGGGCATCGCCCGGCCCCACGCGTCAGAACCGGCCTCGTGGGGCGTCCGCCCCTCCCGCTTACTTGATGAACAGCATCTCGCGATACGTCGGCAACGGCCAGACGTCGTGCGGAACGATGGTCTCGAGCGAGTCACCGGCTTCGCGAAGCGAGTTCATCGCCGGGATCACCTTGTCGCGGAAGTACTTGGCGTGTTTCTCGGCGCTCCCGTTGCTCTCGTGCTCCAGCAGCTTCTGCAGCTGGTCGACGCGAACCTTGCACTCGTCGATGAGGCGTGTCAGCGAATCGAGCGCCTTCTTCGTCTCCCTGGCCGCTCCCCCCGCCGCCTTGACGGCGGCCACGCTCTGAGCCACTTCGGCCTGGTAGCGATAGGCGGCCGGCAGGATGTAGCGGTTGGCCATGAGGACCATCAGCTGTCCCTCGACGTTGATGGTCTTGTTGTACTGCTCGACGGCCACCTCGTACCGCGCCTGCAGCTCGCGCTCGGTGAGCACGCCGTACTTCTCGAAGGCCCTGACGACGTCGGGCTTGAGCGCCTCGCCGTAGGCGTCCACGGACGTCCGCAGGTTCAGCAGCCCGCGCCGCCCCGCCTCCTTCTGCCACTCCTCCGCGTAGTTGTTGCCGTTGAAGATGATCCGCTTGTTCTCCTTGACGAGCTTGGTGAGCAGCTGCTTGACGGCGGCCTGGAGCTTCTTCCCCTCCTTGAGGCTCTTCTCGAGCTCGGTCGCGCAGTAGTCGAGCGACTCGGTGACGGCGACGTTCAGGCCGATGTTCGGCAACGCGATGCTCTGGTTGGCGGAGACCGCGCGGAACTCGAACTTGTTGCCGGTGAAGGCAAACGGGCTGGTGCGGTTCCGGTCGCCCGCGTCGCGCGGCAGCTTGGGAAGCACGCTGACGCCGATGTCCATGATGCCGCCGCTCTTCGTGCTCTTGGCGCTGCCCGCCTTCTCGATCTGCTCGAAGATGTCGGTGAGCATGTCGCCGAGGAAGATGGAGATGATGGCGGGCGGCGCCTCGTTGGCGCCGAGGCGGTGGTCGTTGCCGGCGCTCGCGATGCAGAAGCGGAGCAGCCCCTGGTGCTTGTTGACCGCCCGCAGGACGGCGCCGCAGAAGACGAGGAACTGGATGTTGTCGTGCGGGGTCTCGCCCGGGTTCAGCAGGTTGTTCCCCAGCTCGTCGCTCATGCTCCAGTTGAGGTGCTTGCCGGAGCCGTTGACGCCGGCGAACGGCTTCTCGTGGAGGAGGCACGCGAGCCCGTACTTCGGCGCGATGCGCCGGAGCATCTCCATCGTCATCATCTGATGATCGGTCGCCACGTTCGCGTTCTCGAAGGTGGGGGCGACCTCGTACTGGCTGGGCGCGACCTCGTTGTGCCGCGTCTTGACCGGGACGCCGACCTTGTACAGCTCCCGCTCGACTTCGTGCATGAAGGCGAGCACCCGGTCGGGGATGGATCCGAAGTAGTGATCCTCGAGCTCCTGGCCCTTCGGCGGGCGCGCGCCGTAGAGCGTCCGGCCCGCGTTGATGAGGTCGGGGCGGTTGAAGTAGAACTGCCGATCGATGAGGAAGTATTCCTGCTCAGGCCCGCAGGTCGTCACCACGCGCTGCCCCTTGGACCCGAAGAGCCTCAGGATGCGGACGGCCTGACGCGACAGCGCCTCCTGGGAGCGGAGCAGCGGGGTCTTCTTGTCGAGCGCCTCGCCCGTCCAGCTCACGAAGGCCGTTGGTATGACCAGGGTGGTGCCGTTCGGCGTCACCAGAAGCCAGGGCGGGCTGGTCGGATCCCAGGCGGTGTAGCCGCGCGCCTCGAACGTCGACCGCATGCCGCCCGAGGGGAAGCTGGAGGCATCGGGCTCCCCCTTGATCAGCTCGCGGCCGTTGAACTCGGCGACGGCGCGGCCGTCGGACGATGGCGACAGGAAGGAGTCGTGCTTCTCGGCCGTGATGCCGGTGAGCGGCTGGAACCAGTGCGTATAGTGTGTCGCGCCATGCTCGACGGCCCAGTCCTTCAGGGCGCTCGCGATGGTGTCGGCGACGGAGGCGTCGATCGGCTCGCCCTGGGCGACGGCGCGCCGGAGCGCGCGGTACACGTCCTTGGGCAGCCGTGCGCGCTGGACCTCGTCGTTGAACGTGAGCGAGCCGAACTCCTCCGCCGCCCTGCGGGCGGGGGCGGCGGTACGGCCGAGCGTGGTGCTCCATTGACTGATGCTGCGGATGGCGGCGGTGGCGGCGGCGGAACCCATTGAGGTGATGTCCTTTCGTTCGAGTGCTCCAGCGGACTGTCTGCTCGAGATGCAGAGTGGCCCGCTGCGCTGTCGCGGGCCAATCCACGCGGGTGAACCGGATGGCGCCTGGCAGAAGTCATCCAGACAGTCCATCAGTCTCCCGGTTCGAGCCGGGCTCCGGCAGCGTCCCCGCGGTCTGATCCCGCCTGACGTTGGACGGACAGCGGCCGAGGGCGGCGCCGGAGCGAATCATTATGTGCTCACGTGCAGCCGTGAGCAACCGTGAGAACGCGCCGGGGTGGGAACTCGGCGCGCGGACCTCGATAAACGGGGCGCCAACTGACGGCCGTCATATCAGTTACAATGTTGGGGATATATGAAAGCCGCTGATGCCACGCCGGCGGCGCTGGGCGAGTTCGAACAGGCGGTGCTGCTGGCGCTGCTGCGGCTCGGCAATGGCGCGTTCGGCGCGGCCATCCATCGCGAGATCGTCGGCCGCTCGGGCCGCGACGTGCCGCCGAGCGCCGTGTACGTCACGCTCGATCGCCTCGAAGCCAAGAAGATGGTCTGTTCGTACACCGGCGACCCGACACCGCAGCGCGGCGGCCGCCGGCGGACGCACTACCTCCTCGACACGGCCGGCCAGCGCGCGCTCGCCCGCGCGTACCGGGCGTTCGCGCTGATGACCGCGGGCCTGCAGCCGGAGCTCGAGGCGCTCTACGCCCGCTTCTGGCCGGGTGCACCTGCGCTCCGCCAGGCTCCGCGGCCCCGCTGGTGACCGCCACACCCGCCAAGCTCGGCCAATCCCGGGCTTTCCGCCGGGCTGGCGGAGCGGTATGCTGCAGGCTGATGGCGAACCCCGGTCCGGCTCGTCGCGAGTTCACCAGACGGCTGATCGAAAGCGAAGAGCGGTTCCGGTTGCTGGTCGAGAGCGTCCGCGACTACGCCATCTTCATGCTCGACCCCGACGGGTTCATCACGTCCTGGAACCTCGGAGCCGAGCGGATCAAGGGCTACCGGGCCGACGAGATCGTCGGCCGGCACTTCTCCATCTTCTACCCCGCCGCCGACATCGCCGCCCGCAAGCCCGAGCGCCAGCTCGCGATCGCCCGGGAGGAGGGGCGGGCGGAGGACGAGGCCTGGCGGCTGCGGAAGGATGGCTCCCCGTTCTGGGCCAACGTCGTGCTGACCGCGCTGCGCGACGACACGGGCGAGCTGCGCGGATTCGCGAAAGTCACGCGCGACCTCACCGATCGGGTCGCGCGCGAAGAGGCTGAACGCGCCGCGGCGCTCCACGCGACCACGTCCCGCATGAAGGACGAGTTCCTCGCGATCGTCTCCCACGAGCTGCGCACCCCGCTGAACGTCGTGATCGGCCAGGCCGCAATGCTGCAGCAGGGCGGGCTCGACCCCCACCAGACGCGGCGGGCGTGGGAGTCGCTGCAGCGCAATCTCCGGCTGCAGGCGCAGATCGTCGAGGACCTGCTCGACGTCTCGCGAATCGTCACGGGCAAACTCACGCTCCAGCCCGTCCGGTGTGACGCGCTCGCGATCCTTCGCGAAGCGGTCGAAGAAGCGCTGCCGTCCGCGGCCCGCCAGGGTGTTCACCTGTCGGTCGCCCTCCCGCCCGGCCCGGCCGACGTGAACGGGGATTCCGGCCGGCTCCGGCAGGTTTTCGGCAACCTGCTCGCCAACGCCGTGAAGTTCACACCGGGCGGCGGCCGTATCGACGTGGAGGCCACCGTTCACGGCGATCGCCTGGTCACTCGCATCACCGACACGGGAATCGGCATGAGCCCCGAGTTCGCCCGCAGCGCCTTCGATCGCTTCAGCCAGGCGGACTACTCCGTGCGCCGCGAGCACGGTGGCCTGGGGCTGGGGCTGGCGATCGCGTACGACCTCACCGTCAGGCACGGCGGCACCATGTCGGCCACCAGCCCGGGGCCGGGCCAGGGCTCCACGTTCCTGGTGACGCTGCCCCTCCTGCATCGCTGATCGACGCGGGTCCATACGGGATCCGTGCGCGAACGCGGATGCGCGCGGATACCTGCCTCACGGGACGCGCGCGAACGCGGATGCCCGCGGATACCTGCCTCACAGGACGCGCGTGAGCAGCGCAGTCCTTCGTGGCTTCCGTCTTCAGCCGGCGATCTGGAGACCTGCAGGGGCGAGCTCACAACCGTGCCGCCAGCGAACCGGCGGCCTGCAGGGCGAAATACACCGCCAGGACGAACAGCGCGGCCATCACGACGTTCTCCCACCAGCGATTCCGGTGCTCGCGGCCGATCAGCCGCTCGCTCGCGGTGATCCACCACAACCCGCCTGCGAGCAGCGGCAGGAGGACGACCTGCGCGGTGTTGGCCGCCAGCGTGAGCGGGACGAAGCCGGGCATGCCGGGCAAGGACCAGACGAGCGGCGAGACCAGGCACCAGCTGGCGATCCATCGATAGCAGCGGTGCCGCCGGAACTCCGGCGGGATGGCGCCGACGGGCTCACTCCAGCGCAGCCAGGCATGCGTCCCCAGGCAGCCGAGGCCGACCGCGTGGCCGATGATCGACGTGTACACGGCCGAGAAGATGCCGGCGTAGAAGAGCAGCCGCCCCGAGTCGCCCAGCAGCGCGCTGAGGAGGTTCGGCAGGTCTTCCAGATGCTCGATGTGGCGGTCGGGGTACAGCAGCTCCGCGCCGAGGGCCCAGACCGCGAGATTGAGCACGAGCATCGCGGCGATCCCCACCAGCAGATCGTAGAGCTGCACCCGCCGGTAGCGCGGCCCGCGCCACCCCTTCGCGTCGAGGAAGTAGGGATAGACGAGGTTCATCAGCGATCCGCCGACGGCACCCACCATGGCGAGCGCCACGCGCCACGGATCGTACGCGCCGTGCCGCCCCGGCATCTCCACCCGTATCAGGCCGTGTACGACCTCGCCCGGATCGAATCCGACCCACAGCGCAGACCCGAGGAACGAAGCCGACATCACCGCGAGGAAGAAGAAGAAGACACGCTCGAGCGCCCGAAACCCGGGTCGGAACACCAGGTACAGCGCCGACGCGTTAGAGGCGATCGCCCACTGCCAGATCTCACCGAAGCCGAAGACGGCCCGGCACACCTCGCCGGCGCCGCGCGTCATGTAGGAGCCGTACACGTGGCCCATGACCACGGCGGCGACGAACAGCAGGGGGGCGTAGGCCGGATGCAGGCGGACCAGGCCGTCCAGCACCCCGTGTCCGTGCTGGTTGCACAGGTGATAGCGGGCCACGAGCGATACGAACACGAACCGGAACAGGACCGCGACAACGAAGACCCAGAGCAGGGCGTAGCCGTAGTTCGCCCCCGCCGTGCCCATGTCGACCACGTCGCCAGCCCCGAGCCAGGTCAGCACGATCACGATGCCCGGGCCGAAGGACCGGACGTATTCGGCCAGAGACCGGGGAATCGGGGGATCCTGGGCCGCCGGGCGGGACGAGACTACTGTCACAACCTGTCCTCGCGCGCTGTGCCGATCGTGTTACCTTTGACACTCGGGGCGGAGCCGCTGCGCTGCGAACCGATCAGTTCTACAGAAGAGCCGCCTTGATCTCCGTCATCATTCCCGTTCACGATTCCCAGGACCACCTGGCGCAGTGCCTCCGATTCCTCGCCGGCTCGACATTTTCTCCCGATGAGATCATCGTCGTCGACGACAGCTCCAGCGACCGGTCCGGCGAGATCGCCAGGGAGGCGGGCGCGAAGGTGATTCGGCTCGACGGGGGGCCTCACGGCCCGGCGGTGGCGCGGAACCAGGGAGCCAGAATCGCCACGGGGGAGATCCTGCTCTTCCTCGATGCGGACGTGGCCGTGCATCGGGGCACGATCGAGCGAATGGCCGTCACGCTGGGGAACCATCCCGAGGTGGCAGCGGTTTTCGGCTCCTACGATCACAAGCCGGCGGCAGGCACGTTCGTGTCGCGCTACCGAAACCTGCTGCACCACTTCGTCCACCAGCACGGCCGACGCGAGGCGAACACGTTCTGGGCCGGATGCGGGGCCATCCGGCGGACCGTCTTTCTCTCGGTGAACGGGTTCGACGAGCGGTTCCGGCGTCCCTCGATCGAGGACATCGAGCTCGGCGGACGGCTCAGGGCTGCGGGTCATCGCGTCTGGCTCTGCTCCGACGTGCTCGTGCGGCACATGAAGATGTGGACCCTCGCGAGCGTGGTCTGGTCCGATGTCTTCGACCGCGCGGTGCCATGGACGCGGCTGATCCTCCAGCACGGCCGTCTGCCATCCGATTTGAACACCGCTATGCGCAGTCGCGTGAGCGCGATCGCCGCCTGGATCCTGGTGCTCGCACCGGCTCTTGCGCTGTGGACGCCCTTGTGGCTCCTCGCAACGGCGCTCGCCGTCGCGACGCTGGGTGTGCTGAACGCCCGGTTGTACCGGTTCTTCGTCGGGGCAGGAGGCATCCGTTTCGTCCTCACGGCGATAGTGATGCACGTCCTGTATCTCCTCTACAGCAGTGCCGTGTTCGCCGTGCTGGCTGGAGCCGCCTGGTTCGCGAGACAGCGGCAACGCGTGCTGGCCTCGCCACCGGCGCGGTCGGCAGGATAGCTCAGCCCGGTCCGCGGCGGTTGGATGGATCCCGCCTTCCCCTCCCGCTCCAGTCGGCGGCTGGTGCACGGCACCGCCGCGGTGCTCGCCGCCGAGGCGCTGGCGCTGCCGACCGGGCTCATCACTGCCGGCGTGCTCACCAGGGCGCTCGGGCCCGCTGACTACGGGCGCCTGACGCTTGCCGCGACCATCGTCGCGTGGGTGCAGTGGACCCTCACATCGGCGCTGTCCCGTCCCGCGATTCGGTTCGTCAGCCGCGCGGCCCGCCCGGAGGAGGTCGCGAGCGCCATCCTCGGGATCTACACTGCCTTCGGTCTCGCGGGGCTCGCCTCCATGCTCGTGCTGGCGGGTCCCGTCGCGCGCGCGATGGAAGAAGCGTCGCTCGTGCTCTACATCCGCCTCTTCGCGATCGACGTCGTGGTCTTCGCGCTCGCGCAGGCACATCGGAGCGTCCTGATAGGCCTGGGCCGGTTCTACGAACGGGCCTGGACCAGCGCTGGACGCTGGCTCGCCCGGCTCGCGCTGATCGTGATCCTGATTCAGCTGGGGTTCGGCGTGGTTGGAGCCATCTGGGGAAGCATCGGGGCGTCTGTGGTCGAGCTGATCATCGGCCGGTGGTGCGTACGGCCACGGTTCAGCCTGCGCGCCAGGATTCCGGGCGGGTTCTGGGTCGATTACGCGCTGCCGGTCTCGCTCGCGGCGATCAGCCTCCGCCTGTTCGAGAAGGTCGACATCGTCCTGCTCAAGAGCCTGGGCGGGACAGCGGCCGCGGCCGGAATGTACGGTGCGGCGCAGAACCTCGCGGGCGTCCCCGGCCTGTTCGCCCTCTCCTTTTCGCCCCTCGTGCTCTCGGCACTCGGCCGTGCCTTCCACGAGGGCGGCCCTGAAGCGGCGCGGCACTCGGCGCGGTTCGCAATCCGGGTGGCCGTCCTCATGAGCCCCTTCGTGGCTGGCGCGGCGGCCTGCGCCGACGAGATCGTGCTCTTCGTGTTCGGGTCCGGCTTCGAGCCGGCCGGGCCGACTCTGCGCCTGCTGCTCGGCGGGGCGCTGGCGCTGATGATCGTCTCGGTGACGACGGCCGTGCTGCTCGCGTTCGAGCAGCCGTCCCGGGCCGCCGCCTTGACGGTTCCACTGGTCCCGGTCGCCGTCGCCGCTCACGTGATGGTGATCCCCACCTACGGGACAATGGGTGCCGCGACCGTGACCACGGTGACCGCACTCAGCGCGGCACTCGCGTCGCTGGCGACCGTGCAGCTTGGATGGTCGCTCCTCCCGGGGGGCGGCACCTGGCTGCGCGCCGGTCTGGTCTCCGCCGCCGTCGCGCTGCTGGCGCGTCTGATCCCGGTCGACGGGCCGGCTGTACTGGGCAAGCTCGGCGCGCTCTCGGCGGCGGTGCCTGCCCTCTACCTCGTACTCGGCGAGCTGTCCGTACGCGAGGTCGCCAGCCTCTTGAAGCGCGCCGGATCGGAAAGCGGACCACCGCGGGTGGAGGGACCGTGACCTCCGCGCCGGTTCGCACGTCCGTCATCGTGCCCACGCGAAACCGCCCGGAGCGTCTGCAGCGGTGCCTGGCGGCGCTGATCGCACAGCGTTGCGATCCTCGTGAGTACGAGGTCATCGTCGTGGACGACGGAAGCGATGCGCCGCTGGATGATATCGCGGGAGCCGTTTCCGCGCCGGTGAACATCATGCTGATCCGGCAGCCGCATGCCGGGCCGGCCGCCGCGCGGAACAATGGCGCATCGCGCGCGACAGGCGAGCTGCTGGCGTTCACGGACGACGACTGCGAGCCCGATCCGCAGTGGATCGCAGCCCTGAGCGCCCGGCATCGGCAGTTCCCGCAGGCCATGATCGGCGGTCGCACGGTGAACGCGTTGACCCTGAATACCTGCGCCGAAGCGAGCCAGCTGCTGGTCGACTATCTCTACGAGTACTACGCCGGCGAGGATCGAACCGCCGCGAACGGACCCGCCAGGACTGCCGGGGTGAGGTTCTTCACGTCCAACAATCTGGCCGTGCCGTCCGCCCTCTTCCAGGCAGTCGGCGGATTCGATCCCGGCTTCCGGCTCGCCGCCGGCGAGGACCGTGAGCTGTGCGACCGCTGGCACACCCATGGCTACCCGCTGGTCTTCGAGCCCGATGCCCTGGTCAGGCATTCGCACGCGCTCTCGGTCGCGCGCTTCTGGCGTCAGCACCTGAACTACGGTCGTGGCGCCCGGCAGGTCCGCCTGGCGCGGCAGCGTCGCCAGGCGCAGACCGTCGGGATCGAGCCGCTGCGCTTCTATCGCGAGCTGGTGCTGTATCCCTTCCGCGTGCGCCCGGCGGGCCAGGCTGTCGGCCTGTCGGCGCTCCTGACGCTGTCGCAGGTCGCGAACGCGATTGGTTACCTGCGCGAGCGGACGGCGACGGCGGATATCGTCAGCGCCTCGGAACCCCGCCCGTGAGCAGGCGCAGCCGCTCGAAGGCCTCCGCGTACCGGACGAAGAGCATCACCGCGGCGACCCGCAGCTTGTCCCGCACGCGCGGGAGGCCGGGGCTTCGCAGGGCGGTGTACGCGTACCTGACCGGCGGAATCCAGTCGGCGATCGCCGGTCGTCCGATGCCGAGCAGGCGCGCGCGGCCCCTCAACGCCTGTGCACCGCCGATCGTGCGAGCGACCTTCTCGTGGAGCTCGCGGAGGGTCCTCCGGGCCGGATGCGAGACGCGCACGTCCGGGGCGAACCGAAGCGTGTGGCCCGACGCGACCGCGCGTTGGCACCACTCCACGTCACCCCCGGACCTGAGCGCGGGATCGAAGCCGCCGACCCGGTCGAACACGTCCCGGGCCACGAAGAGATTCGCGGTCGCACCGAAACCGCCGTGCTCGACGAACCGGCGCTGATCGAGGGCCGTGAACGCTTCGTAGAGCTCCACGGCCGTGGGCCTGGCCGCATCCCGGCACCCGATGACGACGCGGCCGGCGACGATCAGGCGCGGACGCTCGCTTGCTGCGCTGGTCCCGGCCGCGAGCCAGTCGCGGTCCGGCCGGCAATCCGAATCCGTGAACGCGAGGAGGCGCCCTCTCGCCAGCGCCACGCCCCGATTCCGCGCCGCGTACGAGCCGGGCCGGGGTTCACTCACCACCCGCACGTCGGGGTGCTGCCGCGCAACGGCGGCGGAGTCATCGGTCGAGCCGTTGTCGACAACGATGATCTCGTACTGGCCGCTTGCCAGCGTCTGTTCGCGGAGCGCACGAAGGCAGTCCCGAAGCGGGCCTGCGTTGTTGAATACCGGGACGATGACCGACACCATCGGTGCCGCACCGGCCTTCTCGAGGGTGCCCGAAGCGCTCGCGTGGATGGCCTCGATCAGCTGGATTCCGCCCACCGTCGCATCGTCTCCGGCGACGCGATGGTGGCATACATGCCAATCATCTCGGCCCCGCGAGCGGCAAGCGAGAGCGGGACGAGCACGGGGAGCAGCAGCACGCGGAGCGCAGCCGGTACGCCGATGATCCGGCTGTACGGGAACCACTGCCGCAGATCGTGCGCGCAGTGCCAGAACATCGTGACGAGAGGCTCGAGCAGATGGAGGCGGCGAATCCAGCGGTGCGGATAGGCCGCATCGAGGCGACGGACGCGGAACACCTCGTAGCCCGCGCGGTAGTGGAACTTGCCGAGCCACCAGCCCCAGGTGAAGTAGTGGGCGGCCTGCTGGCGCGGCTGGAGCGCAATCCGCAGGCCCGATGCCTTGAGGTCCCTGAACATCAGCATGGACCCGCACGTCCGTCCGTGATCGACGCCGTATCGATGTGCGCGGAAGATCTCTGTTCGGAACGCCACGTTGTGCGCCAGAAACCCCTGAGGAGCCGGGTCGCCGGTCCGACCCAGGATCCAGGCATACGTGATAGCCGACGCCACCTGCCGGAGGCGCGCTCCGGGCGTGCGCGCATCCGTGCCCTGGAACCGGCTGACACCCACCGCCACATCGGCGTCCCGGAGGGTCTCGGCAATTGCCGGCAGCCACTCGGGATCGGGCTTCACGTCCGAGTCGGTGAACGCGATGATGCCGTCGCCGGCCAGAGCGGCCCCGATGTTCTTCAAGGCATAGTAGTGGGCATCCGGCGCCGCGACCGCGCGGATGGACCCGAACGGCTCCGGCGTCGCGAACGCCTTCTGCCACTCCGCGGCCTGCCGATCGCTCCCGACGAGCACCAGATGGACTCGCGAAAGGGGATAGGCCTGCCGGGAAAGGGCGGCCAGCGTGTCGTCGATCGCGCCCTGATCGTGCGACTCGTTGTAGCCCTCGATTACGATCGACACGGCAGGCCGCGTCCCGGCATTCCTGGCGGCCAGCCGAACGGGGTTCTCGGACACGCCTGACAGGCTAGCCGATCGCCCGAGAGGGACACAACGTTTACCATTCCTGACAGCTGCTTCCTGACAGCAGGATTGAGCCGACGGCATCGTATGTCCTTGGAATTCGCAGTGCTCGTTCAAGCTCTTCCGTAGACGTGTCGCACACACCGCACTTCTCGCCCGATCGGCCGGTGATCGTCATCGGCGCCGGGCCGGCTGGTCTGACTGCCGCGTACGAACTGACCCAGCGCGAGGTTCCGGTACTGGTGTGCGAACAGGACGCGGCAATGGGCGGCCTCGCGCGCACGGTCATGCACGAGGGCTTCCGATTCGACATCGGCGGCCACCGCTTCTTCACGAAGGTGCGCATGGTGTCGGGGCTGTGGCGGAGCGTGCTCGGCTCCGACTTCCTGAAGCGCCCGCGGCTGAGCCGCATCTATTACCGTCAGCGCTTTTTCGATTACCCGCTCAAGCCGGCCAATGCGCTCCGCAATCTCGGCCTGGGTACCAGCGTCCTCGTGCTCCTCAGCTATCTCTGGGCACAGATTCGGCCCATCCGGCCCGAGGTGAGCTTCGCCGACTGGGTATCGAACCGCTTCGGCAGGCGCCTCTATCGAATCTTCTTCGAGACCTACACGGAGAAGGTGTGGGGCATTCCCCCGGCCAGCATCGGCGCCGAGTGGGCCGCCCAGCGCATCAAGGGGCTCTCGCTGCGGACGGCCGTGCTCCACATGCTCCTGCCCGCTCGCAATCGCCGCGGCCGGGCGGTGAAGACGCTCATCGACGAGTTCGAGTACCCGCGCTTCGGCCCCGGCATGATGTGGGAACGGCTGGCGGACCTGGTGACGGAGGCCGGCGGCGTAATCAGGCCGAGGACGGCGGTGGTCGGGCTGCACCACGGCGACGGGGTCATCAGTTCGGTCGAAGTGGAAACAGACGGAACGCGCCTCGAGCTCCCCGCCGGCCACGTCATCTCCACGATGCCCGTCCGCGAGCTGGTCCACGCATTCGTCCCTCCGGCGCCGCCGGACGTGCGCGCGGCGGCCGACCGGCTGAAGTACCGTGACTTCCTCACGGTCGCGCTCATCGTGGACGAGCCGCACCTGTTTCCCGACAACTGGATCTACATCCACGACGAGGCCGTGAAGGTCGGGCGCATTCAGAACTTCAAGAACTGGAGTCCTGAGATGGTTCCCGACCAGAGCAAGACGTGCCTGGGACTGGAGTACTTCTGCTTCGAGGGAGATGGCCTGTGGTCGATGACCGATCCGCAGCTGGTGGCGCTCGCCACGCGTGAGATCGCGACCCTGGGGCTCTCCGATGCGGCCGCTGTGAGCGACGGGACCGTGGTGCGCATGCGGAAGGCCTACCCGGTCTACGACGAGGGATTTGCCGAGGCGCTCGGAACCGTGCGGGCCTGGGTCGAAGGGCTGACCAACCTGCAGCTCATCGGCCGCAACGGCATGCACAAGTACAACAACCAGGACCACTCGATGCTCACGGCCATCCTGGCCGTCCGGAACCTGTACGGCGAGCAGCACGACCTCTGGGCGGTCAACGCGGAGGAGGACTACCACGAGGAGATGTACGAGGGTTCGGAGTACGACGAAGCCGTCGAGAACGAAATTCGACAGCTTGGCAGCACACAGCCGGTGGTGCCGCGGCGGGTCACCGCGGATCCGGCCGATGCGCCTGCGGCGCCACCCGCCGCGCAGGTGCAGGCAGCGCCCGCGTTCGCCCGTCCCTCATTCAGAGAAGCCGCGACGGTCCTGGCGGCTTACCTGCTGGCCACGCTGGCGGCGACGTGGCCGCTCGCCGGCAGCCTGACGCGGCACCTTGCGGGTGATCTGGGCGATCCCCTCTTCAACGCCTGGGTGCTGGCGTGGGACGCCGAGGCCCTCCGCACGTTCCGCAACGTCTGGAACGCCCCGATCTTCTTTCCCTACGAGAACACGCTCGCGTATTCCGAACACCTGATCGGCATCGGCTGGCCGCTCGCGCCGGTGCTCTGGCTGAGCGGCTCACCGATTGTGCTGTACAACGTCGCCTTTCTCCTCTCGTTCGTGCTCGCGGGCGGCGGCATGTATCTGCTCGTCCGGGCGCTCACGGGCCGGGCGGACGCCGCGCTCGTCGCCGGCTGCGCCTACGCCTTCTGCACGTACCGGTGGATCCAGATCTCGCACATCCAGGTGCTCATGTGGGGCTGGCTTCCGGTGAGCGTCTGGGCGGTGCACGAATACTTCCGGACCCGCTCGCGCACCGCACTCGCGGTCGCCGTGCTGGCGTTCGCGCTCCTGGGCCTGTCGAACGCGTACTACATGTTCTTCGGGCTCGTCCCGATCGTGATGGTCGGCGTGTACGAGTGGTGGGTACGGCGCGCGCCGCCGGGGCGCACGATCGCCGACGCAGCTCTGGCCGCCGCCGTCCTCGCGGCCGTCTTCGGCCCCGTGGCTCGCGCCTATGCAGCCGTCGGCCTGATGCAATCCTGGGCACACTCGCCCCGGGCGATCGACGACTTCAGTGCGAGCTTCGTCTCGTACCTGAGCGTCATGCCGCACATCCGGTTCTGGGACTGGCTGCCGTACAGTCCGGGCGGGGAAACGGCGCTCTTCCCGGGTCTCGTGGTGCTCGGGCTCGGGCTCGCCGCCCTCGTACCGGGTGCGGCGTTGCGGGAGCAACGGCGCCTCGCTGGCCTCTATCTCGCGATCGCCCTGACAGGCGTGATCCTTTCGTTTGGACCCCGCCCCGACTTCTGGCCGGCCGACAGCCGCTTCACGTGGCCCTACGGCTGGCTCGTCGCGACCGTGCCCGGCTTCTCCGCCATGCGCGTGCCGGCGCGCGCCGCCGTGATCGTGTTCTTCGCACTGGCCGTGCTCGCGGGATTCGGCGCACTGCGCGTGCTCGGCCCCCGATCGGCGCGGGTCCGCTGGACAATCGCCGCGATCGCATCCGCGCTCGTCGTGCTCGACGGGTACGGCGGTCCGCTGCTGCTGTCGCGCTTCAGGGCACGTGCGCCGCAGATCGAGCGCGCGGCCTACGAGTGGATTCAAGAGGGGCCTGCCGGCGGGATCCTCGAGCTCCCGCCGCACGGCGGACTCATGAAGGAGGGCTACTCGGACTTGTATTACCAGCACCAGAGCCTCCTGCACGGCCGGCCGCTGGTGAACGGGTCGAGCCGGTTCGAGCCGCCGCTCACCAGGTTTTTCAAGGCACCGCCCTCGCCCCTGCGGCAGGCGACGCAGCTCCCGGATGTTCCCCGGATGCTGCGATCGCTCGGCGTGCGCCACGTCACGATCCGCCCGGACTTCTACACCCTGCCCGAGTTCGCGGAAACGACGGCGCAGGTATTCCGCTCGAGCCCGGAGGTCGACGAACACCGGCAGTTCGGCACGGGAGTCGGGCGAATGGAGGTCTTCCGCCTCCGGGAGCCATGGCAGCCCCTGGCCGACCTCTCACAGACCTCGTGGCGGCCTGTTCCGCCAGGCGCGTACCAGATCGACGCCTCGGAGCAGCAGGAGCGCGTTGCCGACGCACTCGACGAGGACCTCGACACGCGGTGGATCACGGCCGGCGCACAGGACGGGACCGAGCACGTCGACATCCTGCTGGACCGGCCGCGCGACGTTGCGCGCCTGCGCATGCTGCTCGGACGGAGCCACGGCGACTATCCTCGCGGGGTCCAAATCATCGCCTCCGGCCCGGAGGCCGAGCCGCGGATCCTCTACAGCGGCTCCGTTCTTCCGCAGCTTGCTGCGGGAATCCTTGCCGATCCGTACCGGACGCCGCTCGATCTGGACCTGCCGCCCAACTCCACTCGCCAGCTTCGCATCCGCCAGACGGGCGTGACCCGCTCCTGGCGCTGGTCGATCTATGAGATAGCCTTGTGGGAGCGGTGAGACGGAATCCCTGCTGGAACAGGCACGGTCCCAGACGCGCCATGGAAGCCGCACGGCTCACGTCGAGTAGGGTGGACCGGCAGGTGTTCCTCGGACATGCGCGGCCGCGCTGGCGGCCAGCGTGTCGTCCGCACGTATCCCTCGCGGTCAGGTTCACGGCCGGGCGCCCGTTCGCGGCGCGCGGGACGTTGGCGCGGGATGGTGGCTGATGCGGCCGGCGAGAAGGATTCTCCACATCGACATGGACGCGTTCTACGCGTCCGTGGAGCAGCGCGACAATCCGGCGCTGCGCGGCCGGCCGGTGGCAGTCGGCGGCGACCCCACGGAGCGCGGCGTCGTCGCGGCGGCGAGCTACGAGGCGCGCGCCTTCGGCGTGCACTCGGCGATGCCGATGTCCCGCGCCGTGCGGCTCTGCCCGTCGCTCGTGATCGTCCGCCCGGATTTCTCGCGGTACCGCGCGGCGTCGCAGGCGGTCTTCTCGATCTTCCGCTCGGTCACGCCGCTCGTGGAGCCGCTGTCGCTGGACGAGGCGTACCTCGACGTGACCGGGAACGCCTGGGGAGAGCCGCTGGGGCGCGTCGTGGCGCAGCGGCTCAAGGCCCTGATCTTCGAGGCCACCTCGTTGACGGCCTCGGCCGGCGTGGCGCCCAACAAGTTCCTGGCGAAGATCGCGTCCGGCTGGAAGAAGCCCGATGGCCTGACCGTGATTGCGCCCGAGCGCGTGGAGAGCTTTCTCCGGAAGCTGCCGGTGGACGCGCTCTGGGGCGTCGGGCCCGTCACGGCGGCACGGCTGCGGGAGCGGGGAATTCAGAAGCTCGTGGACGTCCGCACGGCCGATCCGTCAACTCTGCGCGACGCGGTGGGCAGCCAGGCCGAATGGCTGCTGCAGCTCGCGCACGGCGTCGACGAGCGTGCGGTCGTCCCCGATCGTGCGGCCAAATCGTGCGGAACGGAGAATACGTTCGTGGAGGACCTCACACGGATCGAAGAGATCCGCGAGGCCATCGTCGGGATGGCGCACGAGGACGCCGCCTGGCTCGCGCGCAAGGGCCTCGCGTGCCGCACGGTCACGATCAAGGTGCGCTACTCCGACTTCACCACCGTGACCCGGAGCCACACGGATCTGCCGGCCACGAGCGAGGCCGATCGGCTGGCGGCGCGAGCCGTCGCGCTGCTGGCCCGCACCGAAGCGGGAACGAGGCCGGTGCGGCTCCTGGGCGTCAGCGTGCACAACCTCGTCGACCGCGCCGAACCGGCGGGCCCGGGCGCGCTGCCGTTCGAAGACGACGGCCGGGCCTGATCCGGCCACGCAGCAGGCCGCCTGGAAACGACGGCCGGCCCCCTGCTGCTATGGCTCGGTGTTGCCGGGGCGCGAACGGCTGCGAGCCGTGCGCGAACGGGAGGGGGTCTTGCGGGCGCGCGTTGCGGACGATGCATGGCCGTCCGTCGTCTTGCGCGCGGGGCGCGCCTCTCCGGCGGAACGCCGACGGTTCCGGCCACGGGGCGCCGCGTCGGCTGCTGCGGCCGTCATCGCCTCGTCGACTTCGATCACCGGCGGGGCCTCGATCTCCTGGACAACGGCGCCATCCACCACGTCGGGATCCATGACCGGCGATGCGCCGGCATCCGCCCATTCGGGCGACGGGGACACGGCAGCAGCGTCGGCCAGTTCCTCCGGCGCCGCCTCGAGGTTCAGCGTTTGGTCCTGTTGGTCCTCGCCCGCCATCTCGTCAGGCGCGGCGACCGGCTGCATCACGTTTCCCGGGAACAGCCGGATGACGCCCTGGCGATCGCGTTCGATCCGGAAGAGCCCTTCGCGCTGGCAGGCCCGCATCAGGTCCACCAGGCTGCCGAATCCGAACCGGCGCTCGTCGAAAGCGGGATCGACGTTGCGAAGGAACTGCTTCGCCTGGCGCACGTACATCGGCCAGCGCGGGGGATTCTGGGCTGCCTGGAAGAGTCGCCGGACCTCGCGGACGCCGTCAGCCGCGCGGGGTTCGGCGGCAGGCGGGTGCGCGGCTCTGGCCCCGTGGCCGACGGATGGCTGCGCGGCCGGCTGGCCGGACTCCACGGCTGCGCCATGGCCGTTCTCGCTGAGCTCGACCAGCACGTTCCGGCCAGCCTCGCGCAGCGTGACGTACCCGGCCGAGGCGAGCTTCTGCGCGAAGTCGCGGAAGCTGCCGGCGCCGTAGGTGCGCTCGGAAAACGTGGAATCCAGCTGGAGCAGCGTGCTCTTCAGCAGACCGAGCTGCGGCGACACCTCGCGGTCCGCCAGCACCTTCAGCGCGCGCCGGACGAGCGGCACGACCTGATCCAGGGGCGCCTGCGTCACGGAGGCCGCTGGCCGCCCCCGCTCGGGCGCCCGTCGCGACCCCACCAGGTTCTCGTACGCGATGAACTCGTGGCAGTTCCGCTGCATGACCAGGCTGGTGAACGCGCGGCCGCCGACGACGAAAATCTGCTTGTCGTACTGCTTCAGCTTCTCGACGAGAGTGATGAAATCGCTGTCTCCGCCGACGATCACGTAAGCATTGATGTGGCCGTGCGTGAACGCCATCTCGAGAGCGTCCAGCGCCAGGTTGATGTCGGCCCCGTTCTTGTCCCCGCCTGGCGTGAGATTCCGCTGGACGAGCTTGGTGGCGTGCTGCGTGAGCGAGCGGCTGTAGTCGCCGGCGCGCGTCCAGTCCCCGTAGGCGATCTTGGAGACGACGTCGCCGCGCTCCTTGAGCGCCTCGAGCACCACCCCGATGTCGAACTGCACGCCGAGCGTGCTCTTGACGCCGATCTCGATGTTGTCGAAATCGATGAATACCGCAATCTTGAGTCGTGTGTCTGCCAAAACTCCCTGACTTTCCTTCCCCGAATCCCGGCTGGTTCTGTTTTCCATTATAGGGGGTCTCGGGTTCAAGGTTCAGGGTTCAGGGTTCAAGGTTCAGCGTTCAAGGGTTCGGCCGGCATCGCTGCGGAGGCTGAAGAGTCCGCTCAGTTGGTCCACCTCGAGGGCGACATTCAGTCACCTGCGCAGGAATGAAGCCACCCGAACCTTGAACCCGGAAACCGGAACCGAACCTTGAACCCGGAACCTCGAACCATGAACCTCGAAACCTGAACCGTTACCTGGCCCGTACGGCATACGCATAAATACTGTCCTGATCCCGCAGGAACAGCTTGCCGTCGGCGACGACGGGGTGAGCCCAGGTAGGAAGGCTCCCGGTCTGGAGCTGGAAGCGGCCGTGCTCGCGGTAGCCGTCCGGGGCCGCTTCGGCAAGCCCGACCACGCCCCGTTCGCTGTAGAGGTACAGCCGATCGTCGGCAAACACGAGCGACCCCTTGCCGACGCTGCGGTTCTGCCACGCCACCTTGCCGGTGTCGAAGTGCATGGCCGTCAGGATCGAGCTGTCGAACCCGTAGAGGTGGTCGCCGACGAGCACGGAGCTGGCATGGTGGTTCCGCATGTCGCGAGTGAAGTACACCTCGCGCGCGCTGACGCCGTTGCCGCTCCGCGACAGTTCGAGGAGCGCGGCGCCGGTCCCGTAATCCGACGACAGGAACACGCGGTTGCCGCGGACGATCGGCGTCGCGATATTGGCCGTGCGGTTGGCAACCTTGTCATAGCTCCAGAGCAGCCGGCCGTCGTCGACGTTCACGGCGAGCGCCCGCTCGCCCGTGAAGAACACCGCCTGCCGCATGCCACCGGTCTCGGCGAGCACGGCGGACGAGTACCCGGGCTCGTCGCTCTCGCTCCTCCAGATGAGCGAGCCATCCGCCTTGCGCACGGCCACGATCGACGCGCCGCGGCCGCCAGCATTCACCAGGATGCGATCCTGGAGCACGAGCGGCGACTCGCTCAGCCCCCAGCGGATGTTCGATCCGCCGAACTTCTGCAGCACGTTCAGCGTCCACAGCACTCTGCCGGTGGCCGCCTCCAGCACCGTCAGATCGCCGCTCGCGCCGTAGGCGTACACGCGATCGGCCTCGACCGTCGGCGTGCCGCGCGGCCCGCTGCCTCGATCGTTCGAGAACCGCCGTCCGTGCGCAGTCTGCCACAGGGGCTTCCCGCTGGCTGCATCGTACGCCAGCACGTACTCGCGATCGCCCCTGGCGCCGAGCGTGAAGAGCCGCCCGCCCGCGACAGCAAATGACGAGTATCCTTCGCCGGCGCCCTGCGCCCGCCACGCCAGCGGCGGCCCGCCTGAGGGCCACGTCTTCAGGAGCCCCGTCTCGGCGGCGATGCCGTCGCGGTTCGGCCCGCGCCACTGCGGCCAGTCGGCTGCCGCAAACGCGGCCACCGCGGAGACCACCAGCGCGCCCGTGAGCACGCCGCCGCGAACGGGCACGGACCGGGACACGCCACGGAAGAACACGGACAAACACTGATACTGATGGCGAATGGACGACATGGAGCCTCTCTGTTCGATTTCGAGCCCGCCCGGTCCGGCCGCGGCCCTGGGAGTCCGGCGATGCCCGGCGATGCCCGCGAATGCGAGGTTAAGACGCCGGAAGGGGCCGTCCGGCTCGTCCGCTCACTTGAGGAGCTTCACCGCGGTGATTTCAATACGCGAAACGGGGGTTTCTCCGTTTACCGGCGTCTGCTCGATCGCTTCGACGACGGCGAGGCCGTCGACGACCCGGCCGAACACGGTGTACTTGCCGTTCAGGGATGGAGCGTCTCCGGTGACGATGAAGAACGACGTTGTCGCGCTGGCCGGATCGTCCCCCCGCGCCATGGACAGGATGCCCTTCACGTGGGGCGTGTCGTTGAATTCGGGGGCCAGCGGCCGCACCAGCTTCTGCTGCTTCTCGGTGAGCGGCCCGCGGCTCGTCAGCGCGCCCGCCTGGATGACGAACCCGGGCACGACACGGTGGAACGCCGTGCCGTCCAGCACGCCCGCCTGGGCGAGCCGCAGGAAGGCACGGACGTGTTCGGGCGCACGGTCGGCGAAAAACTCGAGCGTGATCGGCCCGGCCGTGGTCTCGAGCACCGCCCGGTACTGGCCGAGCTGCGCCGGCGCGTGGTCCGCGAAGGGTTCCGGTTCCGGCGGAGGCGTGTCGCGGATCGTCACCGAACGGATCTCGATGCGCTCGAGCGGTGCGCCGCGGTCGTCCGTGGCAGCCTCCGATATCCGCTGCACGACGTCGAGCCCCTCGGACACGCGCCCGAAAATGGAGTACTTGCCGTCGAGCGCCGGCTGATCCGTGACGCAGACGAAGAACTGCGCGCCGGCGCTGTCAGGGCGATTCGGCTGGAGCACCGCGGCGACCGCTCCCCTGGTGTGCTTCTCTGCGCTGATCTCCGCTTTCAGCACGCCGAGGCCGCCAGTGCCGTACAGCTTCGCCCTGGCCGGATCCTTCGAGATCGGATCGCCGCCCTGAATGATCCCGTGGCGGACGACCCGGTGGAAGATCGTGCCGCCGTAGGCACCCGAGTCCGCCAGCTTCATGAAGTACGCCACGTGCTTCGGCGCCAGGTCCGGGCGCAAGTCGATCACGAACGTCCCCATCGTCGTCTCCACGACTGCCTGCCTGCCGGGCGTCTGTTCCCGCGAGAGTGATTCGTTCAGCGGCGCGGGGCGGGATCCGGCGGCTTGGGCCAGCAGCAGTGCGGCGATGACCGGAAACACGTGTCTCTCCATCGCCCCACTATAATCGCGGAAAGACATGCACGTGTTGAGACGGGGATCGATCGGCGCGCTGGCGTTTGCGATGGCGGGCGCCGTCCTGGCGCAGCCCGCCGTGGAGCCCGTCGACCTGGCGATGCTGGGCCGGATCCGCGATGAAGGCCTGAACCGATCGCAGGTGATGGATCATCTCGGCTGGCTGGCTGACGTATACGGCCCGCGGCTGACCGGCAGCCCGGGTATCGCGCAGGCCGGGGACTGGGTGCTGAAGCAGTTTCAGGAATGGAACCTCCGCGATGCGAGGCGCGAGCGCTTTTCCTTCGGGTGGGGCTGGTCACTCGAACGCTTCAGCGCTCACATCATCGAGCCCCAGGTGCAGCCGATCATCGGCGTGCCGGGCTCCTGGCTGCCCGGAACCGGGCAGCCCATCATCGCGGACGTGGTGCTGGCGCCGATTACGGCGGAGGCCGACTTCGCGCGGTATCGCGGTCAGCTCGCTGGCAGGATCGTCCTCACGCAACCGGCTCGCGCCGTCGCGCTGCTCGAAGGCCCGATCGTGTACCGGATGACGGACAAGGACTTCGAGGAGGCCGCAACGGTGCCGCCTGCGCGCGGCCGCGGCCGGCGCGGCCGCCGGGGCCGGGAGGACCAGGAGTCGGCGGCCGCCTTCCGGCGGCGGGTGCTCGAGTTCTACAGGTCCGAGGGCGTCGTGGCGCTCTTCGATCGCGGCAGCGACACCTATATGGCGTCGGCGGGCAGCGGCCTGTCGACGCAACAGCAGCGGACCGACGGCGGCACGGTGTTCCCCGGCGTGGAAGGCTCGCCTCTGGCGCCGCCGGGCGCCGGCCTGCCGGGCGTGACTCTCGCGGTCGAACATTACAACCGCATGGTCCGCATCCTCGAGAAAGGCCTCCGCGTGCGGGTCGAGCTCGACGTACGGGTCAGGTTCCACGAGGAGGTCACGCCGAACGGCTTCAACCTGCTCGCGGAGATCCCGGGTGCGGATCCACGGCTGCGCGATGAGATCGTCATCATCGGTGCGCACTTCGACTCCGAGGCGGCCGGAACCGGCGCCACCGACAACGCCGCGGGAAGCGCCGCGGTCATGGAAGCCGCCCGCATCCTGAAGGCCGTGGACGCGCGGCCGCGCCGCACGCTCCGGTTCGCGCTGTGGGGAGGGGAGGAGCAGGGTCTGCTGGGGTCACGATCCTACGTGCGGGCACACTTCGGCAACCCCGCCACGATGGCCCTGACGCCCGCCCACCCGAACGTATCGGTCTACTTCAACTCCGACAACGGAGCCGGACGGATCCGGGGGATCTGGCTGCAGGGAAATCTCGCGGCGCAGCCGATATTCGAAGCCTGGATGGCGCCGCTGCGCGATCTCGGCGTGGTCGCGACCGGCCCGAGATCCGTGACGTCCACAGACCATGTCGCCTTCGACGAGATCGGCCTCCCGGCGTTCCAGTTCATGGTCGATCGACTCGAGTACAGCTCACGGACGCACCACTCCAACATGGACACCGTCGACCGCGTACAGCGCGACGACATGATCCAGCACGCAACGGTGCTGGCGGTGTTCGCCTATCAAGCGGCGATGCGCGACGGGAAGTTCCCGCGCAAGCCGCTGCCGAAGCCGGCGCAGTGAGGGCCTGCGGGCCGGGCCGCGGGACACGAGAGCGCGCTGGAACGCCCGTGCGGCGGCGCACGCGGGCGACGCCCTGACACGTCATTCGCTGCGAAGCGCGACGGCTGGATCCACCCGGGTCGCGCGGCGGGCAGGCACGACGCTCGCCACCAGGCCGGCCGCCAGCAGGATGAACGCGGCCGACGCGAACGCCAGGGGGTCGTGCGGGCGAAGTGTGTCGAGCAGGCCCGAGATCTGGGATGCGGCCGGCAGGGCGGCGGCCAGGCCGATCGCCAAGCCCGTGCCGGTCAGCTCGAGCCCCTCGCGGACCACCAGCTGCAGGATGTCGCCTCGCGTCGCGCCCATGGCCTGCCGCACCCCCATCTCGCGCGTTCGACGGGCGACTCCGTACGAGAGCACCCCGTAGACCCCGATGGTGGCCAGCCCGAGGGCCAGGCCGCCGAACAGACCGACGAGCGTCGCGTTGACACGCCGATTCGACACGGAGTCGGCGACCACCGCAGCCATGTCCCTGGTCTGGGCCGCCGGTATCTCGGGATCGATCGCCTGCAGCGCCCGGCGGAGCGCCGGCGCGAGGTCCAGGGGATCACCCGCGGTACGAACGACGAGCGTCATCGCGCGCGCCTGCACGCCAGCCGAGAAGTGCAGGAACTGCCCGTAGGGCAGGAAGATCTCGGGGTGCGGCGCGCTCCCCAGGCCGCGGTGCCGGACGTCGCCGACAACGCCGGCAATCGTGCGCCACGGCTGCTCCGGACCCGTGGTGCTGGTCAGGCGGATCCGGCGGCCCACGGGATTTGCGCCCGGGAACAACGTGGCCGCGGTCTGCTGATTGACGAAGACCACGCGCGGCGCGGTGGCAGTATCCGACGGTGCCGGAAACCGCCCGTGCTGCAGCGGAATATGGAGCGCCTCGAAATAGCCTGGCGTCACGACGTACCAGTCCGCGGCGCCGGGATAGCGTCCGTCTGTCCTCGGCCGGCCCTCGATGTCGAAGCTCCAGTCGCCCGAGGCGACCGCCAGCGGCAGCCCGCTGCTCGCGCCCGCTCTCTCCACACCCGGCAGCGCCGCCACACGTTCGATCAGCCGCTCGAAGAAGGACGTGATCTCGGCGAGACCCGGGTAGCTCGACTCGGGGAGCGATACACGCGCAGTGAGGACGCGGTCGGCATTCAACCCGGTCGGCACACGTGAGAGGCGGGCGAAGCTCCCGATGACCAGCGCGGCCGCGACGAGCAGCACCACAGCGATGGCGACCTGCGCTATCGCGAGGCCCCGCCGGATGCGCGCGCGGGTGCCGTCCGCGCCACGACCGCCTTTCAGCGACTCGCTCCCGCCCGTTCGCAGCGCCTGCAGCGCCGGGATCCCACCGCAGAACAGAGCCGTGGCGAGGGAAAGGATTGCCGTGAACACCAGGACCGGTCTGCCCAGCGAGGCCTCGCCGATACGCGGCAGCGTCGCGTCGCCGAGTCCACTGAGCAGCTGCTGGCACCAGGCGGCAACGAGCAGGCCCACCGTGGCGCCGCAGAGCGCGAGCAGCGTGGACTCCGTCAGGAGCTGGCGCAGGAGGCGGAATCTCGCCGCGCCCAGCGCCGCGCGCACCGCCAGCTCCCGCCGGCGCGACTCGCCGCGCGCCAGCAGCAGGTTCGCCACGTTCGCGCCGGCCAGCAGCAGCACGAGCGCCGCGATCGTGCCGAGCGCAACGAGCACCGGCCGGGCATCCCCGAGCAAATCGTCGTCCAGCGGCCGCACCACGACGGCGAAGTTGCCCTGATCGTGCTCGTCCGGGTACTGGCGCGCGAGCCGCGCAACGATGCCGGCCATCTCTGTCGAGGCAGACGTCACCGATGCGCCAGGGGCGAGCCGCCCGAACGCGCGGAGATAGTGCCCGCCGCGGCGGGAACGCGGCGCGGCCCGATCGAGCGCCAGGGGCAACACCACGTCGGGGCCGGCCGACGAGCCGGGGGCGAGGGGGAGGGAACTCGAGGCCGCGAGCACACCGACCACCTCGTGCGCGACCCCATCGACCCGAATGGATCCCCCGATGGCCGACGGGTCGCCGCCGAGCCGGCGCCGCCAGAAGCCCTCGGTCAGGATCACCACCGGGCCAGCGCCCGGAACGTCGTCGCCAGGCTCGAAGCCGCGGCCGGCGAGCGGCAGCACACCGAGCACGTCGAACGCGTTCGCGGTCACGTATCCCGCCTGCACGCGTTCAGGCTCTCCGCCGGCGACGACGTTCACCGCGCCCGTGGACAGGGCCGCCAGGGCCATGCTGCGGGCCTGCTCGGCGTAATCGAGAAACTCCGGATCGGACAGCCGCGCCGCAGGACGGCCGTCCCAGCGGTTCCAGACGGCCACGAGGCGATCGGGTTGGCCGTATGGCAGGGGGCGCAGCAGCACGGCATGGACCGCGGCGAACATCGCGGCGTTCGCGCCAAGCCCCAGGGCGAGCGTGGTCACCGCCACGAGGGCGAATCCGGGCTGGCGCCGCATGCCGCGGAGGGCATATCGCGCGTCCTGCGCGAGCTGCGCCCCATGCTCGCGCGGACCGATCGCCAGCAGCCCACGCAGCGAGCGTCCCCAGATCGAGATCACGTCCATGCGGGTGCGGGCGTCGCGCCGCTCCTCGTGGAACACGCGCGTCATCTCGCTGCCGTAGTCCGCGCGGAAATCCTCGGGCAGCAGGCGCAGCAGGCGCCTGAACCACCGGTCGCCGCTCACGCGAGCTTCACCTTGGGAATGAGCTTCTTCGCGCGCGCCATGCCCAGGGCCGCGGCCATCCGCGAAGCCTCCGCGTGCGCAACCTTGCGCCCGTAGGGGGTGAGCCGGTAGTACCGGCGGCGCTCGTCGTCGAGGGCCGGATTCGGCCGCTCCGCCGTCTCGCCGATCACGCCCTCCTGCACGAAGCGGCGGATGATGGTGTAGAGCGTCGCGGGGCTGAGCGTGACCTCGCCCCCCGTGCGCCGCGCGACCTCCTTGAGGATGGCGTAGCCGTGCTTCTCCCCGTCGGCCAGGGCGATGAGGACCTGGAACATGCCCGGAGTCAGGGGGAGCAGCGACGCGGGGTCTCTTGACATTGGATGACTATATCATCTGATGATAGAGATCGTTGGTTCATGATTCAGGGTTCAAGGTGCACGGTTAAGCGCCTGGTCCGGCGGCTCCGGTTGGCGCGCATCCCTCCTGGCGGGCTCCTATCCAGGCGGGTTCCTGCCGCATGACTCGGGAGATACTTCAGCAGGCGCGTCAGTCGGCATCCGGGGAGAGTTATGCTGTGAACCCAGTGCACGTCATCGAATCCTCGAGCGCCACCCTCCGATTGTCCGCGGCCCGGGCCTTCGTCGAGCCGCACGTCGGCGTGCGCAGCGTCCTGATGATCGGCGCATCACGCGGCGCGGTGGACGATCTGGCGCGCGAGGTGGCGCGGCGGCAGCCGGCGACGATGGGATTGCACCGGTTCGGGTTCGCGCAGCTCGCGGCACGACTGGCGGCTCCCGTGCTCGCGGCGAGGGGCATTGCGCCGGCGACGTGGCTCGGATCCGAGGCCGTGGCGGCCCGCGCGACGTTCGACGCCCAGCGGGGCGGCGAGCTGGGCTATTTCGGTCCCGTCGCGCCGACGCCGGGATTCCCCCGGGCGCTCGCGCGGACCATCCAGGAGCTTCGGCTGTCAGCCGTCGCGCCGTCACGGATCGGGAGCCTGCCGCTCGGAGGCCGGGATCTCGAGGCGCTGCTCGCCAGGTTCGAGCGGCTGTTTGCCGAAGCCGACGCCACCGATCGCGCGGCGCTGTTCAGCGCCGCGGCCGAGGGCGCTGCGCTGCCCTCCCACGAGCTGGCGGGAGCGCCGCTGCTGCTCCTCGACGTGCCGCTGGACTCCGAAGTCGAATTCGCGTTCTGCGCGGCCGTTCTGCGCGCCGCGGGCAGCGCGCTCGTCACCGTGCCGTTCGGGGACGTGCCGGCGCTCGAACGGCTGCGGGAGCTGAACCTCGACGCGGAGGTGCTGGAGCCGAAGGGCGGCTCCGACCTCGACGCGCTCCGGCGTTACCTCTTTGCCGGCAGCCGGCCGCCCGATCGACGGCTGGCCGGCGATGTACGACTCTTTTCGGCGCCGGGCGAAGGGCGTGAGTGCGTGGAGATCCTCCGGCGCGTGCTGGAGGAAGCTGCGCGTGGCGTGCCGTTCGACGAGATGGCGGTGCTCCTGCGTTCGCCACAGCAGTATCTCGGCCTGCTCGAGCACGCGTTCAGGCGCGCCGGCGTGGCGGCGTGGTTCGACCGCGGGATCCGCCGCCCGCATCCGGCCGGGCGCGCCTTCCTCGCGATCCTGCGCTGTGCCGTCGAGAAGCTCTCCGCGCGGCGGTTTGCCGAATATCTCTCCCTCGCGCAGGTTCCTCAGCTCGATGCTGACGCCGAGCGCGTTCCTCCGTTCGTGCCGTCGATCGACGATGCCTTCGGGCCCGTCGCGGAGGCGGCTGCTGCCGTGCGGGACGCCGAGCCCCTGCCGCCGGAGGAGGGATCCGGGAGCGCGTCCCTGCCCGAACCGGACCCCGACGGCGTGGCCGTCGTGGACGGCTCTCTGCGCGCCCCCTGGAAATGGGAGACGCTCATCGTCGAATCGTCCGTGATCGGCGGCGGCGCCGCGCGATGGCACCGGCGGCTCGACGGCCTGGCGAGGGAATATCGCCTGAAGCTGCGGGAGGAGCGGCGGGAGGACCCGGATTCGCCGACCGTGCAGCGGCTCCAGCGCGATCTGCGGAACCTCGCCCATCTGCGCGCGTTCGCGCTGCCGATCGTCGACCGACTGGCCTCCTGGCCGGCGGCCGCCACGTGGGGCGAGTGGCTCGAGCGGTTCCGGGCGCTCGCGCCCGTCGTGCTGCGGCGGCCCGACGGCGTGCAGCGGATTCTCGCCGAGCTGGAGCCGATGAGCGAGATCGGCCCGGTCACGCTGGAGGAAGCGGCCGACGTCCTCGCCGACCGCCTGCTCACGCTCCAGCCCGAGCCGCCGCGGTCGCGGCACGGGGCCGTCTTCGTCGGCAGCCCGCATCAGGCGCGCGGTCGGACGTTCCGCGTCGTCTTCGTGCCCGGACTCGCCGAGCGGATGTTCCCGCAGAAGCTGCGCGAGGATCCGCTGCTGCCCGACGAGGAGCTGCGGGAGCCCATCGACGCGGGCCTCGCGACGCAGGACGGGCGCGCCCGGAACGAGCGGCTGCTCCTGCGGCTCGCCGTGGGCGCCGCCACCGAGCGGCTGTGGCTCTCGTACCCCCGCCTCGAGATTACGGAGTCGAGGCCGCGGGTCCCCTCCTTCTACGTACTCGACGTGATGCGCGCGATGACCGGCCGCATCCCGGATCACGAGCAGCTGCAGCAGGCGGCGGCCGACGAGGGCGATACGAGCCTCGCGTGGCCCGCGCCGGCCGATCCCGGGCGCGCGATCGACGACCTCGAGCACGATCTCGCGGTGCTGCGGTCGCTGATGGCCGTGGAGCCGAGGGCGTCGGTTCGTGGCCATGCCAACTACATGCTGCGGCTCAACGAGAACCTGCGGCGATCCGTGTCGGCTCGCTGGGCGCGGGGGCGCTCGGCCTGGATGCCGCACGACGGCCTCGTCCGCGTCACCGGCGCGACGAAGCCGGCACTCGACGAGCAGCGCCTGACCGCGCGCCCCTATTCGCTGTCGGCGCTGCAGCGGTTCTCGAGCTGCCCCTACCAGTTCCTCCTCTCGGCCATTTACCGGCTGGAGCCGAGCCGGGAGCCGGAGCCGCTGCAGCGCCTCGACCCCTTGACGCGCGGCGCGATCTTCCATGAGATCCAGGCGCGGCTGTTCCGGCGGCTGCGAGACCTCGGGGCGCTGCCGGTCACGAATGACACCGTGGGCACCGCGCTGGATGTCCTGGACGCCGTCATGCGTGACGTCGAGGCGCGGCAGTACGAGGACCTCGCCCCCGCCATCGATCGCGTCTGGCGTGACGAGATGGGGAGCATCGCCCGGGACCTCCGCGTCTGGGTGCGCCGCCTCCCGGAGTTCCAGGACTGGGAACCCGCGTTTTTCGAGCTGAGCTTCGGGCTGCAGCGCGACGAGGACCACGACGCGCGAAGCGTCGCGGATCCCGTGATCGTCGGCGACCGCTTCAGGCTGCGTGGATCCGTGGACCTCGTCGAGCGGGCGAACGATCGTGCCGTCCTGCGAGTGACCGATCACAAGACGGGGAAGAACCGGACGACCGATCGCACGGTCATCGGCGGCGGCGGCATCCTGCAGCCCGTGCTCTACAGCCTCGCCGTCGAGCAGGTGCTCGGGTTGCCGGTCGCGTACGGAAGGCTCTTCTACTGCACGGCGGCGGGCGGCTTCACGGATCACGCCATCGCCATCAACGACACGAACCGGCGTTCAGGTCTGGAAGCGCTCGAGATCGTGGATCGCGCGATCGAGCTCGGATTCCTGCCGCCGGCGCCATCCAGGGGAGCGTGCGGGTGGTGCGACTTCAGGCCGGTGTGCGGTCCGCACGAGGAGCAGCGGGTGTCCCGCAAAGCGGCGGAACGGCTGGCCGACCTCGAGGCCCTGCGGAGCCGGCCGTGACCGCTTTCGCCGATCAGCCCGACCGCGACGCCATCGCCGGCGACCTCGAGTCGACCCTCGTCGTCGAGGCCGCCGCCGGCACCGGGAAGACGACGGCCCTGGTCGGGCGGATCCTCCGCATGCTGGCCAGCGGCAGGGCCGCGATCGACAAGATCGTCGCGGTGACGTTCACGGAGAAAGCCGCCGGCGAGTTGAAGCTCCGGTTGCGCGAGGCGCTCGAGCGGGAGCGGGCGGCCGCGGCAGACGACCTGACGCGCAGTCGACTCGACGTGGCCCTGATGGGCCTCGAGGAGACGCACGTCGGGACGATTCACGGCTTCTGCGCCGATCTGCTCCGCGAGCGCCCGGTCGAGGCCGGCGTCGATCCGCTCTTCGCGGTGCTCACGGAAGGCCAGGCCGAGCGGCTCTTCGGGGAGAGCTTCTCGAGCTGGCTGCAGGCGCAGCTCGAGAATCCTCCGGACGGACTGCGTCGCGCTCTCCGCCGCTCGACGGGATTCGCGTTTGCGAGGCCGGGGGCGCCGTCGTTCGACGAGGGGCCGATCGACCGGCTGCGCGCAGCCGCCTGGGAGCTGGCCGACTGGCGCGACTTCAGGGGCGCCTGGGAGCGCCCGACGTTCGACCGGGAGGGAGCCATCGACGAGCTGGTTCGCGAGCTCCAGGCATTCGAGACGCTCTCCTCGACGCCGTCCTACGCACGCGACCCGCTGTATGTCGACACGGCTTCCGCTCGCCACCTGAGCCAGGAGATCGCGCTGCAACGGTCGATCGGCACGATCGACTACGACGGTTGGGAGGCGCGGCTCGTGGATCTGTCGCGGACCAGATCGTTCGCCCGCGCGCGGCCGGGCCGCGGCGCGGGGTATCGCAGGGGCGTGACCCGTGCCGCCGTCACGACCGCGCTCGAACAGCTCCGCGGGAATCTCGATCGGTTCCGGATGGACGCGGATGCCGACCTCGCCGCGCTGCTGCAGGGGGAGCTCGCCGGCGCCGTCGACCGGTACGAGGAGGCGAAGCGCCGGGCGGGCGCGCTCGATTTCCTCGACCTGCTCCTCGCTGCGCGGAATCTCGTGAGGGATCACGAATCGGTCCGCCGCGGGTTCAGCAGCCGCTTCCGGCACATCTTCGTGGACGAATTCCAGGACACCGATCCGCTGCAGGCCGAGATCCTGCTGCTGCTGGCCTCGGCCGACCTGTCCCTCGGTGACTGGCGGACTGTCACCCCCGAGCCTGGACGGCTGTTCGTGGTCGGCGACCCCAAACAGTCGATCTACCGCTTCCGCCGGGCGGACGTCGGCGTGTACCTGGACGTCTGCCGAAGGCTCGAACGCGCCGGGGCACGGCGGGTCACGCTGACGACGAGCTTCCGGAGCGTACCGGAAATCCAGGCATGCGTGAACGCGGCGTTCGCCCCGCTGATGACCGGCGACGAAGCCACGCTGCAGGCCGGCTACGTGGCGCTCTCACCGTACAGGCCCGCCATACCGGACCAGCCGGCCCTCGTCGTCCTGCCTGTTCCAGAGCCGTACGGCCAGCGCAACGTCTCGATGATCGCGATCGAGAAATCGCTCCCGGATGCCGTCGGAGCGTTCGTGGAATGGCTGGTGACGAAGAGCGGCTGGCGCGTCTCCGGACGTGGCGAGGCGCCGCCCGTGCCCGTCCAGTCGCGGCACGTGTGCATCCTGTTCCGCCGCTTCATGAGCTTCGGCCAGGACATGACGGCGCCGTACGTGCGCGCGCTCGAGGCGCGGGCGGTAGGCCACGTGCTCGTCGGCGGCCGGAGCTTCCACGAGCGCGAGGAGGTGGAGGCGCTCCGCGCCGCGCTGGCGGCGATCGAGTGGCCGGACGACCAGCTCTCGGTGTTCGCCACGCTGCGCGGCCCGCTGTTCGCGATCGGGGACGAGGAGCTGCTCGAGTGGCGGCACCGGTTCCGACGCCCGTTCCACCCCTTCCGCGTGCCGGCGGATCTCGGGGATGCGACGCACCTGCGGCCGATTGCCGACGCCCTCGATCTGCTGCGGACGCTTCACCGGCGCCGCAACTACGTTCCCATCGCGCAGACGGTGCAGGCGCTGCTCGACGCCACCCGCGCGCACGTCGGCTTCGTGCTGCGGAGCGGCGGCGAACAGTCGCTCGCCAACGTGCTGCACGTGCTGGAGCTCTCGCGGCAGTACGAGATTGGAGGCGGCCTCTCGTTCCGCGGGTTCGTCGACGAGCTGCGGACCGCGGCCGAGCGCGCGCAGGCCGGCGAGGCGCCAATCCTCGAGGAAGGCAGCGATGGCGTGCGGCTGATGACCGTGCACAAGGCGAAGGGCCTGGAATTCCCGGTCGTGATCCTCGCGGACCTCACCTGCAAACTGAACCGGCTCGAACCGGGACGCTGGATCGATCCCGAGCGCGGCGTGTGCGCGCTGAAGATCGCGGGACTCTCGCCGCGCGACCTCCTGCTGCACGGAGGGGACGAGCTGGCGCGCGAGCAGGCCGAGGCCGTCCGGCTCGCGTACGTCGCGGCCACCCGCGCCCGCGACGTGCTCGTCGTCCCCGCCGTCGGCGACGGCCCGTTCGAGGGGGGATGGCTCGATCCTCTGATGCCAGCGATCTATCCCCGCGAGGAAGACCGGCGGAATGCTTCGCGCGCACCGGGATGCCCCGCGTTTCCGACGAAGGACTCGGTCCTCACGCGCCCCGACGCCGAGCCCGCGCGCTCGAACACCGTGGCCCCTGGCGCGTACCGGCTCGAGGCTCCAGTCGGAGATCAGGGCGAGCCCAGCCAGGACTCCGGCTCACGGCGCCCCGCACGCCGCCGCCCGGAGGCGCGCGGTAGCTACACCGCCGTGTGGTGGGACCCGCGCACGCTCGCGCTGGGCGCGGACTCCGGTTTCGGGCTGCGCCGCGACGATCTCATCGTGAAGGACGGCAGCATGTTCGCCGTCGAGGATCGCCTGGCGCAGTACGAACGCTGGAAGAGCCTGCGGGCCGAGACGCTCGCGCGGGGATCCACGCCGTCCATCCGGTTCGAGACGGTGACCGCCTGGGCCGGTGCAGGCCGGCATGACGACGCCCCGCGCCTGCTTGAGCTGGCCGACCCAGCCCCCGCCGTGGACGTTCGTCAGGTGGGGACCACGGCGGGACGTCCCTTCGGGCCGAGGTTCGGCACGCTCGTGCACGCCGTCCTGGCCACGGCGGCGCTCGATGCGAACGCCGCCACGCTTGCCGCAATCACCCACACCCAGGCACGGATCCTCGGAGCGCCGCCCGAAGAGCGGGATGCCGCATCGGCTGCGGCGGCAGCCGTGCTGGCCGACCCTCTCCTCGAGCGTGCGCGCGCCGCGCAGGCGGAGGGCCGGTGCTTCCGGGAACTGCCCGTGACCTGGCTGGCGGGAGACGGCACGCTCCTCGAAGGCACCGTCGACCTCGCGTTCGAGGAGACCGGCGGCATGACCGTGCTCGACTTCAAGACCGACCGCGAGCTGGAGGCCGATCTCGACCGGTACCGGCGTCAGCTGACCATCTACTGCCGCGCGCTCGGTGCGGTCCGCGGTGTGCCGGCGAGAGGGATTCTGCTGCGGGTGTGATTCGCGCGCGGTCGTCCGCCCCGCGTCTGACGTCCGGAAAACCTATTCGTAGTGCAGCGCCTTGACCGGATCGAGGTTCGCTGCGCGCGCGGCGGGGTACAACCCGAAGATCAGCCCGATCGCCACCGAGACGAGGAACGCCAGCACGATGGAGCCCGTCGTCACGATTGTCGACCAGCCGGCGAGGTAGCCGATCAGCTGGGAGAGCGCCACGCCGACGATCACGCCCGCGATGCCCCCGGCGAGGGAGATGATCGTCGTCTCGATCAGGAACTGCCGGATGACGTCGCGTTTCCTCGCGCCGATCGCGCGGCGGACGCCGATCTCGCGCGTGCGCTCCATCACGCTCGCCAGCATGATGTTCATGATCCCGATGCCGCCGACCAGCAGCGAGATCGACGCAATCGCGACCATGACCATCTCGAAGATCCGCTGCGTACGGCGCTGCTGCGCGAGGAGCTCCGCCGGGGACACGACGCTGAAGTCGCCCGCGCCCCGATGCGACACGTTCAGCAGGCCGCGCAGCAGCTCCGCGGCAGCGGGCACGTCCGCGTCCGGCCGGAGCTGCAGGTAGATCCCGTCGATCTCGTCGCGGAAGCGGCTGGTGGCGTCCTCCAGCCGGAAGATGGCCGCGTAGAGCGGCACGTAGACGAGGTTGTTGCGGTCCTGCGCCGGCAGGCCGGCGACCTCCGACTGCACGGTCAGCTGCGGCCCGGCGACCCCGATCACCTGGAACCACTGCTCGTTCACCTTCACGTGACGCCCGATCGGATCCTCGACCCCGAAGAGCGAGGCCGCCGCCGCCTCGCCGAGCACGGCCACAGGAGCGGCCGCGTCGTTCTCGGTCTGATCGAAGAAGCGTCCGGCCACGACCTCGAGGTTGGCGATCTGCACGTACGGCGGACTGACGCCGTAGACCATCGGCGGATCACTCTGGGGCCGCGGCAGCAGCTTGCCGGGCGTGAAGCGCTTCCGCGCCGTCGAGGCCGTGATGCCGTCGAGGTTGACCTCGATGACGCGGTAGTCCCGGAACGTCAGGCCTGCCGAGAGCTGCCGGATCTTCTGCACGACCTGGAAGTCCGTCGACTCGCGCGCCTCCACGATCAGGTTGCGCACGCCGAGCTGCTCGATGAACGCCATGACCTCCTGCTGGGCGCCGGCGCCAATCGACAGCATCGCGACGACGGCGGCCACGCCGAAGATCATCCCCATCATGGTCAGGAAGGACCGGAGCTTGTGCGCGCGCAGGTTCTCGATTCCGAGGCGCAGCTCGGGCAGGAAGTCGGAGGTCGTGCCCGTGATACGGGCCGCGGTCATGCTCATCGTGGCGGTCCGGCCGCCGGCATGGGCGGCGCCGTGCCCGAGCCCGGTGCCGGGCGCGTCGCGTTCGGATCGACCAGCGCGATTTCGGCCCCCTCGGCGACGCCCGACACGGCCGCGCGGCTCTCGGTCAGGTGCTCGACCTTCACCTCGCGCTGCTCGAAGCGGTCGCCGGTTCTGACGAAGAGGTGCGTCTTCCCGTTGCGCTCGAACACGGCCTGCCGCGGCACGTGGAGCGCGTCCGGGATGTCCTTGCCCTCGATGACGACCCGCACGGAGGACCCGGCTTTCAGCCGCGGGTCCGGCATGTCGAACTGGAAGGTCACGTCGAACAGCCGCGTCGTCGTGGCGCTCTCGAACCAGGCGGCCCGGTTGGCCTGCCCCGACAGGGAGCCGACCTTCACCGGGAACCTCTCCTCCGGCAGCGTGTCCACGTAGACGAGCGCCGCCTGTCCGGTGGTCAGGTTGGCGCGATCGCTCTCGGCAATCCTGGCGCGCACGTCCATGTTCCCCGACTCGATCACGTCGGCGACGGGCCGGCCCGGCCACACGGAGTCCCCTTCGCGGTATTCGGGAATCACCATGCCCGGGCCGAAGAACATCAGGCCGTCCCGGTTCTCCTTGACGGCGACGACACCGTCCATCGGGGCTTTGAGCACGAGGCTCTCGATGATCTGCTGGGCCCGCTCCATGGCGAGGAGGGCCTTGTTGCGTTTCTCCTGCGCGACGACCATCGAAGCCTGGTTGGTCACGGCGCGGGACTTCACGTCTTCCTCGAGCTGCGCGAGGCGGCGGCGCGCCTCCTCGAGCGACAGCAGGTTCTTCTGCGCCTCCACGCGCGGGATGAGCTCATTGGCGGAGGCGTCGAGCTCGGCCTTTCGCACGTCGAATCGCGCCGTCAGCAGCGCGACGTCGTCCTGGGCCTTCTGGACCTCGGCGTCCGCCTCCATCTTGACGATTTCCTGCTCGGCCTCCTTCAGCTCGGACCGGGCCTGAGCGAGCGCGTACTCGTGGTCGGCAGGGTCGAACTCCATGACGGCCTCGCCGGCCCCGACCGTCATCCCGGTGGTGCGCATCTGCACGATGCGAAGCATCCCGCCGACGGGCGGCGTCACGAGGGTCACCGTGCGCCCTGCCCGCAGCTCGCCGGTGGCATGCACCGTCACGCTCAGAGGACCTTTGACCACTCGCGCCGTCGGTACGATCGAGGACCGGTCGGGCAGGCGGGGCACGGCCATGACCATCGCGGCGCCCGCCGCCACGGTGCCGAGAGCGATGGCCGCGCGTGTGAGGCGGCGTCTCGTGATCATTTCCTGATGGCCTCCGGCGCCGGGCGCCGGGTCGCGACGCGATCGCCGGCCGACACGCCCGACGCGATGACTGCCTGCTCCTTCCCCCGACGCCCGATCTGCACGCGCACTTCCTCGAACGCGGAGCCCGCGAGCCGATAGACTACCGGCGCGCCGTCGCGCTGGAAGACGGCGTCGGACGGCACGAGCAGCATGTCCGGCACCCGCTCGGTGGCAATCCGCGCGACGGAAGTCATGCCCGGGCGGATCCTCGGATCGACCTCGAGCAGCAGGAGGTCGAGGTCGAAATTGCGGGGAGGCGGCCACGTGCTGTTGTAGTCAGGCCGCGCCAGCATGGAGATGCTTTCGATGCGGGCCTTGAACTCGCGGCCCGGGACCGACTCGATACGCACCACGGCGTCCTGGCCCGCTTTCAGGCGGCTCCGGTCGGTCTCGTCGAACCGCGCGAGCATGTGCACCGACGACAGGTCGGGCAGCTCGACGATCGACGCGCCCGGCCAGGCGCGGTCGCCCTGGCGGAACTCGGGCGGCGTGCCCATGATGCTCCCGGCCCGGAAGTTGGGCAGCACGTTGATCACGCCGCCGGCCGGCGCCTTCACCTGCAACCGCGCGAGGCCGTCCCTCGCGCGCTGCAGGTCGTACTCCGCCTTTTCCCGCTTGCGCAACTTGCCGGCGAGTTCGGCCTCCGCGGTGATGCGGTCGGAGCGGATCTTCTCCTCCAGCTCCTTCAGCCGCTGCCGGGCATCGGCGAGCGCGAGCTTCGACTGCTCCTCCTCGATCCGCGTCACCGTGTCGCCGCGGCCCACGTCGAGCTTCGCGCGCTCGATGTCGTATTTCGCCTTCATCAGGGCGGTGGAGTTCTGCTCCTCCGTCAGCCGCGCCTGTGCCTTCGCCTGTTCGATCTCGCCGTCGGCCTGCTTGAGCTCGGAGACCTTCTCCTGGATCGTCCGCTGCAGGGTCGTGCCGTCGAACTCGATGACGACGTCGCCCGCCTTCACGTGACTGCCGCTGCGCGCCAGCCTGAGGATCTGCAGGTCGCCGGCCTGCATGGGCGAGGTGATGACGAGCGACTTCAGCGGCCGGATCTCGCCGCGGAGCTCGAGGGTATCCACGAACTCCCCCGTCGTCACCTCCGCGGTCGGCAGATCCGGGGCCGAACCGCGGCCCACGGTCACGAACGCCCCGGTGACCACCACGATCAGCGTCACCACCAGCAGGAAGACGCCCGACCGGGTGCGCAGGCGCGCCACGAGCCCCGAGATCATCGGGAGCCCCTGGCGCTGACGTGCCGGGCGACGACGGCCCCCTCGGCGAGGCCGGAGGTGACGACCGCTTCGTGTGCGCTGAGAGAGCCGACTTCGACCCGCTGCTCCGACGACGATCCGCCCTGGAGCACCCGTGCGAACGTCGCCTCGCCGTCGCGCCGCAGGGCGTCACGCGGGACGACGAGCACGTTCGGGACACGCGCGATCTCGACGTCGAGCGCCGCCGTCAAGTCGGGCATCAGATTCGGGTGCGACCCGTCGATGTCCACGAGCACGAGGAAGATCCGGACCCTGGGCGAGAGGGTGGACACCACGCCGATTGGGGAGATTTGCGCAATCCGGCCGTCGAAGGCCAGGTCAGGGTACGCGTCGAGCCCCACGCGCACCGGCTGGCCCACGCGAAGCTCGCTGACGTCCGCCTGGTTCACCCGCGCCCGCACCCGCATCGCCTCGGGATTGACGATGTCGACGACCGGCACACCTGCGCGGACCTCCTCGCCCTCCTGGACCTCCGACATCGTGTTGCTCTTCCAGACCGTGCGAATGACGGCCATGCCGTCGATGGGCGCGCGAACGGCCATGCGCTCGGCGTTGCCTTCCGCCTGGCGCATCGCGTTGTCCGCGCGGTCGCGCCGGATCTTCAGGATGGCCAGGTCGGCTTCAGCGGCCTTGCGCTTCAGTGCGTACGTCGTCCGGAGCTGGGTGAGCGTCGCCTCGGCGCGCTCGAGCGCCTGCTGGTACTGCTCGGCGAGGATGCGGGACACCACTTCGCGCTTGCCGGTGTCGAGCTTGGCCCGCGCGACGGACGTCTCGGCCAGCAGGATCTCGCTGTCGTCCCGCGCGCGCGCCGCCAGCTCGGCCGCTTCCCGCTTGCGAATCTGCTGCTCCAGATCGTCGAGCTCCGCCCGCCGATCCAGCGCGGTGCTGATCTGCGTCTGGCGGTCGAACTCCACGATGAGGTCCCCCTGCTGCACGGGGGCCCCTGCCTTGACCAGGCGCGTGATCACGAGCGACTGGGTGTTCGGGCCGGTCAGTCGCGGAGTCGCGATAGTCGTGGACTCGACCGCTTCGACTGTTCCAGTCAGACGGAGAGACTCGACGAAGTCGCGCCGCGTCACGGTCGAGGTGGACGGCCGGTCACCCGGGCCGGTGCGCGGGTCGCGCGCCCACAGCAGGGCGGCCCCCGCTGCGCCCGCGGCGACCAGCAGCGCCGCCAGAATCAGCCCCAGCCGCAGACGGGGCTCACGTGGCATGAATCCCCCGGTTATCAGACGGCTTCTTACGCGAATTAGTTGGCGAATCGCACACGGGACCGACTATTAGACCCCGATTCTGTCCGAACGGTGGCCAGGAGTGTGGGAACGCATAGCGGGTTCATGGTTCCGGGTTCATGGTTCCAGGTTCATGGTTCCGGGTTCGGCTGCAGGTCGGTTCCAGGTTCAGGGTTCCGGGTTCAGGGTTCCAGGTTCGCAGAGTCGCGACGACCGGGAGCACCGCGCGCGACGCGAGGGCTGGAAGCCTGCAGCAGTCTGAAGGACCTTCGACCTTCGAGAAGAACCCCGATTAGCTTGGAGGAATCAGGCTCCCACCAACGGCGCCGGATCGTAGGCCAGGCTGGAGCCGAGCCACTTCTCGACCTCCTCGACGGTCGTACCCTTCCGCTTCGCGTAGGACTCGACCTGATCGCGGCCGATTCGTCCTACGTTGAAGTAGCGCGCGTGCGGGTGCGAGAAGTACAGACCGCTGACCGAGGCGGCAGGATGCATCGCCGCATGATCCGTGAGCCGCAGCCCCTGACGGGAGGCATCCAGCAGCTCGAACAGCCTGAACTTCTCGCTGTGATCCGGACAGGCCGGATAGCCGAACGCCGGGCGGATTCCCCGGTATTTCTCGGCGATCAGCTCGTCGTTGCTCAGGCGCTCGTCGGCGCCGTAGCCCCAGTCCCTCCGCGCCTGCGCGTGCAGGTACTCGGCGAACGCCTCGGCGAGCCTGTCGGCCAGCGCCTTCACCATGATCGCGTTGTAATCGTCGTGATCCTGCTCGAAGCGCCGCACCAGGTCGTCCGCCCCGAGTCCGGCTGTCACGGCGAAGAGCCCGAGGTAGTCCGGCACGCCTGACGCGCGCGGCGCTACGAAGTCGGCCAGTGATCGGTTCGGCCGGCCGTCCGCGATCACCTCCTGCTGGCGCAGCATCGGGAACCTCGCCAGCTCTTCGCGCCGCGACTCGTCCTCGAAGAGCACGATGTCATCACCCTCCGTGTTGGCGGGCCAGAAGCCGTAGACGCCGCGGGCCGTGAGCAGCTTTTCGTCGACGATCCGCTCCAGGAGCTCCCGCGCATGTTCGTACAGATCCCTGGCGGCCTTCCCGTACTCGGGATGATCGAGGATGGCCGGGAACCGGCCTTTCAGCTCCCAGGCGGAGAAGAAGAACGTCCAGTCGATGAACTTCGCGACCCCGCCGAGCGGCACGTCGTCCAGGTAGCGGCGGCCGAGGAACCCGGGCGCCGCGACCCCGTGTTCCTCCCAGTCGAACGTCGGGCGGTTCGCGACGGCGTCGACGTAGGACAGCATCGGCTTCTCGCGGCGCGCGGCGTACTTCTGCCGAAGCTCGTGCTGCTCGACGCGGTTGGCCTCCGCGAACGCCTCGCGATTGGCGCCCAGCAGGCTCGAGACCGTGTCCACGGCGCGCGACGCATCGAGGACGTGCACGACGGCCCCGCTGTATTCCGGCGCGATCCTGACCGCCGTGTGCTGCCGGCTCGTGGTCGCGCCCCCGATGAGGAGCGGGAGTTTCAGGCCGCGGCGCTCCATCTCGCGGGCGACGAAAATCATCTCGTCGAGGGAGGGCGTGATGAGGCCGCTGAGCCCCACTGCCTGGACCCCCTGCTCGACGGCCGTGTCGAGGATGGTCGCCGCCGGCACCATGACGCCGAGATCGATCACCTCGTAGTTGTTGCAGCCGAGCACGACGCCGACGATGTTCTTGCCGATGTCGTGGACGTCCCCTTTGACGGTGGCCATCAGGATCCGGCCCTGCGCGGAGGCGGCGCCGAGCCGCTGCTTCTCCTCCTCCATGTAGGGCAGGAGGTACGCGACGGCCTTCTTCATGGCCCGTGCGCTCTTCACCACCTGCGGGAGGAACATCTTCCCGGCGCCGAAGAGCCCGCCGACGATCTTCATCCCGTCCATCAGTGGCCCCTCGATGATCTCCAGGGGCCGGGCATAGGCCTGGCGGGCCTCCTCGACGTCCTGATCGATGAAATCGACGACGCCGTGCACGAGCGCGTGCGAGAGGCGGGCCTCGACCGTGCCCTGACGCCAGGCCAGATCCGCCTCCCGCTTCGCGCCCGTTCCCTTCACCGTCCCGGCGAACGCCACGAGCCGTTCGGTCGCGTCGGGCCGCCGGTTGAAGATGATGTCCTCGACGTGCTCCAGCAGCGCCGGCGGGATGTCCTCGTAGACGACGAGCTGGCCGGCGTTCACGATGCCCATGTCCATGCCGGCCCTGATGGCGTGGTAGAGAAACGCCGAGTGGATCGCTTCGCGCACCACGTCGTTCCCGCGGAACGAGAACGACAGGTTGCTGACGCCGCCGCTCACCCTGGCGCCGGGACACGTGGCCTTGATGATCCGCGTGGCCTCGATGTAGTTCACGGCGTAGTCGTCGTGCTCCTCGAGGCCCGTGGCGACAGCCAGGATGTTGGGGTCGAAGATGATGTCGGCCGCGTCGAAACCCGCGGCGTCGACCAGCAGCCGGTAGGCCCGCTGGCAGATCTCGACCTTCCGCTGGATCGTGTCGGCCTGACCGGTCTCGTCGAACGCCATCACGACCGCCGCCGCGCCGTAGCGCCTGATCCGCCGAGCTTTCTGCAGGAAATCGGCTTCGCCCTCCTTGAGACTGATCGAGTTGACCACTCCCTTGCCCTGGATGCACTTCAGCCCGGCCTCGAGGACCGACCACCTGGAGCTGTCGATCATGACCGGCACTCGCGCGATCTCCGGCTCGGTCGCGATGTAGTTGAGGAAGGTCGTCATCGCCTGCTCGGAGTCGAGCATGCCCTCGTCCATGTTCACGTCGATCAGGTTGGCGCCGTTGCGCACCTGCTCGGCCGCGACCTGGACCGCATCGCCGAAGTTGCCGCTCCGGATCAGGCGCGCGAAGCGCGCGGACCCGGTGACGTTGGTACGCTCGCCGATCATCTGGAAGTTGCTGTCGGGCCGGATCGTCAGCGCTTCGAGGCCCGACAGGCGGGTGTAGGCGGGCTCCGTGGCCTGGCGATCGCTCCTGGCGTGCAGCCATGACCCGCGGGGGAGCGGCCTGGGCGCCGCGCCCTCCACCAGCCTTGCGATTGCCACGATGTGCTCCGGCGTGGTCCCGCAGCAGCCGCCGACGATGTTGACGAAGCCGCTGGTGACGAAATCGTGGAGGAGCCGCCCGGTCTCCTCGGGGCGCTCGTCGTACTCGCCAAACGCGTTCGGGAGCCCCGCGTTCGGATAGCTGCTGACGTAGCACTCCGCGATCCGCGCCAGCTCGGCGAGATACGGCCGCATGTCGCGCGCGCCCAGCGCGCAGTTCATGCCGACGGCAAACGGCCGCGCGTGCCGGATGGAGGTGTAGAAGGCGTCGATCGTCTGGCCCGACAGCGTGCGGCCGCTGCGATCCGTAATCGTGACCGAGATCACGACAGGCAGGCGGACGCCCCTCTGCTCGAAGACGTCCTCGATGGCGACAATCGCGGCCTTCGCGTTCAACGTGTCGAAGATCGTCTCGAGCAGCAGGAGGTCCGCACCGCCGTCCATCAGACCGCGCACATTCTCTTCGTACGCGTCGCGCGCCTGATCGAAGGTCATGCCGCGGAACGCCGGGTTGCCCACGTCGGGCGAGATCGACAGCGTCCGGTTCATCGGACCGATGGATCCGGCCACGAACCGCGGCCGATCCGGCGTGCGCGCGGTCCACTCGTCGGCTGCCGCGCGCGCCAGGCGCGCGCCCGCCAGGCTCAGCTCGTACGCCAGGTGCGCCAGCTCGTAGTCGGCCTGCGCGATCGCGGTGCTCGTGAAGGTGTTGGTCTCGACGATGTCGGCACCGGCCTCGAGGTACTGCTGGTGGATGGCGCCGATGACGTCAGGCCGCGTGAGCACGAGCAGGTCGCTGTTGCCCTTGAGATCCCGCGGATGGTCGCGGAAGCGCTCGCCGCGGAAGTCGGCCTCGGTCAGCTTGTACCGCTGGATCATCGTGCCCATCGCGCCGTCGAGCACGAGGACGCGCTGCTGGAGCAGATCGTGGAGGAGCCCGGAGGTGGTCATGCGGAATGCCTCGGTGTGCGGTTCGAAGAAGGAACGGTCCCGGCCTGACGGACAGCGCCGCGCCTGACGCCCGGCGAAGCCGGCTTCCGGCCGCTGGCGACGATGACGGTGAAGGGATCGCCGACGCGGCGCGCGCCGACACCGGTGCGAACGCCGCTCAGACCGGCTTCGTGCAGGAGCCTCGCGAGCGCCTCGTCCCTGAACCCGAGCCAGCGGTCCCCGAGCCGGTCGCGGACCCAGCGCTCCGCGTGCTCGCGGAGATCCAGCACGAGGAGGCGGCCGCCGGGCCGGAGGATGCGGACCGCTTCCCGGAGCGCCCGCGGCGGATCCTCCGCGTGGTGGAGCGCCTGCGAGAGCAGCACGACGTCCACGGTGGCGTCGCGGATGGGCAGCCGCTCGAGCTCGCCCCGCTTCCAGATCACGTTGCGGACGCGACGCCGCTTCGCGAGCGCGCGGGCGCGGCCGAGCACCACCTTCGATCGATCGACCGCGATGACGGTGGCGGCCCACCGGCTCGCCTCGATCGTGAGGTAGCCCTCGCCGCACCCGAGATCGGCCACGCGGAGCGGCGGCAGCAGGTGTCCGAGCGCGCGGGCCCACGCGGCCCAGCTCCGGCCCGGCACCAGCTGCCGTTCATTGGTGTCCGGCCCCGCGTGCGCGTCGAAGTTCTCCTTCCGCAGCCGCCGCACTTCCTCCAGCCGCGCATCGTCGGCCCGCCCCGTCTCCGTGCGACCCGCAGCCTCGAACTCCGCACGCAGGAGCGCGGCGAGCGGGCCGGCGCCGTTCCCGCCGCCGGCCAGCTCCGTGGCGAGGCGGAAGTAGGTGTAGCCTCCCTCGCGCTGCTCCTCCACGAGGCCGGCATCCTTCAGGAGTCCCAGGTGCCTGGACACGCCCGACTGGGCGAGGGCGACGATGCCGGTCACCTCCGAAACGTTGAGCCGCTCCTGGCCGAGCAGGCGCAGGATGCGCAGCCGGGCCGGGTCGCCGAGCAGCCGGTGCAGGGGGGCGCCCGAGAGCATATCTATGAATCTATATCAGTGGATGGTTGGTGTTCAAGGGCTTCGGCGTGTTCATGGTTCAGGGTTCAGGGTTCCAGGTTCAAGGGTTCCGGGTTCCAGGGTCCAGGGTCCGGGTGTTCGGACATCAGGGTCGGAACCGGGGCGACGTCCCGGGGCTCGACATCACTCGGCCCCGAACTGAACCTGGAACCATGAACCATGAATCCGTGAAGCCTGATCCATAATCAGGCGACTGTGTCCGGGCGGCCCGACTTCACTCTCTATGCCACTGATACCGCGGCGGCGGCGCTCGTGATCGCGCACGGGGCCGGCGCGGGACAGAAGAGCCCGTGGATGGTGCGTGCGGCGCGCGGGCTGCAGGCCCGCGGCGTGAGCGCGGCGACGTTCGATTTCCCGTACATGGCCGCGCGCCGGAAGGTCCCCGATCGCGCGCCCGTGCTGGAAGCGGCCTGGCGCGACGCGATCGACGCCGCCCGGGCGGCGTTCGGCACGCTCCCGCTCTTCATCGGCGGCAAATCGATGGGCGGCCGGATGGCCTCGCATGTCGCGGCGCAGCCAGCCTCCGGGATCGCGGGGGTCGTGCTGTTCGGGTACCCCCTGCACCCTCCGGGCCGCCCCGATCAGCGACGCGACGCCCACCTGCCCGCGATCACCGTGCCGGTGCTCTTCGTCCAGGGGACGCGCGACGCGTTCGGGACCGCCGACGACGTCCGGGCGCTGCTCCCCAGGATGCCCACGGCCACGCTCCACGAAGTACCCGGCGGCGACCACTCGTTCAAGGTGCCCGGCGGTACGGCGCGGCAGCAGCCCGCGTTCGACGCGGTGCTGGACGCAACGGCAGCCTGGATCCTGCGCCACGCCTCGTCGGCGTGAGGGAACGGAGCAGTGACCCGCGTCCGGACTGGGGGCTGGAAGCTATAATCGCCAGATGCCCCTGTGCCCGCACCGCAGCCCTTCCGACGTCGCGACGCCTGAGCCGCCCACGGTCCGCAGCCGCAGGCGCGAGGAGATCCCGGATCGCTTCAAGTGGAATCTCGCCGACATCTTCGCGTCCTGGGGCGACTGGGACGCGGCATACAAGACGCTGGACGCCGGCATCGATCGCTACGCCGCGCTGAAGGGCACGCTCGCCAGCGGGCCCGCCCGGCTGCTCGAGACGTTCCGGCTGTCGGAAGAGCTGGGACAGCTCGCCTACCGCGTCTGGTACTACCCGTCGCTGCGCTACGACGAGGACCAGCGCGACAACGCGGTCAACGCAAAGCGGCAACAGGTCCAGATCCTCTTCGCGAAGTGGAAGCAGGCCGAGTCCTGGTTCAATCCCGAGCTGCTGCAGATTCCGCTCGAGACCGTGCGCGCGTGGATGGAACAGGAGGAGCCCCTCCGCCTCTACCGCTTCGCGATCGAAGACCTCTACCGGCAGCAGGAGCACGTGCTCGACGAGCGCGGCGAGCGGCTGATGTCGCTCTCGAGCCGGCTCGCGTCCGCGCCGAACGACGCGTACTGGGCGCTCTCGACCGCCGACGCGAAGTTCCCGACGATCACGCTCTCGACGGGCGAGCAGGTCACGGTCTCGTACGGACAGTATCGGGCGATTCTGGCGACCCGCCGGGAACAGGTCGACCGCGCCGCCGCGTTCCGCGCGCTGCACGACACGTATCAGGCCAGCCTGAACACCTACGCGGCACTCTACAACGGCGTCTGCCAGCGCGACTGGTTCCAGGCGCGCGCGCGGGGCTACCGCAGCACGCTGGAGGCCGCCCTGCACGGCGACAACATCCCGGCCTCGGTCGTCGAGAACCTGATCGAGACGACGCGCGGCGGCGTCGAGCCGCTGCGCCGCTATCACAAGCTGAGGCGCCGCGTCCTCGGCGTGCCGTCGTACCACGTCCACGACTTCTCGATTCCGCTCGTCACGTTCGACAAGAAGTACCAGTACCAGGACGTGCTCGACTGGATCGTGTCCTCGGCGGCCCCCCTCGGAGCAGCCTACCAGTCCCGCATGCACGAGGGCTTCTCCGGCGGCTGGATCGACGTGTACGAGAACGACGGCAAGCGCTCGGGTGCGTACTCCGCACCGGTGTACGGCACGCACCCGTACATGCTTCTCAACTACACCGACACGCTGGACGACGTCTTCACGCTGGCGCACGAGATGGGGCACTCGATGCACACCATCCTGTCGCACGAGACGCAGCCCTTCGTCTACTCGAGCTACACCATTTTCGTCGCCGAGGTGCCCTCGACCCTGAGCGAGGCCCTGCTGCTCGATCTCATGCTCGCCCGCTCCACCGACCCTGTCGAGCGGATCGTCCTGCTCCAGCACGCGATCGACAACATCACCAGCACGTTCTACACGCAGGTGCTGTTCGCGGACTACGAGCTGCGGGCCCACCGGCTGGCCGAGGAGGATCGGCCGATCACCTCGGAAATCCTGACCGAGACGTATCGAACCCTGCTGCAGGACTACTACGGGGACGCGCTGGATCTCAACGAGCAGACGGGCATCACCTGGGCGCGCATCCCGCACTTCTTCAACTCGCCGTACTACGTCTATCAGTACGCCACGTGCTTCGCGTCGGCTGCGCGGATCGTCGGGGATCTGCGTCAGGGCGACGCGGCTGCCAGGGATCGCTATCTCACCCTGCTGCGCTCCGGCGGCAACGACTACCCGATGGAACAGCTGAAGAAGGCGGGCGTGGACCTGAGCCAGCCCGACACGGTTCGCTCGATCGTCAACGAGCTCGACGGCCTGGTGACGAGGCTCGAGGCCGAGCTCAGTCGATACGTTCCGGTGTAGGGGCCGCGCGCCCGGCGGGCCGGTAACGGACCATCAGGACGGCGGCGCCGACCAGCAGCGCCGCCGCCGAACCGAACGACTTGCCCTCGCCGAACACCTGCAGGGCGCCGTTTCCCCAGACCGGGCCGAGCGTGCGGCCGAGGCTCTCGAGCGCGCCCGCCGCGCCCTGCACGCGACCCTGTTCGTGCGCGCCGGCGGCGGTGCTGACGAGCGTGCTGAGCGTGGCGTTGCAGAAGCCGATGCCGAGCGCGCCGGGCACCAGCATCGCCACGAAGACGGGCACGGAATGCGTCAGCGCGCTGCCGCCCCAGCCGACGGCGGCGCAGATCAACCCGATCACGAGGGTCCGCCGCGCGCCGAGCGCGGAGACGACCGGCCCCACCAGCCCGCCCTGCACGAGCACCCCCAGGCCGCCGAAGGCGCTGAGCAGGTATCCCGTGTGCGACGCGTCGAACCCGAACCGGCGCGCGCCGAACAGCGCGAAGGCCGTCTGATAGACGGCGAACGACATCCAGTAGATGAAGTCGACCGCGAACAGCAGGCGGAGCCCGGGCCTCGCGCCGAGCTCCCGGACGGCCTTCCACGGCGTGCCGCCGCCCGCGTGCGTCCGGTGCACGGTCTCGGGCAGCCAGAACCACGCCAGCACCGTTGCGAGGACCGTGATCGCCGCCGCGGCCCAGATTGGCGCCGTGTAGCTGATGTGGGAGAACAGCCCGCCGAGCGCGGGCCCGACGATGAACCCCAGACCAAAAGCCGCGCCGAGCAGACCGAATGCGCGGGCACGATCCGCCTCGTCGGTCACGTCCGCGATGTATGCCCTCGCCGTCGTGATGTTGCCTCCCGAGAGCCCGTCGACGATCCGCGCCGCGAAGAGCATCACCAGGCTCTGCGCGATCGCCAGCATGGCAAAGCTGACGACCGTGCCGATCAGGCTGAAGATCAGCACGGGCCGCCGGCCGAAGCGATCCGAGAGCTCGCCGAGCAGGGGGGACGCCACGAGCTGGCTGATCGAGAACGATGCGAACAGCAGCCCGATCACGAACGGAGAGGCGCCGAACGTCTGCGCGTAGAAGGGCAGCAGCGGGATGATGATCCCGAAGCCGACCAGGTTCACGAAGATGGTGAGAAAGATGACGAGAAGGGGGCGCGACAAAGCTGGTGCGGGCTAGGGGCGGATCGTCACGCGCGTAATCACGACGGGCTCGACCGGCACGCCCTCGAAATCGTCGACCGTCTTCGTGGCGGACGTGCCGATCTTGTCGACCACGTCCATGCCCGACAGCACGCGCCCGAACACGGCATAGCCGAACTCGGGCGGCGAGAACCCCCGGTGATCGAGCGTCGCGTTGTCGCTGAGATTGAAGTAGAACTGCGACGTCGCGCTCCGCAGCGGCTGCCGCCGCGCCATGGCCACCGTCCCTCGCAGGTTGCGCAACCCGTTGGTCGCCTCGTTCTGGATCGGCGGCCGCGTGGGCTTCTCCACGAGATCGGGGGTGTAACCGCCGCCCTGCACGACGAAGTGCCGCTCGATGCGGTGGAAGATCGTGCCCTCGTAGAACCCCTCCCGCGCATACTGCAGGAAGTTCTCGACAGACACCGGAGCCTTGTCCCTGAACAGCTCGACCGTGATGTCGCCGAGCGTAGTGGAGACGACGACCACGGGATTGCCGGGCGCCGGCTGCAGCGGCGCCGCCGGCGCCGCCGCCGGCTTCGGCTGATCGGCCGGCGCCTGCAGCATCGCGGACACGAGGAGGCACAGCACGAACATCTCCGCATTGTAAGCCGGGCGCGGCGCGGATGCGCGTGGACGTGTCCTGTCGCGGATGTTCTCACGCGGATGTCCGCGAAACCCCTGGCTTCACGGGACCGCGGATGCCCGCGGAGGCGCGTTTTCAACGGGACGCGGATGAACGCCGATGGCCGCGGAGGCGCGTTCTCAACGGGACGCGGATGAACGCCGATGCGGCGTTGTTCAGGGACGCCGACGAACGTGGGCCTCGCCGTCTCGACGCGCGACATGTCCGCCGCCCCCGGGGCGGAAGCAGGTGAGCGAGGAATCAGGCGTTCGCCTGCTCTGCCGGTCTGATGGTTGTATGGCCGCACCGCAGCCGTCTTCAGGCTCGCCGCTGCGCGCCAGGCAGGCGGCTGGCTGCCCGCGATCGTGCCGATGTCCGAACCTTTATCTTGCCGAGAGCGCTGACGTTCCCATTTTCGATCTGCCCTTCCCTTGCCCGGCACCATCCAGCGGCCAGCCACCCCTGACCTGCGGCAGCCTGCGGCAAAACGCCGGTGAAACGGCCCCGTGAATCATGGAATCCAATCGCGTGGATCGCGGCGGACGTTGTCCGGCGGCCGCGCCACGGGCTGACGCCTGCGCTACAATGGCTCTTACGTTCGGACGCGTTCCCTACGGACACGCCGCTGCGCGGCGCGCGGGAGACTCGCCATGGCCTCAGGACTCGAGCAGGAGCAGAAGGAGCTGGCCGACTTCATCCGCGTGGGTTCACGGCGCGGACCTCAGTGCTTCGGCAGCTACTTCGATGAGAAGGGCGGGTCCTGCGCGCTCGGCGCAGTCTACGAGGGCGTGTACCACCTTCCGCGCGATCACGGCAAGATCATCCCGGATCACCTCGAACGCCTGTTCCGCTGTCTGGACGAGGTGACGAAACGGTGCCCTCAGGGCTGTGGAAAGCGGTTGCCGCTGGCCGCGATGATCGTCCACCTGAACGACGATCATCGGATGACCCGCGAGCAGATCGCCGAGTGGCTCACTCAGGAATCGAACGGCTAGCTCGAATCGAATTGCCGATGGATCGCTGAACCGCCCTCGGCCGCGCTCCGTGTTCCAGCCGAACCGGACCGGTCGAGGCGATTTCGGGGTCCATCGTCAATTGCAAGGCTCCCCATGTCCTTTCTCGATCGCCTCAGACCCCAACCCAGGTGGAAGCACCCCGATCCGGCAATCAGGGCGGCAGCCGTCGGAGAGCTGCCCGATGACCCGGAGCACCGCGCGATCATCTCCGAGCTGGCTGGCGGCGACGACGACGTGCGCGTGCGGCGGACCGCCGCGGCACGCGTGACGGCGGTCGAGGAGCTCGTGGCGCTGGCGGGCCGGGAGCGCGACGGGGATCTGAAGCACGAGCTGCTCGAGCGCCTCGTCGAGATCGCGACGAGGGCGGCCCAGACGGATGGCGACGCGGCGCTCGCGCTGAGCGGCATCGAGGAACAGCGGCAGCTCGCGTCCGTGGCGAGGACTTCGCCGCACGAGAACGTCCGCACGGCGGCGCTCGGCCGCATCCACGACGTGAAGGCGCTCGCCAGCGTCGCGCGCCAGGCCGCGGATCCGCAGACTGCGGTCGAGGCGGTGGCGCGAATCGCGGACGTCGGGGAGCTGACCAGCATCGCGCTGAAGACCGAGCACAAGGAGGCGGGAATCGCCGCCCTCGAGCGCGCGGCGGAAGCGACGCTGCCGGGCGATATGCGCCAGCTCCTCGACAGCGCCGCCACGCGGGCGAGGAGCAAGTCGGTGTCGAAGCGCGCGCGCGCGATGATCCAGTCGCTCGACGAAGCCGAGGCGGCGCGACGCGCCGCCCTCGAGCAGTGGCAGCAGCGCGTCGTGTCCGTGATGGCCAGGCTCGAAGCGCTGGCGGCCGCGCCGTCGAGCGCCGACGCCCGGCGGCAGATTGGCGATGCCGAATCCGAATGGCGCGTGCTGGCCGGCTCAGCCGAACAGCCAATGGACGACGACACGAATCAACGGTTCGGAGGGCTGATGGCGCAAGCGATGGCCGCCGTCGAACGGACCGAGCGGGAGATCGCGGAGCGCCGCGCCGAGGCCGAGCGCCAGGCCGCCATCCGTGCGGTACGCGAGTCGATTTGCGAACGGCTCGAAGCCTTCCGCGGCGAGGACACCCTCGACCAGATCGAGAAGGCCAGGGCGGAGTGGGAGGGCCTGCCAGAACCCGGGGAAGAGGCGCGCGAGGTCGAGGAGTTCCGCGTCCGCTTCGAGGAAGCCTGCCGGCGCGCGCGCGAACGCCACCAGAACCGCGAGCGCCTCCGCCAGCTCCAGTCCAGGCTGGCCGGGCTCGCCGCCGACGCCGAGCGCCTGGCAGGCGAAGCCGACTTCAACGAGTCGGCCTGGCATTCGGCGACGCGCGAGTGGGAAACCCTACGCCAGCAGGCGGACGAACTCGACCAGGCTGTCGACGACCGATACGCGACGGCAGGTGCGGCGGTCCGTCAGCGCGAGGAGGAGCGACGTGCGGCGGCCGAACGTTCGTTGAGACAGCACGTGCAGCGGATGGAGCAGCTCGTCGAACGCACGCACAAGCGGGCCGGCGCGGAGGATCTGACGCTGCGCGAGGCCGACCGGGCGGCCCGGGAGCTCCGCGCCGCCATCGAGGCACCGCCTCCAGTCGAGCCGGGCGAGCGGCACGTGCTCGTTGAGCGGGCCGAGGCGGCCCTCGCGGCGATCTCCCCCAAGCTCCACGAGCTGCGCGAGATGGACGAGTGGAAGCGGTTCGCCAACGCGGCCGTCCAGGAGGAGCTGATTGCCAGGACCGAAGCGCTGCGGGCGAGATATCTGGGAGCTCCGGACGCCCAGCCCGCTCCAGAGGACCTGGAGAAGGTGGCTCGGCAGCTGCACGAGATTCAGGAACGCTGGAAGCAGGTGGCCGAGGCGCCGCGTGCGCAGGCACAGGCATTGTGGCACCGCTACCGTCAAGCCGCCGATCCGATCCAGGCGAAGCTGCGCGAGTTCTTCGCGCACCGGTCCGAGGAACGGGCCGCCAACCTGCAGCGCAAGCTCGCGCTGATCGAGCGGGCCGAAGCCCTGGCCGACTCCACCGATTGGATCAAGACTGCCGAGGAGCTCAAGAAGCTGCAGGCCGAATGGCAGCAGATCGGCGCGGTGCCGCGCCAGGACACGAAAGCCACGTGGAAGCGTTTCCGCGAGGCCTGCGATCGCTTCTTCACGCGCCGGAACGCGGATCTCGCCCAGCGGAAGGAAGTCTGGAGCGGAAACCTGGCCCGCAAAGAGGCGCTGTGCGCGCGCGCCGAGGAGCTTGCCGCCTCGCGCGAGTGGGAGCGCGCCGCCGCCGAGATCCGGCGGATGCAGGCCGACTGGAAGACGATCGGTCCGGTCCGGCGGAACAAATCCGAAGCCATCTGGCAGCGCTTCCGGGCTGCGTGCGACACGTTCTTCGAGCGCTACAAGCGCCGCGACGAAATCGAGCTCGAGGTGCGCCAGGCCGACCGCGAGGGGCTCGTCGCCGAAATGGAGGCGATGGCATCCCCGCCGGGCGCGGGCGCCGAGCCGCCGCCGGAGGGCGCAGAGGTGGCCCCCGAGCCTCCGGCCCGGGAGACCCCGGGTCCGCGACCCGATCTGCTCGAGCGCGTGCGCTCGCTCCGGAGCCGATGGAACCAGACCACCCCGGTCGTTCGCCAGGGCGCCGACCCTCTCAGCGCGCGCTTCGTGACCGCGCTCGCCGCCGTCCTCGCCGCGTCCCCGGAGGCGTTCCGCGGGACCGAGCTGGACATGGACGCGAGCCGGCAGAAGATGGAGAAGCTGTGCACGCGCGTCGAGGGATTCGTCGGCGAAGCGGGCGCCGCGCCGGCGAACTCGTCGAAGGCGCTGGCCGAGATGCTGCGCGAGGCGCTGGCGGCCAACACGATCGGGGGGCGGGCGGGCGAGGAAGCGAAGTGGCGGGCGATGGCCGACGAAGTGCGGCAGGCGCAGGCGGCGTGGGCGCGCCTCGGCCCGGTGCCCGGCGAGGCCGGACGCGCGCTGAACGAGCGCTTCCACCGCGCCTGCAACCGCTTTTTCGAGCACTACCGCCGCCACGTCCCGCCCGGGCAGCCGCACCCCCCCGCGCGGCCGGCCGGTCGGCGCCCGTTGAGCAGGGGCCGGTCCGGGGTCAGGTCTTGCAATGACGTGAGCCGGGGTCAGGTCTTGCAATGACGTACTCAGGGTTGATTTCTGCCCTG
>DASPFV010000037.1:0-35478 GCA_035620975.1 Vicinamibacterales bacterium
CCAGCAGCTGAAGCAGATCGCGGATCGGGTAGGGCTGTTCGTCAGCGCGCTCTACGCGACGGTGCTGGACGACATCCTGCCGGTCCTCGCGGCTCACGGCCTCCGCGTCGTCGCGTTCGAGCGGCTGCCCGCCCGGAGACAGCAGGCGCTCGGGGGCTTCTTCCGCGAGGAAGTCCTTCCAGTGCTCACGCCCCTCGCGGTCGATCCCTCGCGCGCCTTCCCGCTGCTCTCCTCGCTGAGCCTCAACCTCGTCGTGCTGCTGGCCGAGACTCCCGACGAGCCCGGCCCGCGCATCGCGGTCGTGCAGGTGCCCTCGAGGCTCCCGCGCCTCGTGCACCTCGACGACCCCGACGGGGTGACGTTCGTGCCGCTGGAAAGCGTCATCCGGGCGCACCTCCGGCACCTCTTCCCTGGTCAGGCCGTCCGCGAGTGCGGGATCATCCGCCTCACGCGCGACGCGGAGCTCGAGTTCGACGACGAGGGCGGCCGCACGCACCTGGAGCTGGTCGAGCGCGAGGTGAGGCGGCGGCGGCGCAGCGACGTGGTGAGGCTGGAAGTGGAGGATGCGGCCTCGCCGGTGCTGGTCCAGCTCCTGCGGGATCGGCTCGAGATCGACGCGGACGACGTCTACGCGGTTCCGGGACCGCTGGACCTTCGGGCGCTCGCGATACTGCTCGATGTTCCCGGCCGGGCGGAGTTGCGCGACCCGCCGGTGCAGCCGGCTTCGGTGCTGGCCGCCGAGCACCATCGCGACCTCTTCGCCGTGCTCGACGAGCGGGATCTGCTGCTCCACCATCCGTACGACTCGTACGATCCCGTGCTGTCGCTGTTCGCGCAGGCCGCCGACGATCCCGACGTGCTGGCCATCAGGATGACGCTCTACCGCGCGAGCGCCGGGTCACCCCTCATCGCCAGCCTGAGGCGCGCGGCCGACCAGAACAAGCAGGTGACGGTCATCGTGGAGCTCACCGCCAGGTTCGACGAGGAACGGAACATCGGCTGGGCCCGCGCGCTCGAGGAGGCCGGCGCCCACGTCATCTACGGTGTCCGCGGCTTCAAGGTCCACGCGAAGGTCGCGTTGATCGTCCGGCGCACGCCCCGCGGGCTCCGCCGATACGTGCATCTCGGCACGGGGAACTACAACGAGCGGACCGCGCGCGTCTACACGGACTTCAGCCTGATGACCGCCGCCGACGCGGTGACGGGCGATGCGAGCGCGTTCTTCAACGCGCTCACGGGGTATTCGGATCCCCCCAGGCTGAAGAAGCTCGTCATGGCGCCGACGGCCCTGCGGCAGCGGCTGCTGAAGCTGATCGATCGCGAACGGCGCAGGGCGTCCGCCGGCCAGCCCGCCGAGATCCTCGCGAAGATGAATTCCCTGCTCGACGGCGAGATCATCGAGGCGCTGTACGCGGCGTCAATCGCCGGCGTGCGCATCGCCCTCAATGTGCGGGGCATCTGCGGGCTCAGGCCGGGAGTCCCCGGCGTCAGCCAGAACATCGAGGTCGTCTCCATCGTCGATCGGTTTCTCGAGCATTCCCGGATCTTCTACTTCCACAACGCCGGGGACGAGGAGGTCTATCTCTCGAGCGCCGACTGGATGAGCCGCAATCTCGACAAGCGTGTGGAGCTGATGTTTCCCGTTCCGGCCGGAGAGCGGGCACGCGTGCTGAGGGACCTGCGTGCGATGTTCCGCGACAACGTGAAGGCCCGGCTGTTGAACCCCGACGGCACCTACGTCCGCCGGGAGGCGGGCGGTGATCCCCCGTTCCGCGTCCAGGAGCAGCTCCAGCGGGAAGCGCTCCGCAGCGAGGCGCTCGAACGCGAGCGCGCGGGCGTCCATCTGGTCCCGGAGGAGGGCGGGGGAGGGGTGCGGCCGCTCAAGTGAGGTTCCGGGTTCCAGGTTCGGTTCCTGGTTCCGGGTTCAGCCATCGGCGGTCGAGTGCCATGAACGAGCCATGATGCCGCGAGCGTCGCTGTCGGCGTGGGTGGCTGCGGGGCTGATGCTGATGGGCGCGAACGCGGCCGGGCCGAAGCAGGTCGTGGCCCATCGAGGCGCTTCGGCTTATGCGCCCGAGCACACTCTCGAGGCCTATCGCCTCGCGCTCGAGCAGGGCGCGGATTATGTCGAGCAGGACCTCGCGCTGACGCGCGACGGCGTGCTCGTCTGCATTCACGACCTGACGCTCGAGCGGACGACCAACGTCGAGGAGGTCTTTCCCGACCGGTTCACAGACACCCGCACCGGCTCGACGACGGTGAGGCGCTGGCTGGTGAACGACTTCACCCTGGCCGAGATCAAGCGGCTCGATGCGGGGGCCTGGTTCGACGCGACGTTCACCGGCGCGCGCGTGCCGACCTTCCAGGAGGCCATCGATCTGGTCCGCGGGAAGGCGGGCCTGTATCCGGAGCTGAAGGATCCGGGATTCTATCGGGACCGCGGGCTGAGCCCCGAGGCGGCGCTCGCGGACGCGCTCGAGCGCAACGGGCTCCTGCGCGGCTCGAACACCAGCGTCATCGTCCAGACGTTCGATCCGGAGACCATCAAGGCGCTCGCGAGCCGGCTGCCCGATCTGCCCCGTGTGCTGCTGGTGAGCCAGGCCTACGCGTCTCACCTCGATTCACCCGGCAAGCTGCGGGCCATAAGGCGGTTCGCGACCGGCCTCGGTCCCCACAAGGCGATCCTCGAGGCCAACCCCGACATCGTGAAATGGGCGCACGACGCCGGTCTCACCGTCACGCCGTACACCTTCCGCGCTGCCACGCCAGCCGACCGCGGCCGCGCGCAGGACGAGATGTCGAAATTTCTCTACGAGTACGGCGTCGACGCGCTCTTCACCGACAACCCTGACCTGTTCCCGAGACGGTGACGCCCGGCCAGCAGCCGCCTCACCGATCCGTGTCAGTCCGTGTTTTTCCGTGGCCGGATTACCCCGTGGCCGTGTTTTTCCGTGGCCGATTACCCCGTGGGCCGTGTTTTTCCGTGGCCCCAGAGCTTCGGCAGCATATACACGAGGTGCGCGCGCCACGTGCCCCAGTCGTGGCCGCCATTGCCGCCGATGTAGTAGTCGTGGTCGATCCCGTACTTCTCGAGGATCTGGTGAAAGACGACGCTCCGGTTCGTCGGCTCGTTCTCGTGGGTGCCGAGGCCCACGAACAGGTAATCGACCTTCTTGCTGATGTCAGGGTCCTTCAGGAACTCCGGCGTGCTCTTCTCGGACTCGGGGTCGCCTGCGCTCAGGATGCCGAACGACGCGAACAGGTCCAGCGACCGGAAACCGACGATCTGCGCATGCCGCCCTCCCATCGAGAGGCCGGCGATCGCGCGGCCGCGCGGGTTCGCCTGGGTGCTGTACGACCTGTCGACGATCGGGACGATGTGCTGGCGCAGCTCCTTCTCGAAGAGCCCGAACGTCAGCTCGGTATGCCGGGGATCGCGCCGGTGCAGAACCTGGTTGTTCGGCATGGCGATGATCATCGGCAGCGCCCGGCCTTCGGCAATCAGGTTGTCGGCGATGAAGCCCGCGCGCCCTTCGATGTTCCAGTTGGACGCCAGCTCGCCGCTGCCGCCGAGCAGGTACAGCACGGGATAGCGACGGCCCGGATCGTATCCGGGGGGCGTGTAGACGTACATCTCCCGCTCGCCGCCGAGCACATCGGAGTGATACACGTGGCGAGTGACGTTGCCGTGGGGGACCGGCTTCGCATCGTAGTAGCCCGGACCGTCTCCGTGGATCACCACCGTGCTGTAGCCGGGCTGATCCGCGACGCCGGTGAGGGTGTTGTTGGGATCCACCACCGCTACGCCATCCACCAGCAGCCGGTAGATGTACATGTTCGGCTCGAGCGGGCCGACCGTCAGCGTCCACACGCCGTCGGCCCCCTTCTCGAACGGAATCGGCTTGTTGCCCTTGCCGATTGCCAGCAGGATCGGACCGCCCGTCAGCGCTACCGCGTTCGCCTCCGGCGCCCTCAACCGGAACGTGACCATCCGGTCGTCCGTCACCTCCGGCGAAATCAGGCTGGCGCCGTACGGCGCGAGGTTCTGCGTGTTCTTGTGCGGATTCCAGTCCAAGTTGACGTGCGCCTGCTGCGCGCCGGCCGTGGCAGACAGAGCCAGGATGCCGGCGGTCACGAGGGGGATGGATTTCATGCTGCACGCTCCGCGCGCATGATAGTTCAAGAAACCGCCGGCAGCGTCCACGGGACGCGCTGCTCGGGCCCGCACCTGGTGGAACGTATGGATGATCTGGCGGCCTCCGGTAGTTCACCAGTGTGATTGGCCTGCGACAGCGGAGCAGGCCACGCCACACTTCGAGCCTGACGTCCGGTAGATGTGGCTCTGAGCGGAGGGAGCGTCACGGGATGCGCCAGGCGGATCGAGGCGCGGCGGGGCAGCCGACGGCTCCATGCGGCTCAGCGGCGCTGAGTTCTGTCGGCCGACTCGAGGGTGTAGCGCAAGTTGACAATGGCCCGTTGGAGCTCGGTTTCGTACCAGGCGAGCGCCACCCGCTCCCGCTGCGCCTCGATGAGCTGCTGACGGAGTTCGTCCAGCATGGCTTCGAGTTCCTGGCGGGCATCGTCGCGCGAACTCGGATCGAGCGACTCCCAGAAGGGCGACGGCATACCGCGCGACCTCCAGCGCGACGACTTCGCAGCTGTTTACAGCACAATCGGTGCCGTCGGGGTTAGCCGCAGAGCTCGCCAGGAGCACGCGGACGCGCCGATTAGGGCATACTCCAGAAGAAGCGCACGATCAGTCCGGCGAGATATCCCACCACCCAGGCGACGCCCGCTGCCGCCGCCAGAACGCCGAGGATTCGCCCCCAGGGCAGGCGCCGCAGGACAGGATCCATTTGTGGTCAATGCGTGCGTCTACGGAGCACCGTCTGCCGATTGAACCGTCGCCAGGTTGATCCACCGCACGCGGCCTCCGGCGCCCACCTGCACCCAGCCGCCCGGCGACGTCCGGACGATCTCGACGACCTCGGAGTTCCCGCCAGCCCACGTGAGCCGCCAGCGGGAGCCCGCGCGGAGGAAATCCGGTGTCGCGATTGACACGGTCGGCACGTTCGTCACGCGGACGTCTGGGGGGCCGGCGAGGCCGATCTTCCACTCGCCGGACTGTCGGGCGAGAACCGTCGGCGTGTTCCCGACGTCGACGCTGCCGGCCACCCGTACGATTCCGGTGGTCGGACCCGGAAAGCGCTGTGTCTCCTGTGCGAGCAGGCCCACTCCGATTCCGGCGGCCAGCGTCAGCGCTGCCGCCGCAGGGCGGGTGTACATGATGCGTCTCCTTCCGCGCAATCCTGTCTCCGGCATTCACTTAGTACTGCGTTCCATAATGACGACGACGTCTCGGCCGCCGGGGCATCCCGCCTTGCTCGTCGGTCACATGCTCCCGGCATTCTCCCTCCTCGCGCCTTGCGATCCGGGCGCCGCGGTACCCGAATACGTCATCGTAATTGTGGAACGCAGTACTTTGTCGCGCAGGCGAACCGGCGGCCTGCACGATGCTCACGATGGTACAAAAGTACGTCGGATCGTTTTTGGTTTTCGGGATCATCGTGGCATCGTTTGCAGCGTGTTCCTCGTGGATGCCCTGGACCCCCGCCCCCCTCGTCGCGTCGCGGCGTTCGGGCTGGTGGTCGCCACCCTCGTCGTGCTCGGGGCCTGCCAGCACGGGTTCCGGCACTCGCGGCTCCCCGCGCTGCTGAGCGACCAGGAGTTCTGGGACCTCGTGACCAGGCTTTCCGGGCCGCCCGGTCCGTTCACCCACTCCGACAACCTCGTTTCGAACGAGCTGCTGTTCGCCACGACGGTGCAGGGACTGCGGCCGCGGGGCGGGGTCTACCTGGGCGTGGGTCCCGAACAGAACTTCAGCTATATCGCCGCCATCAGGCCGGACATGGCGTTCGTGATCGACATCCGCCAGGAGAACCGGAACCTGCACCTCCTGTACAAGGTGCTCTTCGAAGCCTCGGCCGACCGGGTCGAGTTCGTGTTCCGCCTGTTCTCGCGCGAACGGCCCCCCGGCATCGGCCCGACGGCCTCGGTTCAGGACCTCTTCGGGACGCTCGCGGCACAGAGACCATCTCGCGCGCGCTACGAGGCGACCGCCAGACTGGTGCGCGAACGGCTGGTCCACGCCCACGGGTATGCGCTCGCGCCCGCGGACGTGGCCTGGATTGAGAGCGCGCTGCATGCGTTCTATTCGGATGGTCCCGACATCCACTATGGCCGCACGCGCCCCCAGGACCCGCCCGGGCCGTCGTACCGCGCGCTCATGACCGCCACGGCCCTCGGCGGGCGCAGCCAGTCCTACCTGGCGAGCGAAGAGGCGTTCGCGTTCGTCAAGGGTCTGCACACCAGGAACCTGATCGTGCCGGTGGTCGGCGACTTCGCCGGCCCGCATGCCATTCCACGCACAGGCGATTACATCCGCGAACGCGAGGGCCTGGTGTCGGCCTTCTACGGCTCGAACGTGGAGGTCTATCTGACTCGACGGCAGGCGGCGGCCTTCTGCGGCAACCTGGCCCGGCTGCCGTACGGGCCACGAACCTGGTTCATTCACAGCAAGGGAGTTCAGCGGTTCGGGCCGAAAGTGAGCGCCTGCCAGGCCGGCGGAAGCTGAGGCGCCACGGCCCGCACTTCTTCTGGATCCGCGCATCTTCGCCGGGTAGACTTGCGGCACCATGATCAGCCGCCGCACCTTCATCCAGCACGCCGGCGTGCTCGCATCGGCGCCGATGGTCTGGTCGGGGAACCAGACGCGTTCCCGCTACAAGCTCGGACTGCAGCTCTACACGATGCGCGCCGCGATGGCCCGCGACATGGACGACACGCTGAGACGCATCGCGGCGATGGGCTACGAAGAGGTCGAGACTTACGGGTTCGACTCTCAGGGGATCGGGTACTACGGGCTGCCCGCGAAGGTGTTCGCGCAGCGGCTGCGGGATTACAAGCTCACCAGTCCCAGCGGACACTACGATCTGAATCGGTTTGCGGGGGGGAGCGAAGACGACCTGAAGCGCTACGTCGACCGGTGCATCGAAGGCGCCCATGCGCTCGGGCAGCAGTACATCACCTGGCCCCTGCTCGACGCGGACTTCCGGACGATCGACAAGTTCAAGGTTGCCGCCGAGCGGCTGAACCTCGCCGGAGCGCCGATCAGGAGAGCGGGCCTGCAGCTGGCCTACCACAATCACGACTTCGAGTTCGTCGAGCAGAACGGGCAGATCGGATACGACATCATCATCAGGGAGACGGACCCTTCGCTCGTGAAGCTGCAGATGGACCTGTACTGGATCGCGCATGGCTCGAAGCTCACGGCGCGCGAGTGGTTCGAGCGGCAGCCAGGCCGGTTCGTCATGTGGCACGTCAAGGACATGCACCGCACGAGCCGCGACTACACGGAGGTCGGGAACGGCACGATCGACTTCACCGCCATCTGGCCTCATGCCTTGCTGGCGGGCCTGAAGCACTTCTTCGTGGAGCAGGGGGGCAACTTCACGCACGATCCCTTCCGGAGCGTGGCCGACAGCGCCGAATATGTGAAGCGCGTGCTGCTGAAGTAGCGGGATGCAGGCTGGCCCTTCAGACCGGCGATCTACTGCGCCTTGCTGAACCGTCGGGAAGGTTCATGCGGTTCCGGCCTGCAACCAGGCTGGCGCGGGAGTATGATCCGGTTCGGATTACCCACGGCGGATGCGGCGGCATGCTCATGAGTACGGAGGTCTCCGATGGTGACGCTGCTCCTCGTCGCGTCGATCGTCATGGCGGTGGCCCTGTGCGTGGCGCTGTTCGTCTTCGCGAGAGCATCGCGGGGCTCCGAGACGAACCAGGCGCCTGACCGGGTCAAGGCTGGCTCCGTCAGGCCGCTGTCGTCCGACACGCTGCGCCGGCTCCGCGAGTGGTACGCGGGTCGGTCCTGCGCGATCTGCCAGCGGCCCATCGCTCCCATTCACGGGGAGCCGCGGCCGGGCCTCCTCGACACGAAAGCGCACCAGACGTCGAGCTGGCAGGACTTCACGCCCGATCAGTTGATCGCGGCGCTCGAGACCCACCTGCCCGTGTGCGCCGACTGCCACACCGCCTCGCAGTTCCGGCGCCAGTTCCCGGACCTGATCGTCGATCGCGAGCCCACGCCGTACCGCGACAGCGCCTTCCACTGATCCGGGGGGCTCCCACCCTTTCCGGGGGGCTCCCACCCTTCGCCCGCCGGGCTTGATCAGTCGCGCCGGTATTCGCTGCTGCCGGTGGGACTGTATACCGAAGAGCTCCCGCCTGCCGGGGTAGATCCGGACCCATCTTTGCTCTCGAGCCATCGCGCATGGCGGTCCGTCCGCAGAACCGCGAGCGGCGAGATCTTCACGTTCAGGTGTGGTCGATACAATGGAAAAAGCCTGCCGTACTCTGGAAATTGATTCGAAGGTCTGCTCCCGGCCCGGCTTTGCCTCGAGACGTCGCGTGATGGCGACGTGTGTATGGATGAGCACGGTGGTCGTGATCGCAACCGGCGCTCCCGCGCAGGCGCAGGAGGAGCTGCTCTTCCCGGCCGTCGACAACGTTTCGCGACGGATCGTCGACACCATCCGGCAGGAGCGGGTGCGACTCGACATCGCGCTCTGGTTGCTGACCGAGCACGAGATCAGCCTGGCCCTCGTCGATGCGCATCGCGCCGGCATCCCGGTACGCGTGCTCGGCGACCGCGCGGCCATCTTCGAGTCCGATCCTGCCACGCGGCGCGAATTCGAGTACCTGGCCGGCAACGGCGTCCCGATCAGGCTCAGATATCACCCCAGGTCGTTCCCGGAGGCGATGCACTGGAAGTGCGGCATCTTCGTCGGCCAGCATCTCGTGGAGTTCGGCTCCGCCAACTGGACGACGTTCGAGCTGAGGCCCGCGTCCGCTACGAACTTCAAGGACGAGACGGTCATGTTCAGCGGCGAGCCGTCCATCGTCAATGCCTTCCGCACGATGTTCGATCGCATGTGGGTCGACACCACGCATTTCCTCGACTGGCCGGCCGCCTACCGGCTGGAGACCGGCGCCACCTGGAGCGTGCCCATGACGATCTCGCGCGCGCGGCTCGAGCCGGAGCACGCGACCGAGCTCCCCGAGCTCGTCTGGTCCCAGGGGTCGGCGCTGCTCGAGAGAATGAGGTCCGTCATCCTGGGAGAGACGCAGCGGATCGATCTGGTCAGCTACCGCACGACGTCGTCACTGCTGACGGACGCGTTGATCCAGCGCTTCCAGGCGGGCGTGCCGGTGCGCGTCATCATCGAGCCGACGCAGTACCGGAACGGGTCGTTTCCCGAGTACTGGCTGGTCGGGGCCATGACCGATCGGCTGTGGGCCGCGGGCGTGCCGGTCCGCAGGCGGGTGCACACCGGGCTGACTCACATGAAGGTGCTGGTGACGTCCGCCGTGGCGATGCACGGGTCGGCGAACTTCACGAGAAACTGGCAGCGCGATCACGTGTTCTTCGCGGCCGCAGGCGGCCGGCCCGCGCTGCATCGGGCGCTCGCCGACCGTTTCGAGATCATGTGGAACGACACGGTCAACTTCGGGCCGTTTCAGCCGCAGCCCCCGTCGACGCCCGTCCTGGGATCTCCCGCCAACACGGCTGGCGGAGTCCCGACGTCCGTGCAGCTGACGTGGAACAGGACCCCCTGGGCGGTGGCTTTCGACGTCTATCTCGGCACCGATCCGGCGAGCCTCGCGTTCGCCGGCCGCGTCAACGCCGTCCTGACCGAGGACCCGCCGGCCTCCTATTCGTTCCAGCCTGGCGCGCTGCAGCCTTTCACCCGATACTACTGGCGCGTGGTCGCCCGGACGTTCGCCTCGGATCTGAATCCGTCGCTGGTCCGCGCGTCATCCATCTTCGCGTTCGACACGGGAGACGGAACCCCGGCGCCCCCGCCGTCGTCCGCTCCGCCACCCCCCGCGCCGCCACCGTCGTCGCCACCGCCTTCGACGACGTCGTGCACCACCATACAACCGATGGCGAACTGGATCTGCGTCAACGGCGGATGGGTTCCGCCCGACTCGCCGCTCGCGGCGAGCCCCACTCCGGTCCCGGCGCCCACGCCGCCGCCCTCGACCGTGTCGTGCACCACTGTGAAACCGATGGCGAACTGGGTCTGCGTCAATGGCGGGTGGGTGCCGCCCGACTCGCCCCTCGCCGCAGGAGCCAGTGTTCCGCCGACTTCGACGCCATCCCCGCCCCCAGCGGGCGCGACAGGGTGCGCGTCGCCGGATCCGTTCGTGGCGATGGGTGGTGGCGTCTGCATCGCCGGCGGGTGGGTCCCCCGCAATCACCCGCTCGCGACAGGGGGCGGCTGAGCGCCAGAATCGCCGGATGCGCGGGGCTCTGTCCACGATCGGTCGAGGTCCGCGCGGGTGTCTCTCACCGGAATGCGCCGAACGCGGGTAACCGCGGGTCTCCGTTGAACGTAGCGACGAGGCCTGGCGGATGCAACCGTCTTCTCACGGGACGCCGATGGACGCGGTTTGTCGCGGATTCCGTGGCGCCGGGTGGAAGACGAAATCGCATTGGTGCATGCGCGACCCAAGTGAAGTCCCAAGGTAATCCCGAAATCCCCACTTGATCCCTGATCCCGATTGCCACAGCCAGAGTTCGCCTATACCATATGTGGCTATGACAGATACCAGAATGCTGGACCGGGAGCTGAAGAAAGGCTCGGCGGAGCTGATCATCCTCTCGATCGTGGAAGAGCGGGCCCGGCACGGGTACGAGATCAGCAAGCTCATCGAGGCCCGCTCGGCCGGGCAGCTGACGTTCCACGTCGCCTCGCTCTATCCCCTGCTCTATCGACTGGAGGAACGCGGCTGGCTGCAGGGCCGCTGGATCGAGAAGGCCGGCGAGCGCCGGCGCCGGTTCTACGGCCTGACGGCCGAAGGGCGGCGCGTCCTCGCGCGTCAGCGCGAAACCTGGAAGAGCTTCGTCCGCGCGATGGGTCTCGTCACGGGAGTCGATCATGTCTGACTGGTCCGGAGCCCTGCGCCAGCGCCTGGCCGGCCTGCGACTGAGCCCGGCACGTGAGGCGGAGATCGTCGAAGAGCTGTCGCAGCACCTCGATCAGCGGTACGAGGATCTGCGGGCCGACGGCGCCAGCGACGAGGAGGCCCGGCGCGCCGCCGCCGAGGAGCTGCTCGACCCGGAGACGCTGAATCGGTCCATGCGCACGTTGCGTCAGGCCAACCTGCCCTTGCCGAGAGAGCCCGGAGCCCCGGCACCAGGGCGGCTCGGGAACGTCTCGCAGGACGTGCGATACGCGGCACGCATGCTTCTCAGGCAGCCCGCCTTCGCTGCCGCGGGAATCGTGACGCTCGCCCTCGGCATCGGCGTCAACACAGCCATCTTTGCCCTCGTCGATGCGACCCTGCTGCGCGCACTCCCGCTCCCCGACCCCGATCGCCTGGTGATGGTCTGGGAGCGCACCGAACGGACACCCCGGAGCGGCGTCGCTCCGCTGAATCTCATCGACTGGCAGGAACGGACCCGCACGTTCGAGGTCCTGGGCGGAATGGTGCCGAATGTCGGCGGCATGGTCATGGCCGGCGCGGACGGCACGGCCGAGACCGTCCCCCGCCAGTGGGTCACCGCTGCGTTCTTCGACGCCCTCGGCGTGAAGCCCATCGCTGGCCGCACCTTTGTGCCCGATGACGATCGCCGACGTGCCGACGTGGTGGTCCTGAGCGAAGGCTTCTGGCGCGCGCGGTTCGGCGCCGACCCGGGTGTCATAGGCCGCGACATCCGCCTCGATGGCTCGCCATACACCGTGGTCGGGGTCGTCCCAGACGCGGCGCAGCTCCTGGCGCGCACGAGCATCTGGGCCATGTTGTCCACCCACGGCGCGCCGCCCGCGGCGCGAGGAGCCTACTTCCTCCAGGCGATCGGCCGCCTGAAGCCTGGTGTCACGATCGACGCAGCGGGCGCGGACATGTCGGCGATCGCCGACGCGCTCGCGCGGGAGTTCCCCACGACGAACACGGGACGCGGCATCACGCTCGCGCCGATGCACGAGGCTGTCTTCGGCGCCGAGCTTCGTCAGACGTCGATGCTGTTCCTCGGCGTGGTTGCGGTCGTGCTCCTCATCTGCTGCGCCAACGTCGCGAATCTGCTCCTCGCGCGCGCGACCACGCGGACGCGCGAGCTGGCAATCCGGTCGGCGCTCGGCGCAGATCGGCGCCGAATCATCCGCCAGCTGCTGACCGAAAGCCTTCTGCTCGCGGGCATCGGCGGCGCGCTGGGGCTCGCCGTCGGGACAGTGATTCTGCGCGCCGCACCCGCCATGATCCCTCAGGGCCTGCTGCCGACAGCCGTCACGCTCACCTTCGACCTGCGCCTCGTGGTGTTCTGCGCGCTGGCCGCGCTGGTCGTGGGCCTCCTGTTCGGCCTCGCGCCAGCCTGGCATGCGACGCGGATCGAGCCCGCGCCGGCGCTCGGCGCCGGCAGCCGGACCGCGACGAGCCGCGGGGGACGGCTGCGCGCGATCCTCGTGGCCGGCGAGGTCGCGACGGCCGTGCTCCTGCTCTTCGGTGCCGGGTTGTTGCTTCGAACGCTGCTCGTCGTCGAGCAGGTGGATCGCGGCTACGAGGCCGAGAGCGTGCTCACCATGCTTGTCGACCCGCTCGGTTCTCAGTATCCGAACGACCAGGCGATGCTCCAGTTCTATGAGACAGTCGAACACGAAGTCATGGCCCTTCCCGGCGTGCGGAGCGTCGCGTGGGCGAGCACGCTGCCGCTGGGGCCGTCGTACTTCGGGCGCTACTTCTTCGAGGTGGTGGGCGAAGCCGCGCCGGTCGAGAGCCAGCGTCCAGCCGCCGACTATCAGATCGTGAGCCCCGCGTACTTCGAGACGCTCGATCTGGCGCTTGTGACCGGGCGCGGTTTCGACGATCGCGACACGAGTGCCAGCCCAGCGGTCTGCATCGTCAACGAGGCGTTCGTCCGCCACCATCTTTCGGGGCGATCTCCGATCGGCGCGAGGTTGAGCGTCCGCCCCAGCGGCGCACCGCGGGCGCAGCCGGTCGTTCGCGAGGTCGTCGGCGTGGCCCGGCAGGTAAAAGGCCGACCGGACGAAACCGAAGAGCTCCTGCAGATCTACGTGCCCCTGGCGCAGGATCCGGTGGACGACATCTTCATGGTCGTTCGACCGACGACGGGGCTCGCCGGTGCGCTGGCGGCGCCCGTGCGCGCCGCGATTGGCCGCGTCGATCGGGAGCAGCTCGTGAGCGTCCGGAGCGTGATGACGCTCGAGGACATCGCGTGGGAAGCGACTGCCCGTCACCGGTTCCGCGCCATCCTCGTGATGGCCTTCGCGGGGCTGGCCCTCCTCCTCGCGATGGTGGGGCTGTTCGGGATTCTCGCGTACTCCGTCCAGCAGCGGGTGCGCGAGTTCGGCGTGCGCAAGGCGCTCGGCGCCGGAACCCGTGAGGTGCTGCGGCCGCTCGTCTCCGATGCGCTACGCGTGATCGCCGCGGGCGCCGCGATCGGCCTCGCGTCGTGTGCGCTGATCGGGCAGCTGCTGGATGGTCTGCTCTTCGGCGTCCGGCCGCTGGACCCGGTGACGCTCGCTGCCGTGCCGCTCGTGCTGCTGCTCACGGCGCTGCTCGCCGTGGCCGCCCCGGCGTGGCGCGCCTTGCGGATCGATCCGGCGACGGCGCTGCGCGGCGAGTGAGCTGCCCAGCCTCAGGGGGCGAGGCCCGGGCGAGGTGGTCAAGTTGAACCGTGACACGGTGGTCAGCCGCACGAGGGAGATCGGGATCGGATGGCACTGGGCGCGATGAGCGGCGACATGATCGGATGGGCAGCGCGGTGTCTCTACGAGGGCCGGCGCGGCGTGCCCGCGGTGTCGTCGTGACCGAGACGCAGACCGTCCCGCGACACGAAGCCGCAATACTTTGCATGTGGTCAGACCCGCCACCGGCCATTGGCTACAATTCAGCGACTGACGCGATCATTTCTCCACCGCGAAGGACGCTAGCCGGGCTCGCCTCACTCGACCCGGAGCGCGACGACGGGGTCGGTGTGCGCGGCCCGCAGCGCGGGCAACAGGCCGGCAGCGGCGGCGATGCTCAGCAGGACGAGGGCGGCACCGGCCGTGGTCAACGGATCGCCTGGCGTGAGCTGATACACGAGGTCAGCGAGCTGCCGCGTCAGCAGCCGCCCGCTGACCAATGCCGCCGGGATGCCCAGCGCCAGGCCGGTCACGACAATGCCGAGCGCATGGCGGGCGACCATCCAGCGGACATCCGAAGGCGTCGCGCCGAGCGCCAGGCGCAGGCCGATCTCCCGTGTCCGGCAGGCGACGCTGAACGCAAGCACTCCGTAAAGGCCGACACAGACGAGCACCAGCGCAACACCGGCGAACACGCCGGATAGCGCGGCGACGAGCCGCTCGCGCACGAGCGCCAGATTCACCTCGTCGGCGAGCGAGTGCACGTCGAACATCGGCACAATCGGATCCACCGCCTGCACGAGCTCGCGCACCCTGCGGGCAACCTCCCCTGTCGCGCCGGCCGTCCGCACGAGAAGCACCATGTGGGCGAATCCGGTGTTCGCCTGGAGGAAGGTCTGAAAGACGGTCGGCGGCGCAGCCTCGCGAAGCGCCGGGAATCGCGAGTCGTGCACGACGCCGACGATGTTCAGCGCCGGGCCCGGTCCGAACCGGAACCTCGGAATCTTCCCGTCGGCGCGCTCGGCTCGGGCCTGCATCACGCCGTGGCCGGGGACGAGCGGGTCGCGCCCCCGCAGGAACTCCCGCACGAAGGCTTCGTTCACGAGGACCGTGGGCACCGCGCCCGGCTGTCGCATGTCCTCGGCCGTGAAGTCGCGACCCCGCACGAGGCGAATCCCCATCGTCGAGAAGTACCGCGGATAGACGATCAGCGCCGGCACCAGACGTCCGCCCTCGACGCCCGGCAGGGCAATCGGAAAGCTGAACGAGTCCGGCGCGAGGGGCGACGTCCGTGCGAGGGTTGCCGATTCCACGCCGGGAATCCGTTCGACATCCTGGAGCAGCTGCCTGTACATGCGGTCGAACCGCTCGGCCGTGCCAGGCTGGTGCCGGTCGCCGCTGCCGCGGGGTTCGACACGGACGATGAGCACGCGCGTACTGCTGGCGTCGGTGTCGGTTGGTATGAGGTTCCGCAGGCTCCGGGCGAACACGCCGGCGCCAACGAGCAGCACGAGTGAGACCGCGACCTGGCAGACAACCAGCAGGCTTCCAGGGCCGCGGCGCCCTGCCGGCAGGCGGTTGTGGGCGAGATCCGCACGTGCGCCGCCCGACACATCGGTGCGGGATGCACGAAACGCCGGTACGCTGCCGAAGGCCAATCCGGCGAGGAGCGAGACGGCGCCCGTGAACGCCAGCACCCGCACATCCGGGGAGAGATCGAGCACGACGGCGCCGCCGCCGGACGAGGCAGCGGCGACCAGCGCCCGGGTGGCCCAGAACGCCAGGGCGACGCCGGCCGCGCCGGCGAGCCCGGCCAGCACGAGTCCTTCGACGAGCACCTGGCGCATCAGCCGGCTCCGGCTGGCGCCGAGCGCGAGCCTGACGGCGAACTCCTGGCGCCGTGCGGTGGAACGCGCCAGCAGCAGGTTGGCCACGTTCGCGCACGCGATCAGCAGCACGAGGCCTGCCACTCCCAGCAGCACGAAGAGTGGGCGTGAGAACTGCCGGCGCAGGTCCGACAGGCCCGTCGCGGCCGACTCGAGCGCCAGCCCGACGTCGTCCGGCCGCAAGGTGAACTTGTTGACCGGCCGCCAGTCGGTCTCCGGAACCGTAGCCAGCGCCTCGAAACGCGCCGCGGCCTGGGCGCGCGACACGCCAGGTCTCAGCCGGCCGGCGATTCGCAGCCACGTCGAGTACACATCCGGGCGATCCAGCAGGTTGACCGTGGTCGGCATGACGGCGGGCTGCATCATCACGGGCGCGAACAATTGCGGAGCGGAGCCGACATCGATCCCGAAGAACTCCGCGGGAGCGACGCCGACAATCGTGAACGGCGTGCCGCTCAGGCTGATCGTTCGGCCGACGACGGCGGGGTCGCCGCCGAACCGGCGCATCCAGTAATCATGGGCCAGGACCGCGACCGGGTGCCCCATTGGCACGCGGTCGTCGTCTGGCCCGAGCAGCCGGCCGAGCGCCGGCCTGAGGCCGAGCAGCGGAAAATAGCCGCCGGTCACCAGCTGTCCATCCAGCGTGGGCTCGAGCGCGCCGTCGATGCTGGCGTTCAGGCGGACGCGGGAATACGCGGCGTAGTCGAGCACCGGTGCGTGCTGCTGAAACCGTTCGTACTGCTGATAGGTGAACCCATAGTCCTTCCGGGCTCCCTCGGTCGCCAGGACGAACAGGTGCTCCGGATCTCGAACCGGCAGGCGCTTCCACAGCAGCGTGTTGATGAGCGTGAAGAGTGCGCTGTTGGCGCCGATTCCGATCGCGAGCGAGACGATCGCGGCAGCCGTGAAGGCGGGACTCTTGCGGAGCGCGCGGCCGGCGTAGCGCAGGTCCTGCGCGGCCTGTTCGAGACGTGTCCAGCCCCACTCGGCGCGCGCGTCCTCGGCGGCGAGCGTGAGGTTACCGAGCTCGCCGGGCGGGGCCATCTCGGCGAGCGCGCGCAGCTCCTCCTGCATGTCGCGCTCCGCCGCCCGCCTGTGCCACGGGAGCAGGTAGGGGAGACGCCTCCAGAGCATCACGACCCTGCCTCCCCCGGCTTCGGCTTCATGATCGAGCCCACGGCGCGCACGAACGAGCTCCACTGTGACGATTCTTCGCGCAGGCGCCGCCGGCCCTCGGGGGTGAGCCGGTAGACCTTCACGCGCCGGTTGCGCTCGGAGGTCTCCCACTTCGCCGAGATCCACCCCTTCAGCTCGAGCCGCTTGAGCGCCGGGTAGAGCGAGCCGAACTCGATCCTGAGCGCTTCATCGGAACTGTCACGGATGGCGGCGGCGATGCCGTAGCCGTGAAGCGGCCCGAACAGCAGCGTGCGCAGGATCAGCATGTCGAGGACGCCGTAGAGCGCTTCCATATTAAGACAGTCTATATGTTGACCGTCTTTATGTTCAAGCAGGAAGTCGTGCCTGTGCAGCGGAGTCGGCCTGCAGCTCCGGTGTACCGACTATCGCGCCGTTTGCCGTCGATTCTCTCGCTCTGTCTCGGTTGGCGAACAAAAAGCGAATCCCATGGTAGTCTGGTATCCGCCACATGGCATTCCGCGCGTGTACCGTCGGTTTCAGGAGCCCGAGCGGTGTCGCTCACTCCGTCGACGTCCAGGCTGAGTCGCTCTACGAGGCCGCAGCCATGGGCCTCGCGCTGCTCAAGCAGGACGGCTGGATCGAGGGACTCGGGCCGGCCACGAAGCTCGATATCCACGTGCGGGAGCCGGCGAGCCACCACGTGGTCTCGGTGCAGCAGCTCTATCGCTGGATGAACGGCACCACGGCGAGCCCGGCCGAGACGCTGCGCCGCGTGAAGCTCAGACAGCTGCTGGGAGTCTGACACCGGCGGATCCGCTTCTCCCCGCCGGCGTCGATCGGGCAACGCCGAGGCGCGCCCGAATCTCTGAGATGGGTAGAATACGGACGCGCGCTGAAAGCGAGGCCGGGTGCGGCTGCGAATACACGATCTCACCTTCGACGGATCTTCACGGCAGCTGTGGGTCGGGGAAACGGAAGTGCACCTGTCGCCCAAGGCGTTCGACCTGCTCGCGCTCATCATCGAACGCCGCCCCGAGGCCGTGTCGAAGTCGGATCTGCATGCCCGGTTGTGGCCCGGCACCTTCGTCTCGGACAGCAGCCTGCCGTCGCTGGTCTCGGAAATCCGCGAAGCCATCGGCGATCGCCGGCGCGAGCCGCGCCTGATCCGGACCGTGCACGGGTTCGGCTATGCCTTCCAGGCCACCGGGATCGCCACGCTGGACGGCGCATCCGACGAGGCGTCGCCGACTGGCTGGCTGGTCGGAACGCCCGCGGAGATCGCGCTGTTTGCCGGCGAGAACGTGGTGGGCCGTGACGGGTCGGACGTCATTCTGCTGAAGTCCGGAACGGTATCGCGTCGGCACGCGCGCATCACGATCGACGCGCGCGGGGCGGTGGTCGAAGACCTTGGCAGCAAGAACGGGACGTTCGTCGACGACCGGCGCGTGACGGCGCCCACGACGATCGTCGATGGCAGTCAGGTGCGGATCGGATCGCTGCTTTTCACCTTCCGGCTGCCGCGGCCTGCTTCGTCGACCGAGACGCTGTCATCTCACCGCGAGCCCGGGTCAGGCTCCTGACTTCTGGCAGATACACCGCACGAGCGATCCTTCCCGGCGTCCCGGGAGTTGTGCGCCATCCGCCGACACCGCGCGGCGTGAGCGAGTCGGGGCGCTGGACGTGACCGCGTCCGGCGATTTCCTGAGGCTGAAGCTCCAGCTCGCGCCGACGGTGATGCCGCGATCCAGGGCATGGCCGTTCCGTCCTGCGACCAGCCGCGAGAACGATCCGAAGACGTCGAACGCGTCGGTGATCGAATACGCCGCGCCGCCACCCAGGTGGAGCTGGTGCACCTTCTGAATCTGATCGTGATTCAGCCGGTATTCCGGCGGCAGCCCCGCCAGCCCGTTCGGCGGGAAGTCGATGCCGCCGTGGGTGTATCCGGCGTTGGTCATCGCGAAGGCCCTGAACCGCTGCGAGAAGAAGTATCCGACCTCCAGATCCGCGACGCTCCGATTGTGCGAGATGTCGAGCACCTGCTCGACGAACCCGAAGCCGTATCGTCCCGAGACGAAGAGCCCGGGCAGCCCGCGATCGAGCAGTTTCGCCGCGTAGATGCCGACCTGGAACTCGCGCAGGCGCTGGCCCGGCGCGGCGTGGCCGTAGAACGCGTAGTCGTGGCTGGGCACGATCGTTCCGACGTACGGCGTGACGACGGCGCCGTTGCGCGTCAGGTTGTACCGCAGCGCAAAGCGCAGATCGGTCGCCGAGGTGCGATAGCTCCCATCGTCGATATCCGTGCCGGGATGGGGCCGCGCGCCGGAATATTTGGACGTCACCAGCGGCAGCGCCACGTCCACGGCGATCCTGTCGGTGAGGCCGTATGTGACGTCCGTCAACAGGACCGTCGTGTCGATGGGACCGACGTCCACGGGCGTGGTCGTCGACAGGTGGTTCTTGACGTGCATGCTCTGGACGGCGACGGCGACGGCGCCCTCGCCCTTGCCGGGTACCCACGCCTGCGCGAGCGCGTCTGCGGCGAGCGCGGGGAGGCACGACATTACCGCTACGAGCACCAGTGTCACTCGATGACGACGGCTGTACTGCATGACGACACCTGCGGCTCTGACGGGATGCAGAAAACGCAGCCCGCATGGGAAATCGGAAACGGGAGCCCAGAGCCTAGAGCCTAGAGCCTAGAGCCCTGAGCCTCTAGAGCCCTGAGCCTAGAGCCTAGAGCCTTCCTACGACCGGTCCCCACGCCGGGCCCGCGCTTTCATGGTGTTCTCGACTTCGTCCAGGAACCGCAGCGGCCGGTCCGAAGACTTGAGCCGGCAGATCACGTCGCTCGGCGGTTGCGCCTGCGGGGACGCGACGTAGAGGGCGTCGGGCTTCGTCGGGGACGTTGACAGCATCGGGCGGAGCCGGGCCACCTCGGCGACATCGACGAGAACGACGTCGACCGGCACGGTCTTGAGCGCCTGCTCGAGGAGCGCCCAGTCTTCGATCACGGACACGGCGTGCCCCGCCTGACGGAGCGCCTTGTGGAGCTGCGTGTCGCGGATCGCGGCCTTGGCGTCGGTTGACGGCCGCGCGTAGATCAGGACCTTGCCGGGATGAACGGACGCGTAGGCGCGCTGGAACTTCGCCCCGCGGCCCACCATCAGGAACTTGTCGCCGCAGGCCTGCGCCGGGGAATAGAGGGACGGGAGGCCGACCACCAGGACCACCACGAGCAAGCCGAATCGCGCCATGGCTCCTCCAGTGGCCCAAGTATACGCCTGCCCCTGGCGGGGAATTTCGAGAAAAAGTTCAGGTTTTGCTCATCGTGCGGGTCCCTGGAACGGCCAGAGGCGCTGGCGCAGCGTCGGGGGGAGGCGGAACCCCTCCAGGAAGTGAATGTCGGAGCGGACGCGGGCGATGGACGTCAGGAACCCGCGGCCGTGCAGGCGGCTGAAGCCGCGGATCGGCTGGCTCGCCTGGGGAATCGTGCCCAGATTGGCGTTGATCACACGGGCCCGCCCGGTCTGCACGTCGAGCGAGACGAACATGAAGTGGTGCTGATCGTCGGTCGGACGCAGACCGTAGATGCTGCGGCCGTCCCGCCCCCAGGCGTACGCGAACCACCCGGTATCGCCGATGATGCGGGAGCGGCTGCCGTCGGCCGCAACGAGGGCCAGGCCGTCGGCCGTCTCGCAGACGATCGATTCCCCGTCCGGCGACCACTGCGGGCGCGACACGAACGGCGGAATGTCCCTGAGAAGGGTCACCGGTGGAGCCTCGGAGCCGACCCGCGACTTCGCGAGGACCATTGCCCCCTGGCCGTCCTCAGCACTCGAGATGTAGGCGATCCAGTCGCCATCGGGGGACCAGGTGGGAGCGTCCTCGTATCGCCGCGCGCTGGTCAGCGGGCGCGGCGTTCCGCCTGCCGTCGACGATATCCACAACCGCGGGGCGACATGGTCGTCACCTCTGTCCCCCGAGGCGGTGCGCTGGAAGGCGAGCCGCTTGCCATCGGGCGAGAACGCCAGCGACCCCATGGCCATCGAGGACGATCCGCCGAAGTCCGCCGGCGTCACGATGGGTTGCTGCAGGTACCCTTCTTCGTTCTGCAGCCAGACCTGCAGCTGCCCGGCACGATCCGTCACGAACGCGAACTGCGTGTTCACCGGGGACGCCGCGGGATCGAATTCATTCCGGGTGCTGCTCAGATAGGGGCGGAGAGTGGAGCCATCGAGCGGGACCTCGAACAGATCGAAGTCCGTCGCCTGGGAGTCGAACGCGATCGTGCGGCCGTCAGGCGACACGCCCGGCGCGCTCTCGTTGAGAGCCGACGTCGTCAGCACGCTTACGGATCCGGTGGTCGTATCGGCCAGCCAGAGGTGAGTGCCCGGCGTCGGGCCATCCGATCGCGTGACGACGATGTGGCGGTTGTCCGGGAGCCAGCTGAAGGACGGCGGGACGCGGCCGGGTCCCGTCAGCCCCGCCAGCAACACCCGCGGTTCGCCGCCCCCGACGGGGATCTCCCAGAAATTGGGAGGATTCGCTCCGTCGGGGCCCAGCCAGGCGAGCACCCGGCGGCCGTCCGGCGAGAACCTGATCTGTCCTCCGGAGAATGTCCGGTTGCTCAGAGGATCCCCGGCGTAACGCCGCGGCTCGGCTCCCGGGGGCGACACGACCCAGAGGGTCATGTGGGTGGCATACGGGGACTCCTGGCGCAGGAACACCAGCGTGCCGCCGTCGGGCGAGGCGTGCGCGCGCGTGGCGCCTTCGATCACGAGCTGCGGCGCGCCGCCGATCGGGCTCACCTGCCACAGCGCGTCCCGGTCACGGGCCAGCGAGTGATAGTAGATGTGCTGGCCGTCGGCCGACCAGAACGGAGCGTAACAGTCGAAGGCCGAGCGCGTCACCTGCGTGCGCATCGGTGACTCGCGCGTCCGCGTGAAGATCTGGACGACGCCGTTGATCTCGGCTTCGTAGGCGATTGTCTTGCCGTCCGGCGACCACGCCGCAGCCCCCTGATATCCAGCGTCCGTGGCGAACGGTACGATCCGGTCGAAATCGGGCGTCGAATCCCGAGGGCCGACGGCATACCCGAGGAAGAACACGCCGGCACCGGCGATCGCGGTTGCGACGGCGCGCGTCGGCCACGTGCGCCGCGGTCGCTCCACGGGCGCCGTGATCCGCGACGATCCTTCCGACAGGAACTCGCGCGTCGTACGCAGATCGGCCGCGAGGTCGGCCGTGTGAGCGTAGCGCCCGCGCGGATCCTTGGCCAGCAGCCGGCGCAGGAGCCACCGGATGGCCACGGGCAGGGCAGGCACCACCTGCGCGGGATCGGGAGGGTCGTCGGCGATGATGGCCGACAGCGTCTGGACCGTCGTCTCCCGGCGGAACGGATGCGCCCCGGTCGCCAGCTCGTAGAGCATGACGCCCAGCGCGAACTGGTCGGATCGGAAGTCCGCCTTGGCGCCGCGTGCCTGCTCGGGACTCATGTACGGCACCGTGCCGACCAGGAGCCCGACCGCCGTCTCCGTCACGGTCGGACCGCTCACCCGCGTTTCCTCGTCGTCGGTTCTGGCGAGCCCGAAATCGACGATCTTCACGCGGCCGTCGGCGGTCACCATCACGTTCTCGGGCTTGAGGTCCCGATGCACGATGCCCGCGCCGTGAGCGGCGGCCAGCCCTTCGGCAATCTGATGGGCGATGTCGATGAACCGCTTCAGTGGAAGCCGGCCGCGATCCATCTCCGCGCGCAGCGACGTCCCATCGATGAGCTCCGAAACGAGGTACGGCGTGTCGCCCTCGACCCCCACGTCGTAGACGGTGACGATGTTGGGATGATTCAGCGCACTCGCCGCGACCGCTTCCAGGGCGAAACGCCGTTGCCGATCGGGATCGTGTGCGCCCGTTTCGTTCAGGATCTTGATGGCGACGATGCGCTGGAGGCGGGTATCGCGGGCGCGAAACACCTGTCCCATGCCGCCAGCCCCGAGCGGGCCGGTGATCTCGTAGGGACCGAACCGCGATGGCGACGCGGGCATGCGGGCCGCTGTTCTCGCGAACGATACACCTGCGCTCCGCGGCGCGTCAACGCAGGCTGCAGACGAACCGCCGGATCCTTTGGCGAGAATCGGCCGCCCCGCGGGTGGAGCGAGCGACGTGCGGGTGAGCCGCCCGACCGCCGCCGCTCCGGCGGGTTCCTGCGGTCGCTCGGGTTCAGTTTCGCGCGGGCCGTAGCGACTGCCGGACCACGAACCGCCCGATCTGGGTGCCCTGTCGCAGCCCGGCATCACAGCCTTCCCGGAAATGAATCCCCGCGTAGACACGCGCGTCCCGCGCTTCGTCGGCGGCTTCGGAGAGCGAGCTGAAGCTGCGGGTGATCAGCTTGGCCGGCAACGCCGTCATCGGCGCCGGCAGCGGAACGGCCGGTGCGTTGAACGTGCGGCTGAACGCTACGGCATCGGTCCCGAAGAACTGACGGAGCACCTCGGCTGCCGCACCGGTAGCCGTCGGCAGGGCACAGGGGTAATCAGGATAGGGCGGGGTCACGAGAAACGGACGCCAGACTGGATCGCTCTCCGTGTCGGCGTTGCCATCGTTCGGCCACCGGATGGCGGTCACCGGCCGCCAGAAGTTATAGGTGTATTTCCAGGTCTGGTTCGCGATGAGGGCGTCGGCCTGGGCGATGTTCAGCAGGGCGAACAGGCGCGCGTGCTCCCATCGATCGAGGCCGAGACCGTCCACGATCACGCGCGCGGTCAGGTTCCAGTTCGAGCCGCCCCCGGGCCAGAAGCGCGCGATGTCGCTCTCTTCGGAATCGGGCCGCGCGCCACGAACGCGCGCGTCCCCGACCGACTTGACCTCGTTGTACTCGCGGGCATAGGCAGCGCCGGTCAGGTCGAAGATCGCGCCGGGTTCGACTTCGAACTGGGCGCCGTGTCGAAGCACGAATGGCGTGACGTGCGCCCAGCCCGCGAAGGAGGGGGTGATCGCGGCAGGGAACTCGGGATTCGGCGTGGGCTGGTAGACGCCAGGGCCCGGCTGAAGCGTGTAGGGAAGGTGCGGCGTATCCGAGCCGTCTCCGGATCGCAGGGCCAGGATCGCCTCGGCCGCCGCCTCGCCGGCCTCGATGCCAAGCTGCGTTGCCTGGTCGTACGGTCCGGGACCGACCGATGCCAGATAGGCGCTCTCGATGGTGTCGATCGCCGCCTGCTTCAGTGCCGAGTCCGGCAGCGGGATCAGCAGGGTGAGCAGCGTGTGCCTGGCGGCGGCGGCGACCGCCGCGTCCGGAAACGCGTCTGGCCAGCCGGAACTCGCGTCCGTGTAGCGGACGTATCGCGGCTCGATGCTGTTGAGCGCATCATGGACCGCAATCTGGACCATGGCCTGGACGCGCGACTGCTGCTGTGGTCCGCCGAATCGCGGCGCGACGGCTTCGGCGACGGCGTTCCAGTCGGTCACGGCGTCCGCCGCGGCGATTCCTGGAGCGGTGAAGATCGCCGTGGCCACGGCGAGTACGCGGCAATAGGCGGCGACTCGGCGGATAGCGATGAAAGAGTTGTTCGTACCCTTCGACATGGCTCCTCCTGTGCTGTCGGCAGCATAGGATTGGTCGTGCCGCGCGGTACCTGAGGATTGATTCAGCTTTTTCTCAGGACGCCGATGCAGCTGCCGCGATCCGGGCGTCGGGCGTAACGGTGAGGGCTGATATCGCAGATGAACGGGTTGTCGCTGATGTCGGTCCGGCCGAGACGCTGCACCGGGCGAGGCTGAAGCCAGGGCGAGCTTCTTCGTGGCCAGGCGTTCCAATGTAAACTGACCGCCGCATGCCATCGGTCCTGCCCGGTTCACACCTGGGTCCCTACGAAATCCTCGGGCTCATCGGGGCCGGAGGTATGGGACAGGTGTGGAAGGCGCGCGACACTCGACTGAACCGCGTGGTGGCGATCAAGGTCGCGCAGGAGCGGTTCTCGGAACGGTTCGAGCGGGAAGCGCGGACCGTGGCGGCGCTGAACAATCCGCACATCTGCTCGCTGTTCGACGTTGGACCCGACTACCTGGTCATGGAATACATCGAGGGCCGTCCTCTCGAAGGTCCACTGCCAATCGACCAGGTTGTGACGTACGCCGCGCAGATCTGCGATGCGCTCGACGCGGCGCACAAGAAACAGATCGTCCATCGCGATCTGAAGCCGGGGAACATCCTGGTGACCAGGTCGGGTGTGAAGCTGCTGGATTTCGGGCTGGCGAAGCACGCGCCCGCCGACGCCGGCGAGGATGGCCCGACAGGGGTGGTCACTCAGGATGGCGTGGTGATGGGAACGCTCCAGTACATGTCGCCCGAACAACTCGAGGGCAGGACTGTCGATGCGCGCAGCGACATCTACTCGCTTGGCCTGGTGCTGTACGAGATGGTGACTGGCAAACGAGCCTTCCCGCCGACGGATCGCGCGCCGCTCGAACCGCCAGCACTGGAGCGAGTCGTCAAGACCTGTCTTGCGAGAGATCCGGATGCCCGATGGCAGACGGCGCGCGAGGTGAGGCTCGGGTTGGAGTGGAGCACGGAGAGTGGAGGGGTGCTCCAGCCTGCGGGAACGTCGTTGCGCCGGCTGAGACGCGAACGCACCGCGTGGATTCTGGCGGCGGCCTGTCTTGGCTTCGCAATGTTGTTTGCCGGATTGTATTGGACAGCGCCGTTTCGCGCGCAAGTGCCTGGCGCCGTAGTCCGGCTTTCGTTGAATCCACCGGAAAAGACCGTCTTCGCGGTTTCCGTCAACGCGACTATTCCGGTCGCGCAGTTCGCCCTTTCCCCCGACGGCCGGACCATCGCGTTCGTGGCGGGCGCCGCCGGAAGCCGACCGATCCTCTGGGTGCGTCCCCTGCACGACGTGGCGGCCCGTCCGCTCGCGGGAACGGAGGATGCGCAGAATCCGTTCTGGTCGCCTGACAGTCTCTGGGTTGGTTTTTTTGCCGAGGGGAAGCTCAAGAAGGTCCCGGCGCTCGGCGGCGCCGTGCAGGAGATTGCCTCCAACGTCGCGGATTCCCGTGGCGGCTCGTGGGCGTCGGACGATACCCTTCTGTTTGCGGATGGGAACAGCCCCATCAACCGTGTTTCATCCCGCGGCGGGTCCGTCACGCCAGTCACGCACCTGGATGCAGCCCTTCAGGAAGGCACACATCGCTTCCCGTATGTGCTGCCAGACGGTCAGCACTTTCTCTACACTGTCCGCAGCACCCTGGCCGAACAGGGCGGCGTCTACGTCGGGTCGCTGGACGGAAGCATCAAGAAACGCCTGCTCCGTTTCGATTCCAGCGCCATTTACGTCCCGCCTGGATATCTCCTCTATCTGGACGGGGACACGCTCCTCGGCCAGCGATTCGACGCCGGCCGTCTCGAACTGACCGGCCAGCCTGTCACGGTGGCTGGCCAAGTCGGCCGGTCCACGACTGGTCAAATACCTGTCTCGGCCTCTTCCGAGGGCACGATGGCGTACGCGAGCACCCATCTGCAATCCGGCCGGCTGATGTGGTTCAACCGCGACGATGGCAGCCGGCTGGACATGGCTTTGGCGGAGGACGACTACACTGACTTCCGGCTTTCCCCCGACGAAAAGCGCCTGGCCTGGACTCGCGTCAATCGGAGAACGGGGCAACCGGAGATCTGGCTCACCGACATCGAGCGCGGCAGTTCGTCGCCCTTCGCGGTGGGACCGCAGCTCAATTCAGCCCCGGTGTGGTCACCAGATGGAACCCGGCTCTTTTTTCGCACGAATCGGAGCGGGCTGGTTGAGATCTACCAGAAGAGCGCTGCCGGCGGCGGCAACGAGGAAGTCGTCATGTCTACGGAAGTGCTGCGCCGAGCCGGCTGGATATCGACGACCCACTACCCGTCGGACTGGTCGGCGAACGGGAATCTCCTTTTTTCTATCGGAAGGACCGCGTCCGGCTATGACCTGGCGCTGCTCCCGATGGCGAGCGATCCGAGGCCGGTGCTGCTCATAGAGTCGCCAGCAGACCAGATGCACGGCAATTTCTCTCCCGACGGAAAGCTCGTCGCGTACAGCTCGAATGAGGCGGGCCGGTTCGAAGTCTATGTGGAAACCGTCCCGAGGTCCGACTTCAAGCGGGCAATCTCCACGAACGGCGGGTCCGAGCCTCGCTGGCGCGGCGACGGACGCGAGATCTACTACCTTGCCGAGGATCGGACCTTGATGGCGGTTCCAGTCGAAGCAGGGCTGACATTTGGCCGTCCCAGGCAGCTCGTCAAGACGGATGTGCCACCCGGTGTGAGTCCATACCGCACCAGCTATGTGCCCACGGGCGATGGCCGGCGCTTCCTGATCAAGACACGAGGCGTCGACCCTGCTCCCATGTCCATCACGATCGTCCTGAACTGGACCGCGAGGCTGAGCGAATGAGTCGTGGCGGTTGAACGAGCGCCGGTTTCAGGAAGTCCGCGTTCTCTTCGGCGCGCGGGATCGTTCGCGAAGGAGAGATCGGTGAAGCGGAAAGGGGGACGTGCATGCGCTGCGTCGGTGCGCTCGTGATGGCGGGATTGTTCGCGGGCTGCGGAGGAGGTTCCGGCGACGGCTCCGACAGGGCGCCCGCGCCGGCAGCCGATGCCGGCAGCGCGACCCCCGTTGCCACTGCCTCTGGTTGCGATCTCCTGACCGACGCCGAGGTCGGTGAAGCCACCGGCACCACGATCGAGAGCCACGAGGAGTCGGGCCTGAATGGCTGCCGCTGGAGCGCGCAAGGCGGCGCGCGGCTGATGCTCGACGTCTACGCCGGCTCGTCGCGCGTGTCCGGCACGTGCGACGCGCAGAAGGCTCTCGGCACCGGCCGGGAGGAGCCCGTTAGCGGACTGGGGGATTCCGCGTTGTGGAAGACGAGCGGGAGCCTCGTCGTCTGCGCGCCACGCGCCGTCATCCGCTTCAATCTCGACAACTCCTCGCGGTCCGTGCCTGAGGACAAGGCGGGGCTCGTCAGGCTGGCCCGATCCGTGCTCGGCCGGCTCTGATTGGCTCCGCCGATCGGAAGCCCTCGCGAACGAGACGGCCGCCGGTCGCAGATTCCACGTCGTTCGCCGCAGCGCTCGAGAAGCGCGGCCCCGACGCATTGCTCGAGAACTTCTCATGCCCTCGACCCCGCGGCGGCGGCACCTCTCGATGCTGCGGTCCTATACGGCCGCGGACGCCGTGACGATCGCCAACGCGAGCTGCGGCACCATCGCGATCTTCCTCTGCCTGGATTACATGGCGTTCGGTGATCGGTGGCGCCTGTGGGCGGCGATTACGCTGCTTCCGATCGCGCTGCTCTGCGACGTACTCGACGGCTACGTGGCGCGCCTGAGCCCGACGCGGGCCTCGAGGCTCGGGGCCGACCTCGACTCGCTGGCGGACGTCATCTCGTTCGGGGTCGCACCAGCCGTCCTCGGATTCACGCTCGGGCTGCGCGGAGGCTGGGACATGCTGTGCCTGACCTACTTCGTCGTGTGCGGCGTCAGCCGGCTCGCCCGCTTCAACGTCACTGCTTCGGTCCTGACTGACACGGCCACCGGCAAGGTCGCGTATTTCGAAGGCACGCCAATCCCGACCAGTATCGCCATCGTCCTGGTGCTCACGGTGGCTCTATGGCTCGGCCGTATCGACGACGCGATCTGGCTTGGATCCTTTCGTGTCGGGCCGGCCGTGCTGCACCCGCTGGTGCTGATCTACGTCGTCAGCGGCAGCGCCATGATCAGCGCGACGCTGCGGATTCCGAAGCCGTGATGCTCGTAGATGACGAGACCGGTGTTGACGTCGGATGGTGCATCAGGCAGCAGTCTCCGGACTGCAGGCGCACACCAGCGTCAGCGCGGCAGTCACCACGACGCGGTCATATCTGCAGCACATAGGTTTTCGGGAGCATATCGGCCAGCCATCCGGAACGGTCCACCCAGTCCACGGTTCTCGACGACCGCCAGACGCAGCTCCACGGAGGCTGCAGTCCGTCAGCGGCCTTGACGCGGTCTCACGACGACCACCGACGTATCGTCCCCAAGGGGCTGGGCGCCGGCGAAATCCTGAACCGCGGCCAGGATCGAGTACAGCACGGCATCCGTGGGATCGCCGGCGACGAGCCGCAGCTGGGCCTCGAGACGTTCGGCCCCGAACTCCTCGTCCTCCCGATTGCGCGCCTCGACGACGCCGTCGGTGTAGGCGAGCAGGAGGTCGCCGGCGCCGAGCTCCAGTCGGCCGCTTCTGAACGGCGCGTCGCCCGACATGCCGAGCAGCATGCCGCCCTGCGCCAGCGACTCCAGCTCTCCGCCGGCCCGAAGGAGCAACGCGGCCGGGTGTCCCGCGCTGCAGTAGTCGATGGCCGCGCCGGTGGGATCGAGACGCGCCAGGAAGAGGCTGGTCAGCGGCGCCTGCATCCGGCAGAACTCGCGGTTCACCGCGGCCACGATTTCCTCCGGTTCCGAACTGGCCCCCGCGTGCGCGCGGACGAGCCCGACCAGACACGGCGTCCACATGCCGGCGGCCAGCCCCTTGCCGCACACGTCGCCCAGCGCGAGGATCAACCCGCCGCGCGTTTCCTCGACTGCGAAGAAGTCACCGGGCAGATAGCGGACGGCGAACACCTCGCTCGCAATGTCGACGTCGCCGTACTGCACGAGCCGCGGGGCACAGAGGTGGCGGTGCACCTGCGCCGCCTCGAAGAGCGCCGCGTGGAGACTGGCGTAGTCCTTCTGGAGCGCCGCCAGCGTCCGTTTCAGTTCCCGATGACGCGCGCGGCGCGACCGCTGCGGCGGCGCGATGCCGGCGCCGCCGGCACTCGATACGAACGATCTCGCCTGATGCATCGGACGCCACCTCATTCGACGAACTTGTAGCCGCTGCCGTGCACCGTCACGATGAACCGCGGCTGCTCGGGATCCGGCTCCACCTTGTGTCTCAGGTTGACGATGTGGGTGTCTACCGTGCGGGTGCTTGGATAGTGGTGATAGCCCCACACGGCGTCGAGGAGACGGTCGCGGCTGAGCGTTTCGCCGGGATGGCGGATGAAGTAGGCCAGCAACGCGAACTCCTTCGCCGACAGATCGACGACTTCGCCGGCGCGGCGCACCTCGTGACCACGAAGATTGACTTCAGTGTCGCCGAACCGGTACACGTCGGGCACCGCCGCGTGCGGCGGCACGCGCCGCAACACGGCCTTGACGCGCGCCATCAGCTCGCGGATCGAGAAGGGCTTGGTGACGTAGTCGTCGGCGCCCAGCTCCAGGCCGACGACCTTGTCGATCTCCTGGCCGCGGGCCGTGAGCATGATGATCGGGAGCGACGGTCGCCGGACCTTGACCTGTTTACAGACCTCGAGGCCGCTCATGCGCGGCATCATCACGTCGAGCACGACCAGATCCGGATCATCGGTCAGGGCCCGCTCGAGGCCGGACACGCCATCGTCGGCGCTGATCACGTCGTACCCCTCGTACTCGAAGTTGTCGCGCAGGCCGGCCACCATCGCCGGCTCGTCCTCGACAATCAGAATGCGCGGCTTCCTGCGATCTCTCCGACGGACGTCGCGAGGTCCGGCTGACACGATCGTCTCCGCTGGATTCCGGATCGCGCGGCCGTTCTGCGGCCCCGCGTGCTCGTTGCGCAGCTTCTTCATCCTGCCATCCTCACGGCATCGCGGTCCGGCTGCCTCGCCGCTGGTTCCAGCGGCAGCGTCAGCGTGAACGTGCTGCCCTTGCCCGGCGCGCTCTCTACCCGCACTTCGCCGCCGTGCGCGTGCGCGATGTGGCGGACGAGCGACAGCCCCAGGCCGCTGCCCTTGGTGTTGTGGACCAGCGGGTCGCCGGCCCGATAGAACTTGTCGAAGATCTTCGCCTGTTCGTTCCGGGCGATGCCGATGCCGCGGTCGCGGACCTCGAGCTTGACCGCGCCGTCGTCGCGGTACAGCTTCACGCCGAGGAACTTCTCGCGATCCGAGTACTTGAGCGCGTTGTTCACCAGGTTCACGAGCGAGCGCGCAATCGCCTCGCGGTCCACCGGCACCGGCGGAAGGCCCGGGTCGATGCTCTGCTCGAACGTGAACCCCTGCTCGTCGATCTGGGCGCGATACGTGTCCAGGGTGTTGCGGACCAGTTCGGCGAGGTCGGTCTGCCTGAACTCGTACTCCTTGCGCCCCGCCTCGATGCGCGAGAAGTCGAGGATGTTGTTGATCAGGGCGGTCAGCCGTTCGCTCTCCTTGCGGATGATGGCATAGTACTCCGCAGTCTTCTGCTGCCCCTTGACGCGGCCGAGCTCGAGCGTCTCCGCGTAGAGACGGATCAGCGACAGGGGCGTGCGCAGCTCGTGCGAGACGTTCGACACGAAATCGGACTTCAACCGGGCCAGGGCCACCTCTTTGCTGACGCTCCGGTATGTCAGCACCAGCCCCGCGACCAGCAGGAGCGAGAGCACCCCCAGGATGAGGAAGCTGTTCGTGATCCACCGCCTGCCGAGCGCCGCCACGCTCGTGCCCTGGAACTTGATGCCCAGCGCCAGACCGTCGAATACATCGGAGAAGTTGCGCGAGACTTCGGGTGCCCCGTCCCTCCAGCCCGCCGACGAGGCGGTCGTGTCCCCACCGTACCCTGTCAGTGTCAGCGTCGCCGTATCGCCATCCGGTTCCGCGGGATACACAACCATGGCGATGGGGTTGCCTCCCTCTTCTCCGTGCTTGTACGCGATCAGCGCCTCGAGCATCTCCGGGAAGAAGCTGTGCCACAGGTACTCGGGTTCGAAGGTTGCGCCGGCGAGAACGATCCGGTCCTTCGAGACGTGCGGCAGCGGGAAGAAGCCCGTGGTCGTGTACGTGTAGCGGCCGTTCCGCTTCGTCCGCTCGGCATACCACGAGACCGGTCGGCTCCTCTTCCGCAGGGTCTCCAGCATCGTCTTCGCCTCGAATCCGAGCCAGCCCGCGAACGTCTTCTCGAGGCGGCGGTGCTCCTCGAGAAAGTGCCAGTCGCTCAGTCGGTCGGGCTGTGAACGGAGCACCAGGCCGTTGACCGGGTCGAAGAGGAACACGTGAGCAAGGGATTGGTGCTGCGTCAGGACGGTATCGAGCGCACGGATCTTGTCGGCCTTGTCGGCGTCCGGCGACGGGAAGCGATCCCGCACGCCCTCGACCATCCCGTAGGCCTTGTGGTTGATCTGCTTCTCGGAGATAACGAGCATCTGCTGGAAATCGCGGTGGAACGCGGCCTCGAGTGCCTTGTCGCGCTCGATTGACTTCAGGTGGTAGAAGTTGACGCCAATCAGTGCCGCCGCCGGCAGCATGACGGCCAGCTCGAGCGTGAGCATGAGCTGAAACCGCTTGTTGCCGCTCCAGAACCGTCGCAACCGGTCCATCGTGCGGCTGCGTGTGACGCTTTCCGGGTCCATGCTCCTGACCTCCCGACGCACCAACGAGGGTAACCCCGGACGGGTCCGGGCTTGTCAAGGCCAGGTTAAACGATGTCAAGGATTTGTAAGGAGTTGCGCGGCTGCAACCGGGGAAAGTCGCTCGCGGCGGCCTCCTGGCCGGGGGCGGAACGCACTTCACGGGTATGCCGAGAGCGGCGATAATCAGCCGATTTGCCGTGCCCATGCGCGGAGGTCGTCGTTCCAGGTATGGCAAGGCTGCGGCGCAGGCCGGCGTACGACTTTCGCGCAGACGTACGAATTCAACCGGTCGCGCGCGGCCTTCGGCTGCTGTCTCTGCCACTAAGTCAGGTTGGCGGATCGTGAGGAGCCCGGCATGACGCTCAATCGACGGGAGTTCGCCCGCGTGTTCGCGGCCGGCGGATCCGCCGCGCTGTTCGCCCACCCGGCATTCGCGGGGGCGCAGGCGCCGCCGCTGCCGTCTGCGGGCGCCGCCGCCGGAGAGCGCTTCTGGACCGCGGTGCGCGACCAGTTCGTGCTGCCGCCCGGCCTGGCCGTGATGAATGCCGCCAACCTCTGCCCGTCGACGCGGGCGGTGCTCGAATCGATGTACGCCGGCACACGCGACGTGGATCAGGATCCGTCGCCGGCCAACCGCGCCAAGCTCTATCCCGCGCGTGAGGAGACCCGCCGGCGGCTGGCCGCGTTCCTGCGCGTCGCCCCGGAGGAGATCGTCATCACCCGCAATACGAGCGAATCGAACAACCTCGTGTCCAACGGCCTCGACCTGAAGCCGGGCGACGAGGTGGTCATCTTCGCCGACAACCATCCGAGCAACAACGCCGCGTGGAGAGCGAAAGGCAAGCGGTTCGGGTACACCGTCACGGAGCTGGCCAACCCGAACCCGCATCCGGGGGCGGACTACTACGTGGAGGTGGTGAGGAAGGCGCTCTCGTCGCGAACGAAGGTGCTGGCGTTCACGCACATGACCAGCCCGGTGGGCGACGTCATGCCTGCAGCGGAGATGTGCCGCCTCGCCCGAGAGCGCGGCGTGCTGTCGATGGTGGACGGCGCGCAGTCGTTCGGCCTCATGGACGTCGACCTGTCGGCCATTCAACCAGACTTCTACAGCGGGAGCGCCCACAAGTGGCCATGCGGCCCGAAGGAGGCCGGCGTGCTCTTCGTGAGCGCCCGCGTCCAGGATCGTCTCTGGCCGACCATCTACAGCGCCTATCCCGGGGCGGTCGGCTTCTCGCGGTCCTTCGAGGGCTTCGGGCAGCGCGACGATGCGGCGATCGTCGCCTTCGGAGAGGCGATCGCCTTCCAGGACAAGGTCGGCCGCGCGAGCGTCGAGGCGCGCGCCCGCCAGCTCACCACGGCGCTGCTGCATGGTCTCGCGAAGATCCCGGGCGTGCGGCTTTGGACGAGCACCGTACCGGAGCGCCGGGCAGCCGTCGCCTCGTTCCAGCCGGGAGCAGAGGACCCGCAGAAGCTCGCGACCGCGCTCTACGACTCCGATCGGATCGGCTGCGCCACCCTCGGCGGCCAGCAGCCCGGGCTGCGGTTCTCGCCGCACCTGTACAACACGGCTGCGGAGGTCGACCGCGTGCTCGCCGCCGTCACCCGCTACATGAAATCGGGAGTGTCCTGAGTTACTCGCCGTCCGCTGCAGCGCCCGTGTCGAGCGCCCGCGCCAGGAGGTCCGACACACCGAGCGCTGGAGCGTTGGCCACGAGGTAGCCGCGATCGATGCGGCGGCCCTGCACGCGGACGATGCCGAGTATGTCCCGCCACTGTCGATCGGACTGCTGGCCGCCCTGCCGATACCACCGGAGTTTCTGCAGCAGGATGTCCTCTGGCGGATGCACGTGGATCATTCGTCCACTGCCGACGTGGATTTCCTGGCGTCGCCTCAGCTGCTGCTCGTCGAGGGGAGTGCCGCCGGCGACGAAGATGTCCACCTTCAGCTGCGTCCTCTGCTCGATGAGGTTCGCGCTACCCTTGACGCGCACGGCCCTGCGCAACGCTTCCTCGTCGATGTAGAAGTCGGGTCGGAAGGCTTCGACCAGGGCCTGGACGTGCTCCTCCAGGACGGCGGCGACGAAGTCGATGTCGAGGCTCGATCGGGGCTCGCCCGCGAACGACGCAGCGATCGAGCCGCCGATCGTGGAGACGATACCGAGACGGTCGAAGATTCCGGCAACAGTGGCTGCCGTCGCGAGTGGATCGATCGGATCCGTCACGGCGAATCCAGCTGTTCAATCTCTGGATAGGCCCGGCGAGCCAGCTCGGGTCCGAGGGTCACGATGGCGAGCCGGAGGAACTGCTCGCGCTGGCTGGCGTTCGGGTGGCGATGCCGGACGCCGGCAGCCGCCATTTCGAAGGAGGCTCTCGTGAGGCCCGTTATCAGCGCGGCTTTCTCGGCCTGCGCCATCCGCCGCCACTCGGCTATCTGCCGCTGCTCGATCTCGGGCGGCGTATCGCGCGCGAGGGGCTGTCGGGGCACAGGAAATTGTAGCGCGCGGCAAGGCCCCCCTGCACGTGGTCGCTTCCGGTCACGGCGGGGACGTGCGGACACGCTCGGCGACCTGCTGGCGGCGCTGAAAGAGAGACGTGAGTCGACTGACGCGATCGGTTACGTCTCAGACGCGTCTGCGGCAGCGACCGGAAAGGCCGCGGCCCGTTCACGGCGGTGACGTCGGCCCCAGTGTTCACCCTCGCGACGCCTTCAGTCCACGCCCGAGATCGCTCACCGGACCGGGCATACGGATCACCGGGTGCTCACACGGACGACGACGCGAGATGGCCCAGTCCCATCCTGGCGAGCAGGGACTGGAAGCGAGGGTCGTCTCGCACGGGATCGAACTCCACTGTGCTCGTCACCAGAATCAGGGACCCGTCCCGCTCCTCGAACGCGCGATCGAGCCAGTGGAAGACGTCTTCGAGATTCCACAGGCCCAGGTGGACCAGCGCGATCCACATCGGCGAGACGTATTCGTGCGCCGCGCGTGCCGTCAGCTCCTGGAGCAGCCCGGTCGCGCGATCGCGGTTGCCGGAACGGGCATGGGCATATCCGAGGATACCGACGTGATTCGCCGAACGGCCGCCAAGCTCGATCGCCCGGTTGAACTCCCTCACCGCGCGGTCGTACTCGCCCCGCTGAGTGCAGACATCGCCGAGCGCATAGTGCGCAAAGGCGAAGCCAGGCTCCAGCGCCACGACCTTCTCGAACTGGTCGATCGCGCGACGCAGGTCGTGGTGGAAATAGTGGACGTAGCCGATCTGCGTTTTCAGCTGGAGATCGAGCGGATCGAGTCGCTCGGCTTCGTCCAGCTCGGCCAGGGCCCTGGCGTGCTG
>DASPFV010000038.1:0-9716 GCA_035620975.1 Vicinamibacterales bacterium
CGTCGCAGAGACACTCGTGGTGCGAAATTCACCGGCGACGGGCATTCTCGACGCCGCGCAATCTGTCGCAACGGGGTTGATCGTGGTAGGCACTCGGGGACGAACCGGCCTGGCGAGGCTGGCGCTCGGAAGCGTCGCGGAGTCCGTGATGAGCCACGCCTCGTGTTCAGTGCTGGTCGTTCCGCTCCATCCCGTCTGACGCCGACGTGTTATGCGGCTGTTCCGGGAACTGTCGTGTTCTCAGGGGCGTGCGGATTCAGCCATTCGATGAGCGCAGCAAATCCAAGGCTCTCCGGATCGTGACCCAAATAGCCGGACACGACGGCGAGCACACGGAAGCCGCGTCGGAGCTGAAATGAGGCTGTTCACCGATTTGGGTACAGCGGTCTGACGTAGTACCCGGCCGCCAGCGCGGACCGCAAGGGGGGTGGGCGGTCTGGCCGGCGGCCTGGACGTCGTAGAGCGATCCCACTTGGCACCGGACCACCCGGTGTCGTTCTCTCTTGTTGTGCTACCAACCAGGGAGGACCCGTGGGATTGCCGTGCGATTGTACGTGGATTCTGGGACTGCCCGGATTCCGCGTACAGCAGGTGGAGACAGACGAGGCAGCAGGTGACGGTCGACTGCGGATTCGGGGTGCGCGGCGAGGCCGGCGGTCTACCCGTGTAGTGGCTGCGGGCGCGCACCAGTCACGTGCGGTCGGCCCGCGATCGTACGTGGAACGACCTGCCCTGGGCCGCGCATCCGGTCACGCTCGTCTATCGGCAGCGGCGCATCGTTTGTCGGCGGTGCGGGATTCGGACCGAGCGGGTCGAGTTCGCGGGCCCGAAGGCGCGCGTCACGCGCCGCTTGCGGCAGCAGATCGGCGTGGACTGTCAATCGATGCCGACCAGGCATGCGGCCGTGCGCCACGGCGTGAGCCGGGGCAAAGCGCGGCGCGCCGAAAAGGCCTTTCTGGCCGAGTGGGACCGCACGCGCGTGAAACACCGCCCGCGGCATCTCGGCGTCGACGAAATTCAGCGTGGCAAGGGGCAACGCCTCTGACCGTTCTCTCGGACAACGACTTGCGAGCGGTTCGACGCAGATTATCGCCCCCGTCGGCCCATTCCGACATCGCTCCTCGATCTTCTTTGCATTCAACCGTTTGACCCGGGGATGCATCGAACCCAATCGAAATTGTGTAAGACCACCTAATCTCCCACGACGACTTACGGCGATTTCCGTTGAGGCCGCGCGCGCGTCTCGCGGCCCAAGGAAGGCGCGAGGAAGCTTGGCGGCGCTCATGCCTGGCCAGCGAGCCACGGTCATGCGCCGAGCGGGTCCATCCTGGAGAACGAACGCCGTGCCACCAAGGTCTTGTTGCAGCTGTAAGAACAGGTCTCAGAAAGGCACGTGCGCCGCATCTTCATGACCGGCAGCACTGACGGCCTCGGTCATGCCGCTGCGCTAACACTCGTTGACGAGGGGCACGACGTCGTGCTGCACGAACGATCTCCCGAGCGCGACGCGGTGCTACGCGATCTCGCGCCGGCCCGCTCGGCGGGGCGTCGGCGCGGCGACCTCAGTAGCGTTGTCGCTAACTGGCCTGCCGCATACTTGTGCAATAGGTCTGGAATCACTGGATCCGATTTCGAGCTGCTGTGTCGATCACCTGGCCGCTGGCTGGATGTTCTGGTTTCCCCGGAAGAAGTTCGTCGGATCGTACTTCTGCTTGAGTGCAGCCAGCCGCTGGTAGTTGGCCCCATACGCGGCCCGGACCCGACTCTCGCCCTCGTCACCGAGATAGTTCACATAGACGCCCTGCTCCAGGAATGGCTCGACGGCGCGGTAGCAAGAGCGCCCCCACTCGACGTTGTCTTGCGACGCCGCTGGGTCATGCCATGCCCTCAGAACGAGGCAACTGTGCTGTGCACGTCGATGGCTAAAGGCCGTGTCCCGCTCGCCGATCCGGCCGATCGCCCCACCGAGGTGTTCGATCGCCACCGCCGCGAACGGCGAGGGAACATCGCGTGCGAAGAAATCGACGAGCCCCTCGATGGCGTCGTCGCTGAAGGAGCGGAAGAACCCGCTCTTCCAGTAATGACAGAAGCCCGGCGCAAGGACTTCCGTCAGCAGGTTTTGGATGCGGGTATATGGAGAGGGACCAATGGTGTCGACCACCGGAGGGCCGAACTGTCGAAGGGGTCGCAAGACGATCTCGCCCTCGTCGATCGGCCCGCAATGGCACACAATGATGGCGAGCGCGGGACCTTCGGGGCCCGATAGCAGTGTGGCATCGGCCCTCACCTCGTCCGGCGCGGCGAGGGACCAGTCGCGGTAGAAGCGCAGCGCCTCCTTCGCGCGATCCAGAGGGAAGATCAGCTCGCCGCCGAGCACGGGACCCACCGGATGTACGCGAAATTCGAGCGAGGTCAGCACCCCAAAATTTCCGCCGCCGCCGCGAAGCGCCCAGAAGAGATCGGCATTGTCTTCGGTGCTCGCCTTCAGCACGCGCCCGTCTGCGGTCACGACGTCGGCTGAAATCAAGTTGTCACAGGCAAGCCCATACTTGCGGTTCAGGTACCCGATTCCTCCGCCGAGTGTCAGTCCCGCGATGCCCGTCGTTGGAACAATCCCGCCCGTCGATGCCAGCCCGAACGCCTGGGTTTCGCGGTCGAAGTCTCCCCATGTGGCGCCGCCTTCCGCGCGAGCCGTCTGTCTGACTGGATCTACTTGCACGCTGCGCATCCGCGACAGGTCGATGACGAGTCCGCTCTCGCACACCGCATTCCCGGTCACACCATGGCCGCCGCCTCGAATCGAGACGAGGAGATTGTGTTCGCGAGCGAACATCACGGCCTGCATCACGTCGGCTATGCCCGCACATTGCACGATGAGAGCCGGGCGCCTATCGATCAGCGCGTTGAACACCGCGCGCGTCCTGTCGTAACCGTCGTCACCGCGGACAAGGGCGCCGCCAAGAACTCGCGCGCGAAAACCATCGACGGCTGCGTGCGGCAGCATGATCTCCGAGCCTGTGCGAGTGGCACACTTCAAGGCTCCCATGGCTGTTCCTCCCTTGAGCTCGAACGCCTCCCGTGCTTGTGGGTACGTCATCTGATGGAGGAGGGCGACCGGGCGCACTGGGGCGTAGCGATGACAAGAGCTACTCGAAAATCCCCGGCCCGCCCTATTCGATTCTTCCATTCGCCCACTTCAAATCGTTAACTGACCATGACTGTACCTTTGACAGCCCATGCCCGCGCGCTGAGGTGGATCCGCCGATCTTCCGCCGCACCAATCAGACGTGTCCGCAAGCGATGTTCCAGTTGTGATCGATGGTCGTCAGGCAGCGTCGAGACATATGCGCCGGCAGGACCCTGCCTTCCGAGGAAGGACGTCCAGTAGTCGTCGAACGCAGCAAAATCGAGGGGAATGGTGAGGGGTGTCTCGTGCACGTCAGCTAAGCCACTTTCTCGCCAAAGCCTCGTCAGCTCGCCTTGTCGAGAGAACGGCATGTGGCGCTCGTGTCTCCCATCGCTCGCGGGATCCAAGGCAATCGCCTCGTCCCAGAAGAAACGCAGCATCTCCATCCCATCGCCGTAGTCCCAGACCGCAGCCGCGACGACGCCACCCGGCTTGGTGACACGAATCATCTCGCGAAGTGCGGCGGCTGCATCCGGAATGAAGTTGAGCACAAGTAGGCAGAGGGTCCTGTCGAACGACGCGTGTGGAAACCGCAGCCGCTGCGCATCGCCCTGTTCAAACGTGACGCGCTCACTTCGGAGGCGTTCTCCGGCGAGAGCAATGTATTCCGCTGACGCATCTATCCCCATAACGCGGCTGGTCTGGCTCGTACTCAGGACTGCGCCTGCGACCGAACCGGTGCCGGAGCCAACATCGAGCACCGACTGACCGTCATGTACCCCCACGAATTCCAGGAACACGGGCGCCAAACGTCGACTCCACCGCCCCATAAACCGCTCGTATGCTTCGCCGTCTGTGTGCACGGGTTCCCCTTGCAGCGTCATCCCGCCTTGGAGTTAACCCGACGCTACTTCGTTGCGAGCAACGTCGTGATCCTCACACCGCCCACCAGCGTTCCCGTCGGCGCGAACGCTCGGCACTTCTCGGCAAATTCGTTCTCGAGGGCGACGCGGTGTTCCTCATCGGCCCGCGCCACGGCGGCCGCCAGCGGCGTGCTCCAGACGTATTGCCACAGGAACTCCGCGGGAGGTGGCAACTCCAGGGACGTGACGGCGGAGCGGACATCTACGTCTTCGAAGCCGGCTTGCGTCGCGAGGTTCCGTAGGTCGTCGGGATCGTACAGCGAGAACACCGCATGCACGAACGACGCGCTCTCGGCCCCGATGTGGCGCGACAGGCCGTCGGCCATGATCTCAAGGGGAGGCGGCGCGGGGCCCGGAACGTTGGCCACGAGGCGGCCGCCCGGGACGAGGACTCGATGGAACTGCCGCAGGCCCGCCCCCTTGTCCGCGAAAAACTGGAGGCCCATCCCGCACAGCACCGCGTCGAAGCTCTCGTCCGGGAAAGGGAGGTCCTCGGCGGGCGCCTCGTGCCAGTCGATCGACACGTCGGAGGGCGTGGTTGCCCGCGCGACTGCCAGCATCGCGGGATTGGGGTCCAGACCGGCGACAGTGCCGCCCGGAGCGATCCGCTCCGCGGCGAGCTTCGTCACCACCCCAGTGCCGCAGGCAGCGTCGAGTACGCGCTCGCCAGGACGAAGGCTCGCCGCCTTCATGAGATCCGCCGCCACGGGGCCACCGATGCTCGGCACGAAATATCGCTCGTAGTTCTCGGCCGTGCGCCTCATGAACTCCGTGTCATATCCTCGCTGCGACATGTGATCACCTCTCGATCAGGATGCGGGCGAAGGGACGTCATCGACAAGCGGCCCGGTACGGCGACCGGCAGTCAAACCTGTGTCGAAGGAGATTGGTTGATCGTCCCGTCGATGCCCGTGCCGACGATATCGCGTGGCGTTTTGCCGGCGGGCAGTGCGTACTGCTCAGGCGACCTCTTCGAGCTCAGCTTCGTCGATGACCTCCGCTGCCGCCGGCTACCATGAACAGACGAGCTTGTTGGTGTCGTCGATGCCCATCTTCGGCGTCGAATCCTCCTTCGTTTCGTGCCCTGACGCGCCGCCGCGCTCCTGGTTGGGGGGTTCCAAATCTTGCCACTCCTGAGTTGAACGCATTCCGGACAAATCCACCACTGTGTTGGGACGTCGGCAACGGGTAATTAGTTTGACAACAAACTAGCTGTCAGCCGCGGCGGCGCTCGAATCGTCCAGTCAGGGCTGGTTGCTCGACGGCCATCGGGCCGCGCACGGCCTCAATCGCAAGTCCGGCGGCGAAATGACCCACATACATCTGGTCGGGAATGCTGACCGAATCTGGATGTCGCGCCGTCTGTCTCGCCACGCTTCTCGCTGGACTACATCGATTGGTCGCACTCGCTGGTGTGGTCGGTTCTGTTCGCGGCGGCATTCATCAACGCCTGCGCGAGCACCCGAATCCCCTCGCGGAGCACATCGGCGTCCTGCTCGTCGAGAAGCTTGCCAACAAACGCAGACGGATCCATTCTGGGCTTGGCCTCGTCGCCACACCTCCGTTGATGTCCTTCTGGCGGAAGAACTCGCGGAAAGACGTGCGATGGCCGACTCCCATGTCTACTCGGCGCGGCTCAACGAATTTCCACCACGTCCAGGGACTCTAACCTCCGACATCGCTGCTCGATCTTGTTGGCAGTCACCGGATTGAGAGCGTGCGAACGACAGAGCCCAGAGAAATTGTGTACGACCCTTTGGTTTCTCGGGATCACTGACGGCGATTTCCCTGAGGTGTCGCTCGTCGCGGAGGTGCAGCTGACGACGATCGTCAGTCTCGACCACCCATCTCATCAACGGCAGAGACGGAGGATGCGTCGTGTCCTTACTGGCGAGAGAGTTTGTCGAATTCGGCTCGCGCCTGCGTGATCACCGGAACGTCTGCGTCGGCGTCTTTCCACAGGGCAAAGAGATCGTCGTACGCCTTTGTCGCCTTCACGGGGTCGCCTGAGAGCACCAGCGCTCGTGCCAGTTGCAGGCGCGCGAGCCCGCTCATGGGATCGACCAGCGTGATGTGTGGATGGTCGACAATGCGCTGGAACTCGCCCTCGGCTTGTGCCGGTTGACGAGCCGCGAGGTAGGCGAGGCCGCGAACATAGATGGGATACAGACCGCCGTAGCGTCCCACGAAGCCGATGCGACCGAGCGCAAGATCGTAGCGCGACGCGATTTGCACTGCCTCGATTGCGGCCGCCGGATTGCCGTCATCCAGAGCGAACAAGGCCCGAAGCGCCGGCAGGTACATGAACTGCACCGACGTGTCCTCCGGGTACTCGCGCGCAAGATGCTCGGCGAGGGAACGCGATTGCTGCAGATCCCCCGAGAGGGCCAGCGCGAACGCCGCCGCATAGTCGACGTCGCGGCCCCGGCCACGCGCGAGCGCCTGGCCGGCGCTCTGCCTGGCGGCCGCAGCGTTGCCGTAAAACGCTTCCCACACGGCCCTGGCCGCTTCGAACAAGCCGGCCCGTTCGCGCCGGCCCGACCGCTGTGCGATCTCGACCGGAATCACGGACGCGCGTCTCGCGTCCTGCAGGCGTCCCACGCGTGCCAGCGCGAGCGCCTCCAGATGCGGGATGAAGTCTTCCAGGTCGGGCCTGGTTCGGGCCGCCGTGCGCGCCCGTGCGAGTGCTTCGTGATCGCCCTTCAAGAAGGCCACCAAATAGGAAATGAGCCGCACCCCCTCCGCTTCCACCTTGCGCTCCGTCGCTCGGCGTATCGCGAGCAGGGCATCATCAGGACGATTCGCTGAGAGCAGATTGCGTGCAAGGTTGGAATATGCCGGTGCCGAATCGGGATCCATCGCAATGGTCTTTTCGGCGTGGGCGATCGCCCGCTCGTGCTGGCCGGTGCTGGACAGCGCCAAGCCCGCAGGCAGACTGCTCGCAACCGTATCGCGGGGATAGCTTTGGGCCCAGGCGTCAAGTGTCCGTAGTTCGCGTTCGAGATTGCCGGTCACGTCGCGGTCGTACAGCGTTTCGATATAGAAGCGCTCACGGTCGCTCGTGCGATGGCGAAGCTGGTAGGCCTTGACCAGGCTTTCCTGCGCCAGCGCCGACTCCCCAAGGGTGCTGTAGCGGAATCCCAAATGCGCGTGGGCCATCACAAACTCGGGGTCGAGCTCGATCGCACGCTGGAGCAGCGGCAGGCGCATTGACGTGAGGTGTGTGCGCATCGCGGCGCTGAAGGCCTTCAACGCCTCGAGCGAGGGTGTGGTCGCTTCCTCGAGCGGCATCGAATGCTTCTGAATCGTGGCGAGCGATTCTCCAACGCGAGTTCGGAAGCGCGTCGCGATCTCGCTGAGTGTGCTCAGGATTTCTTCCTTCCGCGCGGCCTGCGCCTGCTCGTCGGCGAGGATGTCGCCAGTCGTGCACTCCGTCGCACGCAGACCAAGGACGTATTGACTGCCGAGCGGCGCTATCGATCCACTGAGGACGGCGGCGGCGCCAGTCCTCGCGCAGACACCGTGCGCCAGCTCCTGCGTCAATCGCGCGTCCGCGGGCTGATTCATCAGCAACATCGTTCTCCGGATGCGTTCTTCCGAGAGGAGGCTGAGGAACGGTGACTGCTGCAGCTGCACCGCCAGTCCTTGTCGAAGCGTATCGTCGAACACCACCTCGCCAGTCGTGTTGGTGAACTCGGCGAGCACGATGGTGTCCTTGTCGGTCAACGCCGACGCCCGCCGCGGATAGAAAATGTAGGCTGTCACGGCGGCGACCGCAACGGCGGCGAAAGCGACGACCAGCCAGCGTCCGGCGCGGGCGTTCTCGGACGGTTGCGGCGATGCGTGCTTCAGTCGCTCGAGGTCGATCCGCAGATCGCCAGTGTGTTGATACCGGAGTGCGCGATCGCTCGCGATGCACTTCGAGACGATGCGCTCCAACTCTGGTTTGCCGTCGAACTGCACCTTCAGTCCGGGGTTGAGTCGCGTCCCCGTGATCATTTCGTAGAGCACCAGGCCGAGACTCCAGATGTCCGCGCGATGATCGACTGTCTCCCCGCGCGCCTGCTCCGGCGCCATGTAGGCCGCGGTGCCGATCACCGCGCCATGGCGTGTCGCGGTCACCGTGGTCACGTCCGCCTGCGCCGCATCCACGTCGCGCATCTTGGCGATGCCGAAGTCAAGCACCTTCACATGGCCGCGTGAGCCGATGAAGATATTCGCGGGCTTGATGTCGCGATGGACGATGCCGGCCGCATGTGCGGCCTCGAGCGCATCGGCGATCTGCACGCCGATATCAATGGCGGCGCTCGCACCAAGCGGGCCCGCGTCGAGCCGGTCCCGGAGCGTCGCGCCCTCCAGGAACTCCATGGCGATGAACGATCGTCCGTCCTGCTCGCCAATGTCGTACACGGTGCAGATGTGCGGATGGTTGAGCGCCGATGCGCTGCGGGCTTCACGCTGAAAGCGGCGCAGCGCGTCGGCATCGCCAGTCAACTCCGCCGAGACGAATTTGAGGGCCACATGTCGATGCAGCCGCGCATCCTCAGCTTTGTAGACCACGCCCATACCGCCAACGCCGAGCTTTTCGCCGATGCGGTAGTGCGAGAATGTCTGGCCGACCAGCAGATCGTCCTGAGGCGTGTGCACGATCGGGCGGATTCTACCGCGTTAACCGCTCGCCCTGCCGCCGGAACGCCCGCGCGAGCCGGCCCCTCGCCGTGACCACCGATCGTTGGCGAGCCACACGGCTACCGCCCCGTGTCATTTGACGATGACGCCGTGCAGGACGCGGCTCGACGCGACCCCCTCGGCTTCGTGGAAGGCTGCCCCGGCGCATGATCCTCAATGAAGTCCAGCGCGCCCCTGAGATCTTCACATCGCTGAAGGCGGCCATCGACCAGCGGCGGACGCCCGGGCGGTTCATCCTGACGGGCTCCGCCAACCTCCTGCTCGTGCCGCATCTCGCCGACTCGCTCCCGGGCCGCCCGGGGAATCTGCGCCTGCATCCGCTCGCGCCATGCGAACCTCGAAACGCAGCCGCGCTTCATCGAGACGCTGTTTCTCGGCGGTTTGCGCACGAGAATCACGGATCAGCTCGGACCAGCGCTCGCTGAACGCATCGTCGGCGGGGGGTACCCGGCGGCCCTGGCGAGGCGCACGCCGGCCCGGAGACGAGCCTAATACCGCGATCTCGTCGAAGCGCAGATTCAACGCGACATGCGCGACGTGGCCCGCATCCACTCTCTGACGCGCTGCCCCGGCTACTCGCGCTCACCGCGTGGCACACAGCCCGGCTCCTCAACGTGTCGGATCTCGCGGCGTCGTTCCACATGGCGCGCCAGACAATTCATGACTACGTCGCTGTGCTGGAGCGCGTCTTTCGAGCGGTTGCCACGGTGGCACACCAACAGGCTGAGTCGTCTCGTGAAGGCCCCCAAGCTCCACATGGCGGACACCGGACTGGCATGTGCGCTGCTCGGCATCGACGCCGGCGCGTTGTACGGAGATCGCGGCCGACTCGGACCATTGCTCGAGACCTTCGTGCTGCTGGTGAGCATGCGCGCGTCAAGTCCGATCCCCTTTGTATTCAGCGCGTTGGCGCCGACCGACTCGGAGCCTCCGATGAATTGTGTAAGACCTCTTGATGTGCCGCCCACGGCAATTAG
>DASPFV010000039.1:0-12078 GCA_035620975.1 Vicinamibacterales bacterium
ACGGATTGGCCGGAGCGGCCCGCCTTCGCCGCGGTCTCGCCGGAGCGCCTGCGGCGCAAAGGCGGAAGCGGGGATCGTGGAGCCCCGCGAGCGACGGCGATGCCGGGGCCCCCGGCGCGCGTTCTTCGCGCGCTGGGGTGGCGGGGTCCACCGGGGCGAAGCCCGCCGGTTTACCCGCGGATGGCTGCAGGATGGCCTGGTCGGGCTGCACAATGGGCGGGTGGTAGACGCGCGGACGCGACCGAAATGGTGCGTGCCCCCCACCATGGCTGGGGCCGCGGACCGGGCCGCCGCGCCGGGAAAGGGAGGGCGGCATGCGACACATCGGGATCCTCGCTCACAGCGCTGACGGCGCCGCGCTGTGCTTCCTGGAGATGGTGCGCGAGGCCTCACGCCGGCTGCGCCCGCACCACCACCCGGAAATCACGCTGTCGATCCTGCCGATGGGACCGGCGCTCGCGGACTACGAGCGCGGCGATCTGGCTGCCGTGAAGACGCATCTCGCCCGCACCGCCCGGCGCCTCGGCGATGCCGGCTGCGACTTCTTCGTCTGTCCCGACAACACGGCCCATATCGCGCTCGAGCTGCCGGGCGAGCCGCTGCGGCTCCCGGGGCTCCACATCGCGGAGATCGTCGCGCAGCGCGCCAGGAAGGACGGCCGCAGGTGCGTGGGCCTGCTCGGTACCAGGTGGACGATGGAGGGGCCGGTCTACCCCGCCGCGTTCGCGCGGCACGGCATCGCGATGCGCACACCGGCCTCCCCGGACCGCGTGCTCGTGGACGATGTGATCTTCAACGAGCTGTGTCAGGGCGTGCTCAGCGAGACGTCGAAGGCCGAGTACATCCGGGTCATCGACGGCCTGAAGCGCAACGGGTGCGACGCGGTGGCCCTGAGCTGCACCGAGATTCCTCTGCTCATCACGCCCGAGGTGTCACCGCTGCCGACGCTGGATTCGACGCGCCTGCTTGCCAGAGAGGCGGTGGAGACGGCGGCGGCGGATGCGCTGCCGACCTGGCGCGGTGGACCCGTGTAACCGCGCGGGTGACGCTCACACCCGATCCCAGACAGTGCGCATCGTAAACGGCCGCAGCTGGGAATCGAAGCCTGTCGTCGTCGCGGTCATCGTCCGGCCGTCCTCGGCGACGAGGTAGGTGCCCTCCCCTGCACGCGACCCGTCTTCCCTGAGCGCTTCGGCCCGGATCGTATGGCGGTCTGGCCGCGTCGTCACGCTGCTCAGCCCCGGCAGATTCTCGACCGGATACGACTTGCCATCCGGGATGAGCGTCTGCGGCTTCTCCACGCAGTGTGTGCCCTTCTCGTCCACGCCTTCCGCGAGCAGAAGGTAGCCGCCCCGCGGGTCCGGCTCCCACGTCATCCTCGCCTGGGCAGTCCGATGGTTGGGATCGAATTCCGACCGCGCGGGGTTCAGGGCCCACGTTCCGACGAATGGATCGTTCATCTCGACCTCCTGCCGGGCACATGTACTCCGGCAGCCGGTCTCGAGTCCTGAAGGATCGACTAAGATGCGATGAAATCGGCTCTGGGCTTTGGGCTCTGGGCTCCAGGCTGAGGGCTTTCGGGCAGCCGCGATGCACGGCGAGGTCTACGAGTTCGGCCCTTACACGCTCGAGGTTGACGAGCGCCGGCTGTGGAAGGCTGGCCGGATCGTGCCGCTCGCGCCGAAGGCGCTCGACGTGCTCGTCGTGCTCGTCCGCCGCGCCGGCACCCTGCTCACGAAACGCGAGCTCCTGGACCTGGTCTGGCGCGACACCTGCGTGGAGGAAGGGATCCTTCCGGTCTACGTCTCGACCCTCCGCAAGAGACTGGCCGGTTCCGGAGAGAGCCCGGGGTACATCGAGACGGTGCCGCGCGCCGGGTATCGGTTCAACGGCCTCGTCACACGCCGCCGTGCCACGGGACCGATCTCCATGCAATGGCCGATCGGCGTGCTGCCGGCGAAGCCGGAAATCTCGGAGCTGATCGGACGGGGTCGTTCGCTTCTCATGGCGGCGTCGCGCGCTGACGTGCCCCGCGCCGTCGACGCGTTCCGTTCCGCGGTCCAGCTGGACCCGGGCTACGCGGCGGCGCACGCCGGCCTGGCGCTCGCACACTGCGCGGAAGCGGAGCTCCGGCTCGCCGCGCCCGACCCCGCGTACGCGGCCGCAAGGACAGCGGCGCTCCGCGCCCTTGCGATGGACGCCTCGAACGCCGACGCCCAGGTCGCCCTGGGCACCGTCCTGTTCCTCGGCGACTGGGACTGGAGTGGCGCGCGACGGAGCCTCGAGCGCGCGCTGGGGCTGAATCCGGAGCACACGGAAGGCTGGTTGATGTACGGCCGCCTGCTCGAGGCGCTCGGGCATCTCGAAGACGGCCTCGGCGCCAAACAGAAAGCGCTCGAGCGTAACCCGTCGTCGGCAGCCGTTCACCTGCAGATCGCCCTCTCCTGCTGGAACCAGCGGCGCTACGACGACATGATCGCATGGGCGAGCCGTTCGCTGGAGCTCGATCCGGCGCACCTGCTGGCGCGCGAGTTCCTCGCGGCCGCCTACCTGAAGAAGGGGGATCTCGATCGGCACATGGCGGAGCTGCTGACACACGCAAGAGCCGCGGGCGCTCCGCAGCAGCTCGTCGACGAGCTGCGACGCCTCTATGACGCCGATGGCCGCGCAGCGGTCGTGCAATACGCGCTGCGCGCCAACGCGGCAGGCCCGGCCGTGCAGCTCGCCCTGCTCTTCGGCGAAGCCGGCAATCTCGACGAGGCGTTTCGACAGCTCGATCTCGCGATCGCGCGCCGCGATCCGGCGCTCGTGCATCTCGCTGTCGCCCCGCAGTGGGACTTCCTGCGCGTCGATGCACGTTTCGGTGAGCGGCTCGGAGGCATGGGCCTCGAGGCCGCTGCGGAACTGTCCCGGAGCTTCCTCGGCCCGGGCAGGCTCGGGTAAGCCCTGTGCACGCGGCGTTGCGACACGAGCGAGTGGCGGGACCGTCAGGCCAGCCGCCGGCCTGCCCGGTGCAACCGCGTGATGGCGCACCCAGGCGGGCACGCGCTGGCCTCTGTCGTGCGACCTGGCGGTTGGCCTGTACGGCGCTGACCATGACGGTCGGATGTGCGCCGGCGACATACCAGCCACTGTCGTCCCTGACGGAGGCTCCGGCGCCGTGCGCGACCGACGCCACGACCATCCGCGCGGCGGGGCTCCTCGACGGCCGCGGCGGCGCCTTCACCGGCGCCGTCGTCACGGTCCGCGGCGACGTCATCGCCTCAATCGACGCGTGTGACGGACCCGTCACGCACGAGTTCGGCAACGCGACGATCCTCCCTGGTCTGATCGACGTACACGTCCACCTCGACTGGCATTTCGGGCCGGATGGACGCTTTGACGGGCGTTCCGCCCTGAGCGGTGCCTCGGCGCTCGAGCGCCAGGCGGCCATCCTCACCAACGCACGGCTCACCCTCGAAGGCGGCTTCACGACCGTGCAGTCGCTGGGGAGCCCGATCGACATCGCGCTCCGCGAGGCCATTGCCCGCGGCCACGCACCAGGTCCGCGCGTGCTGACCTCGGCCGGCCAGATCGATCCGGGATCGCGTGCGCCCGACGATCTGCGCGCCATCGTGCGTTCGCTCGAGGCAAGCGGTGCCGACGTGATCAAGGCGTTTGCGCCTGAGGGGATGTCTTCGTCGACGGCGACCCAGCGTGCAGTGGCCCAGTTGCAGGCGATCTGCGGTGAAGCGCGGACGCTCGGTCTGCGGTCGGTCGTTCACGCGCAGGATCCGCCCGCCATTGCCGCAGCCGTCGCGGCCGGCTGCGGACAGGTCGAGCACGGCACGTTTGCCGACGAGGACACGATCCGCGCGATGGCGCGGGCACGCGTCTATTTCGACCCGAACATCGGCCTGGTGCTGCAGAACTACCTCGAGCACCGGACTGCGTTTCTCGGCGCGCCCGGTTATACGGAGGAGCGTTTCCGGGGCATGGAGGCCATCCTGCCGACGCTCGGTCCGCTGTTCACCCGCGCGCTGGCGGCACGCCTGCAGATGCCGCTCGGATCCGATGCCGTCGCCGGCGCGCACGGGCGGAACGCGCGCGAGATCGTGGCGCGCGTCCGCACCGGCGGACAACGTCCGGCCGACGCGATCGTTGGTGCAACCTCGCTGGCGGCCGAGTCGCTCGGCCTTGCCGATTCCATCGGCACGCTGGCGCCCGGCCGGCAGGCGGACGTCATCGTCGTGCAGGGCGATCCGCTGCGGGACATCCGGAGCGTCGAGCGGGTGCTGTTCGTGATGAAAGGCGGCCGCGTCTACCGCACACCGGAGTGAAGCCGGCGGCATGCCACACGACGGATGCCGAGAGCAGCGCCGTTGCCGACGCGCGCTCGATTCACCGGCCGCGATTCAGAACACCCATCCGGAATCGGCGACGCGTGTTCGCGGCGTCTCGAGCGCGCCCTGCCCCTGCTGCACACGCTGCGCGATTGTCGCCAGCTGCTGTTCCAGCATGGCCGGGGAGAGAGGCTTCGTGAAGTGGCTGTCGCATCCGGCTTCGCGGGCCTTCCGGCGATCCTCGTCCTGGCCCCATCCAGTGAGGGCAGCGATGTGGACGTGGCCGAACTCCGGCCGGGCTCGCAGCGCGCGCGCGACGGCATACCCGTTGATGACCGGCAGGCCGATGTCCAGGAAGATCACGTCAGGCGCGAACTGGGTGGCTGCCGTGATTGCGGTCGCACCATCGTGGGCCAGCCTGGTGACGTGGCCGAGCTGCGAAACCGCCAGCTCCAGCATCTCCGCCGCATCCAGGTTGTCTTCCACGATCAGCACGCGAAGCGGGCGACCGGCCGCGACGGCGGGCGGGGCGGCGGCTCCGGCACTCGAAGCCGGCGCCGGCGTGGTCGGCAGACGGATTTCGACCTCGGTTCCCTGGCCCGGCCCCGGACTCCTGATGGCGATCCGCCCCGCGTGCATCTCCACCAGCCGCCGGGCCAGCGTCAGGCCGATCCCCAGGCCGCCGGTGGACCGGTTGAGAACCGGCTCCGCCTGGCGGAACATGTCGAACACGCCTGGCAGCACCTCGGGGGGAATTCCCATCCCGGTGTCGCGGATGCGCACGACGGCCTCGCCGGACTCCTGGTCGGCGGTGAACCAGAGGTGCCCGCCACGGGGCGTGAACTTCACCGCGTTGTTGAGGACATTCGCAAAGACCTGCACGAGCCGCGCGCCGTCACCGTCGACGTACACCGGCGTCGAAGGCAGCGCCACGTCCAGCGTCTGACCGGCCCCACTGGCGAGCGGCGTAATCGATTCGACGGCGGTCGTCATCAGCCGCGCGAGGTCGAGCGGCTCGCGGCGCAGCTGGATCTTGTTGGCCGTGATCCGGGACACGTCCAGGAGGTCGTCGACGAGACGCACGAGCTGCCCGACCTGGCGCTCGATCACGTCACGGGCGCGTCCGGCCGCTGCCGGGGGCGTGTCGGTCTTCAGCGTCTCCAGCGCGAAGCGTATGGGTGCGAGCGGGTTCCGGAGCTCGTGCGCCAGCGTCGCGAGGAATTCGTCCTTGCGTTGATCGGCCTCGATCAGTTTCGCGGTCCGGTCGTGCACCCGCAGCTCGAGCTCTCGATTCAGCTCGTCCGCGTCGTGCTTGGCAGCCTGGAGGTTCTCGATGAGATCCTGGTTGTCGAATCGCAGCCTGAACGACGAGTCAATCGCCAGATGGAAACGCCAGGTCGTCAGGACCGTCGCCACGGTGAACACGACGGCCAGCAGTCCCATCATCAGGTGGTCCTCATCCCCCTGCGCGGCCAGGCGCCCGGCCGTCAGCAGACCAGTCGGGATGAGGAACGTGAGGAACGCCTCCGGCCGTGATGCCAGAAGGGAAGCCCCGCCGAGCATGACGCCGCCCACGGCGAAGATCACCAGGATCTCGTTCATCGATTGGTCCGGCGGGTACAGCACGATCGCGCCCACACCCCAGCCTGCTGCCGCCATCGCCGTCCCGACCACGAACCAGGTATTCCAGCGGCCTTGCTCGCAGTCGCCCGGCGACGCGCGCCAGTACTGGCGCACCAGCGCGAATCTCGCCGCGGCGACGAGCAGCACGTACAGCAGCCAGGCCGTCGTGATGGAGTGGGGGACCACGTCCCATTGGGCGTAGGCGACGAGCGACGCAATGATGATGGTGGCCGCAGTGCCGGTGGCGGCATTATCGTAGAGCAGCCGTGTCTCTGCCGCACGCACCTGCTGCTGCCGCTGATCGCGCTGAACGGAAGGAGCTGACGTCTCGCCAGGTCCGGGAGGGAGGCCTGAGGGGTCTGCCGCGTCAGCAGCCTGCGGGCTGCGTGCTGGCCGGCGCCGGGAACCGATCACCATGGACTCTCCTGGCGGAACGCCAGGCGGCATGACCGTAAGCCGCGATGTGAGGCAGCGCGCCCGCAGGCCGGCCCATGCCGGCCGACCTCTCCGGTCAGGTCAATCGTAAGCGATCGCAGGTGAAGTTCATCGCGTCAGGTCGAGCTCATCCGAAAGCCGGACGGGACGTGCTCGATTGGCGTGAGACGCGCCTGCCGCGGCAGGACTCAGGGATTCGCGGCGCTGGCGGCCGGGCGCCGCGGCGGCGGAAGCGCTGAACTGCTGCAGCAGTAGCGGCCTTCCGTGCCGCGGCTCACATTGCCGCTTCCCCACGGACCCGGCGTGCGTAGTCGTTCAGGCCTTCTGCTCGCTGAGCAGCCGATCGAGCAGCTGGTAGCTCTGCTCCATGCCGTCGGTCATACCAGTCGCCACCGCCGCGTCACGCGCCTCCTTCGACCCGAAATCGATGAGTGTCGTCACTGTCGTGACGCCGCCCTCCTCCGCGAAGGTGACCGTGACGATGGCGTCGTTGCCGGGGTAGCTGCCGCCGACCGAGCCCGGGTCGTAGGCTTCGGTGTGCACGAGCCGGGAGGCCGGTTCGACCTCGCGGAACGTGCCCGCGAAGCCGAATTCGCTTCCGTTCTGGTCGTTCCGCCAGCGCCAGCGATACCGGCCGCCCACGCGGACGTCCATTTCGCACACGGGCATCGACCACCCTGGCGGGCCCAGCAGCCACCGCGCCACCAGCGGCGGCTCCGTGAAAGCCCTGTACACGAGTGCCCGGGGTGCCCTGAACGATCGCGCGACCTTCACTTCGCGGTCGCTCGGGAGCGTGACCTGCGCCTTCTCGATTGTCATCGGCATGTTGCTCTCCTTCCTGGGTCCGACGGATGCGGATCTGGCGACGGCATTCCATAGCCGTCAAGTTCAATAACTCAATAGTTATATATACGCCCGCGCCTTGTCAAGTGTCAGATCCACGACCGGTCTGGAATTGAATCGTCGCTCGCGAACCCGGCAGGAACAGCAGAGGAAGGAATCGTTCTTGGCACTATCAGTATCCGTCAGACGCCTCGCCGCTTCAAGACTGTTTCTCGCGGCGGAAGGCCGGTATCATCGCCGGCCCATGTCGACACGTGGTCGTCGCGCTCGTCGTGGTCGCCCTCGCCGCTCTCACGGCTCACCTGGCCGCCGCGATCCTGCGCCACGACCGGGTACTGCGCTGAGCCATGTGGGCGATCAGAGCCCGGGTCGACTGCTGGAGCGTCTCCTTGCCACTCCGCATCTCGCGCACCTCGTTCGACAGTGGCAGCCGGAGGTCCTCCATCGCGTCATTCAGTATTGTGGGCTGGAGGACTGCGGCGAACTGGTGGCACTGGCGACGCCAGGCCAGCTGGCGCGCGTCTTCGATCTCGATCTCTGGCACCCGACTGCACCCGGGCTCGACGAGCGCTTCGATGCCGATCGCTTCGGCACCTGGCTGCAGGTCATAGTGGACGCCGGGGTGTCTGGCGCCGCCTCGACGCTCGCCGAAATGGACGTGGATCTCGTCGCTGCCGCGCTCGTACAGCACGTTCGCGTGTTCGCCTGCGCCGCCATCGCACCCTTCGTCACGCTGGACGGCGATCTGGTGTCGCCGGACCAGTCGACAGGGAACCGGCTCCGCCGCGAGGTCGGGGGATATGTGGTCTCCGCGAAGCGCAGCGAGGCCTGGGATGCCGTCACGGCCGTCCTGGTTGCGCTGGCCGAGGCACATGGCCGACGCTTCAGCCAGGTCATGCGTGAGTGCTGCCGCCTCTCGAACTCACGGCCGGAAACCGACGGACTGGACGATCTGCTGACCACCGGCGAGCAGGCCCTGTTCGACCTGGCACTCGATCGCGAGGCGCGCCGAGACGCGCAGGGGTACATGGCGCCGGCCCAGGCACGCGCGTTCTTGCAGGTGTCCCGCCGGATCGATCTCCGGGCGGAGGGCATGCCCCCGCGCGACCAGATGACGCGCGCATACTTCACCGCGATCGAGTCACACCCGTCTCTCGAGAGGGACGGGAATTCACCCGAACTGCCGAACGAAACGGTGGAGCCGGCGCCGGAAGCCGTGGCGGACGCGGCCGCCGCGGTCATCGACCTGCTGCAGGACGCAGGTGTGATCGCTTCCGGGCCGCGGGCCCTGATCGAAGGGTCGACAGGGAGCTCCCCGCGTCTCGCGCGTGTCACGGCGCGCCTGCAGTTCGCGCGCGACCACGATGCCGACGCGTACGCGATGCGGAGTGCGGAGCTCGCCTACCTCGCCAACGTGATCGTTGCAGGATCGACGATCCAGTCTCGAGCCGTTGCCGCGGACGAAGCGACGAAGGCCGCGGTCGCCGTCTGCAATCTCGGCCTGGAGAACTGGCCGGTTCACTGGCTGTCCCGCGACGCTCGGCGCGGGCCGCCGGCCGCCGCGGGTGGAACGCAGCTGCCGGAGGACTTCCTGATCCACCACGATCTCGTCCGCGTGTTCCAGGTCGGGTGGGCGGTCCTCCATGAGGAGGTCTGCATGTATTCGGCCGGCGCGCTCGTCGGGCTGCTGACGTCGGTCCGGTGCGCGGACGGCTACGTTCGGGCCGCCCTCGAGACCCTCCGGGTCGTCCTGACGAGACACTGGCGGCAGGGGACACCCTGGGACGCCCGGGACGCATTCGATGCCATTGCGCTCATCGACGCGCCGTCGTGGGCGGCGTTGCTCGGACTCATCGATCAGTTGCCGACCCTGCATGCCGCGGTCGCTGCGTCTCTGGCCGGCACGACCCGTCAGGTCGATCCCACGGCCTACGAGTTCATCTCCGAGAACGCGCAGATTCAGGACGTCCACGCGTTCATACAGCGGCTGCCTGCCATCTTCCGCGTGTGAGATCGGGACTGTCCGGGCTCGAAGAACGGCGGGCGAGCTACCAGGGCGGCAGCGTCATGTACAGGAACTCGCGCAGGTACTCGTCCTCCGAAGCCATCAGCTCGGCGAACGTGCCCCGGAAACGGATGCCCGCCTCGTGGAGAAGGAGGAACTCGGCTGGCGCGACTTCCGTTTCGTCCGCGTCGACGATCTCGATACGCCCGTTTCTGCGGACCGCGCGGTGGGTGGCGACGTAGGACGCATCGCGAATCTGCTGCGTGACGAAGACCGAGGTGACGCGCTCGAGATCCCGCAGCTTCACGATCTCGTCGTCCACCGTCGAGGCGATGATCGGATCCAGCCCGGTGGTCGGATCGTCGAAGAGAATCAGGCTGGGCCTGGACGCCATCGCGCGCGCGATGGCGACACGCCTCCGCTGTCCGCCCGAGAGCTCCGAGGGCAGGCGATCCATGAACTCGCCGAGTCCAATGAAGCCGAGGACTTCCCCGACCCGCGCACGGACTTCCTCGTCCGGCAGGTGCATCTCCTCCGACAGCCGGTAGCCGACGTTCTCGGCGACGGTCAGGGAGTCGAACAGGGCGAGTTCCTGGAAGACCATCCCGATGTCGGCGCGGACGCGCATCAGCTCGCGCTCGGGCATGGCATCCACCCGCTCCCCGTTCACGCGGATGGCGCCCGCGTCCGGGCGCAGCAGTCCGAGGATCAACTTCAACGAGACAGACTTCCCGACGCCGCTTTCGCCGAGCAGGATCGTCATCCTGCCCCGCGGCACGGCGAAGCTGACGTCGCGCAGGATGACGTGGTCGTCGAAGGCGAACGACACGCGGTCGAACTCGACGGCTGGCGGTGCATTGCGATCGGCAGTCACTGTCCGCCCCGGTGGTGGCCTTCCCCGTACCTCGCGGCCCGCGGCGAGCCGCGCGGGATTCCGCACACGGTGGATCGATTATGACCCAGCGCCTGGCAGACGCCGAACACGCCGGCGCCTGCAGGACTAAGCCGTATCGGCGTGATCGCGCAGGGAATCGAGCCGGTCTTCCCGCCCGGGAGTCGGACGTGACGGGACGGGCTCGCACGAAAATGGCGAGACGAGGTTGCCTTCCGAATCCCACTGCACCTCCATCGTCGCCTCGATCTGAACCTGTGGCTGGCCCTCGATCTGCCGGCGCAGGTTCCCGCTGATCGCCAGTCGATCGAGCTCGAGCGTGTTCCGAATCCAGCCGTAGGTCACCTGAGCCGGATCCAGCTTCCCGGCCGTGGCGGCAACCCACCGGAGGCATTCCCGATCGCTGGCAAAGTGTGCGGGTACGCGAATCCGCGAGGGGGTCCCCGAGCTCAGCGCGTTGATTCGCGTCGGCTCCCAGTCGATGTGGCGCACGAGTCGCTCCGTCGTGCAATCGGCCATTCCAATCCCGAGCGCGTTCCCGAACGTCCGCGGATCCAGGTCGCGGACGAAGATCCGCCGGACGGACGGCAATCCGGGCCATGGGTTGTATTCGCAGCTGGGGCCCCGATTGACGATCTTCGCGTCCATGCCGGTCCCGCTGATGTTCTTGCCGATTTGGTCGACGATGAGCACGTCGAGATCGCAGGGCAGCCTCGGCATCCAGGACTTCACGAGCGCCAGGTTCTCTTCCTCGCGCCGTTCCATGGCGCCCGCCGGCACGGCATCGATCCTGGCCGTCTTGTGGTGCGCGTCTTCGAGGACGGCCAGACCACCGATCACCTTGCCCGATTGCAGCACGCGGCGTGCGACCGTGCGGATGACGTGCTCGAGGCCGAGCCGCTGGGCGTGCGTGTGATACTTCTGCGCGCCGGCAAACTTCCCCAGGCCGATGGCCGCCATCTTCATGAGCCCGCTTTCGATGCGGCCCTCGAAGCTCGTGTGCCACTTGACCCGCCCGACGATCATCACCGCATCGGCCGCGTGAGCCGCAGCGTCCATGAAGACCTCGATCCCCTCGTCGGTCTCTCCGAGCGGGACCACTTCCCCGCGACTGATGATGGGACAGCCCATGGGACGCTCGGCAATCCCGAGATGTGCGAGGACGTCAGCCTGTCCCTCCGGGGTCGCGGCGCCATGGCTGCCCATCGACGGGAACACAAACGGCTTCATCCCGTGATCGCGCCAGTACTGCACGGCGCTCCGGACGATGGTGGCGATGTCGGCAATGCCGCGGCTCCCCACGCCAAGCGCCACGGTGGCGCCGGGCCGAAGCCCTGACGCGAAGCCGCCGCGCTCGAGCTGTCGGCGCGTCTCGGCTGCGACATCGGCCAGGCCGAGGTCTGGAAAGTCCTGCCGGACGAGGAGCAGAGCGGATGGCAGCATCGGATTCCCTTCGGGCCCGGCCGGGACTCACGCCGGGCTGATCCGGCGCTCGGCGCTCGACAGCCAGGCGGGCCTGATGCGAACGCCCCATCCGGGGCCGTCCGGCATCACGGCCCGCCCATCCTTCATTTCCAGGACGGGGTCGAACATCGCCCGCGCCTGCCTGGTGATGGCGGCCTCGTCCTCGATGGAGAACTCCATCTCGCCTCCCTTCGGCAGCGCGGCGAGCATGTGCATCGTGAACACGGTCACCAGCGAGACATTGGCCGCGTGCGGCTTGGTCGGCAGCCCCGCGGCCTCGGCCATCTTCGCCACGCGCCAGGCTCGCGTGAGTCCACCCACATAGCAGATGTCGGGCTGCACGATGTCCACCGCACGCATGGCGATCATGCGGCGCCACTGCGCCAGGTCGTTGTCCTGCTCGCCGCCCTGCACGTCGATCGACAGCGCGCGTGTCACCTCCTGGGTCCACTCGAGCTCCCAGTTCGGGCACGGCTCCTCGAAGGCGGCGTAGC
>DASPFV010000040.1:0-5388 GCA_035620975.1 Vicinamibacterales bacterium
TGGAGCTGTTCCGGAAGCTGAACGAGGCGGGCACGACGATCATCCAGGTGACGCATTCGGAGGCGAACGCGGCGTACGGCAGCCGGATCGTCCAGCTGCGCGACGGCTGGGTGGTGCAGGAGTAGCTGGCACCTCGCACACCAAACGAAGAGGCCGGGCGGCAGCATGCCGGGCCCGGCCTCCATGTCGTGCTCGATCAGCGGATGCAGATCGGCTGGCTGTTCCGCCTACCATCGTGGCTCTTTGCGCCGCCCTCCCGAAAAATCCCCGTCGTCGAAGCTGCGGCCGCCGCGTCCGCGGCCGCCGCCGAAGCCGCCCTCGGGCTTCGGCCGCGCCTCGTTGACGACGAGCGCCCGACCTTCCATCTGGTGCTCGTGGAACTCGGAGATGGCCTTCTGCGCGTCCTCGTCCGAGCCCATCTCCACGAAGGCGAACCCGCGCGCGCGGCCCGTGGCCATGTCCCGCATCACGCGGACGCTGTCGACCTTCCCGGAACGGCTGAACAGCTCGGTGAGCTGATCCTCCGTCGCGGAATACGGAAGATTGCCGACGTAGAGTCTCCTGCCCATTCTGTCACCTACCCTCGCCCAATTCACGCGGTCGTATCGGTCAAGCGGTGCGCTCCCGCGCAACAAAGCGTCACGCTCGCTCGGAAAGCTCTCGCGGATTGCTGTGCGGAAGGGCTGTTGAACCTGGCGCAGGCAAGGAGCGGGCTCCCTTTGCGCCGAGTATAGCAGAAGGCATGCCGGCTCCCGGGGCCCTGGCTACCTCATCTGCCGCCTTTACCCCCCGGGCACCGCAGGCTACAGTGGAGGACGATGAGGCGGCTGGCGGTCGTGCTGGTCGGGCTCGGCCTCGCGTTGCCCGCGTGCTCCCGCGGCCGGAGCTACGAGCTTCGGGGACAGGTGCTGGCCGTGGATGCGTCGCGCGGCGAGCTGACCGTGAGGCACGAGGACATCCACGGGTTCATGCCGGGCATGACCATGCCGTTCAAGGTCCGTCCCGCCTCGATCACCGCGCAGCGGCAGCCCGGCGATCTGATCAGCGCCACGCTGGTGGTGGAAGACGGGCTTCCGTATCTGACCGGCGTGACGCTGCTCGGTCGCGCAGCGGTCGTGGACGCTCCCCCGTCCCGCGCGCCGTTCGATCTCCTGGCTGCTGGCGATCCGGTCCCGGACACCCCGTTCGTCGACCAGTCGGGAACAGCGCGCCGCCTTTCGGATTGGCGCGGCCGCGTCGTGGCCGTCACGTTCACATACACGCGCTGTCCGCTTCCTGACTTCTGCCCGCTCATGGATCGCAGCTTCGCCGTGGTGCAGCGAACAGTGGTCGACGATCCGGCGCTGCGCCATCGCGTCCACCTGGTCTCGATTACGCTCGATCCCGGGTACGACACGCCGCCCGTGCTCGCCGGCCACGCCGCGCGTCTGGGCGCCGACGCCGGGGTCTGGACCTTTCTCACGGCCCCGCCGTCCGACCTCGACGCGTTCGCCGCGCGGTTCGGGGTCTCGGTGACCCGGGCGGAAGATGGGAGGGCGGATCTGGTGCACAACCTCCGGACGGCGGTCGTGGACACTGGCGGCCGCATCGCCGCGATGCTGACCGGCCACGCGTGGACACCGTCCGAGCTCACGGCGGCAATCAGAGACACGAATGCCACGCGCTGAGGCGCCACCCCGGTCGGCGTTCACCACGCAGGAACGCCGGCTGATCGCGCGTCTGCGGACACCCAGCGCCGTCCAGGGCTTTCTCAACGCGCTGCCCTACAACACGGAGCCGCCGCCCGGCGGCCCGACGCTCCGGAGCTTCCGCGGCGTGGTCAGGCACGGCAGCGCGCACTGCCTGGAAGCGGCGCTCGCCGCCGCCGTCATCCTCGAGCAGCACGGGTGGCCTCCGCTCGTCCTCAGCTTCGAGTCCATCGACGAGCTCGATCACGTGATTTTCGTCTACCGGCACGCGGGACGATGGGGGTCGATCGCGAGGTCGCGGGACCCGGGCCTGCACGGGCGCCGGCCCGTGTTCCGGACGTCGCGCGCGCTCGCGCTCAGCTACGTCGATCCGTACGTGGATTTCACGGGACGCGTCACGGCGTATGCCGTCGTCGATCTGCGGGTCCTGGGCAGGTATGACTGGCGGCTGTCGGAGCGGAACGTCTGGAAGGTGGAACGGATGCTGCTCGAGTACCCGCACCGTCCGATCCGCACATCGGACGCGCGCATCGACCGGCTGCGGCAGTGGTACCGCGAGTTCCGGAGGATCCACGGCCGCAAACCGGTGCACTATCGCGGGCGCGAGCGGTGGAAGCCGCTGCCGCGCGAGTTCGGCTGACGCGGCCGCCGGTTCCAGCGTCCAACTCCCCAACCCCGGGGCCGGCTGTGCAGCCGCACGCCGGGACGGGGCGAGCCCCGCCCAACCGAATCCCGCGGACTCTCGCCGTCAGTCCAGGTCGAAATCCCGCGTCGGCTTCGTAATCGGCTCCTGACGCGCCTGCCGCAGGGCTTCCTCGAACCGCTTGGAAAGCGCGTCGCCGCGCGTACGCTCGGCGGCGACCGACTGCTGGAAGATCGCCTCGCGCCGCGCGGCCTCTTCGGCCAGGATGCGCTGCGCATCCGACAGCTCAGGGCGATCGCCGCGCACCGGCTCCTCGTGTCGCACGATGCGACGCAGGTTCACGTCGATGACGAGCGTGGCCTGGCAGCAGGGGCAGACCGTCTCGAATTCCGACTTGAGCTTCATGGTCACCTCGATACGATCCGCTTGCCGTCCCACGTGAGGCGCACGGGCGCGCCGGTCGCGTCCGTGGCCGTGACCTCCACCTTGAACACGCTCTGGCGCCCCCGGTCGAAACGCTGGCCGAAGGCCGTCCGAAAATCGCGAAGCGGGCCGGTCATTCGGCCGCCCGGCAGCAGCACCGGTGTCCCCCCGCGGAAGTGATCGTTCACGGTGACGACCACGTTCCGCCACTCGTGGGCCGTCTGGTTCTCCAGCACGACCATCCCGCCGCCGACGATGATCGGATCCCGCGGGCGGTTGCAAGCCACCAGCATCGTGCCGGCGGCCAGGAGGCTCCAGCACGCGAGCCGGCGTGCCGCCGCCACGCGCCGCGCGGGCGCGGGCGGCCGTGGTTTCATGGCACTATCATAGCCGCATGAGGACCACCCGCGGGGCCCGCCGACTGCGCCGGCAGCGGCGCGCGACCCGTCGCCACGCCGCGTCCGGGTCGCGCGTGCGCCGCTGATGTTCTGGCTGGGCGTGGCGGGCGGCGTCTTCCTCGTCTGGCTGGTCCTCGTCTTCCTCTTTGCGCCTGCCATCGCCTACCACCTGAGCCGGCGCACGTCGGTGCACGACGACAACTTCCTCTACACGATTCAGTCGACCTGTCAGGCCTTCCTGCACGACGGCAACCGGATCACCATCCTCACCGACGGCGCCCAGTTCTACCCCGCCATGCTGCAGGCGATTCGCCAGGCCCGTCACTCCGTGAACATGGAGGCCTACATCTTCCAGCCCGGCCGGATCGCCGACCAGTTCATCGAGGCGCTCTCGGAGCGTGCCCGGCACGGCGTGAACGTGACGATGGTGGTGGATGCGATCGGGAGCTTCAGCCTGTGGGGCCGGCCGCTGAGGCGCCTGCGGGCGGCCGGCTGCCGCGTCGAGTCGTATCAGCGCCTCCGGTGGTACTCGCTCGCCCGCATCAACAACCGGACTCACCGGGAGCTGCTCATCATCGACGGCCGCGTGGCGTTCACGGGCGGACCCGGCGTCGCGGACTGGTGGGCCGGCCCCGTTTCCCGCACGGAGGGCTCCTGGCGCGACACCATGGCGCGGGTCGAAGGGCCGGTCGTGGCGGCGCTGCAGGGAGTCGCCGCCGAGAACTGGCTCGAATGCTGCGGCGAAATTCTGACCGGCCCCGAGTACTTCCCCGATCTCGCCCCCGCGGGATCGACCACCGCGTTCGTCGTGAAGAGCTCGCCGGCTGATCGCGCGACGGCCTCCCGTGTGGCGTTCCAGCTCCTGATGGAGGGGGCCGACGAGTGCGTGCACATCAACACGCCGTACTTCCTGCCCGACCGCGCGCTCCGCCGCGCGCTGGTTGGACTGGCGCGCCGCGGTGTGCGGGTCTCGATCATCGTCCCCGGCTCGATCACCGATCAGCGCTGGGTCCGCCTGGCCAGCCGCCGAATCTGGGGGGAGCTGCTCGAGGCCGGGATCCGGCTGCACGAGTACAAGGGCGCGATGATGCACGCCAAGGTCCTCGTGGTCGACAACGTGTGGGCCGTCATCGGCACCACCAACATCGACAACCGCTCGTTCGAGCACAACGACGAGGTCAACCTCGCGATGCTCGACGGCGGTGTCGCGGCTCGGCTGCTGGAGGACTTCGAGCGCGACCTGACGGCGTGCGAGGAAGTCACCCTCGAGAAATGGCGCCGGCGGCCGCTGTGGGAGAAGGCCGTGGGCCCCTTCGTCTGGATCCTGGAGCGCCAGCAGTGACCGAGGCCCCCGGGATCCGGCGGCACGTCGAAATCCGGGTCGCCACCTACAACATCCACCGGTGCCGCGGCATGGATCGCCGGATCGTCCCGGCGAGAATCGCCGACGTCCTCCGCGAAACCGATGCCGACGTGATTGCCCTGCAGGAGGTCGTCGGAGCCGGACCGGGCGGACGAGGGCAGGCCGAGGAGATTGGCGCCGCGCTCGGCATGGGCTGGGTGATGGCGCCCGTGCGTACGCTCCGCCGGCACCTCTTCGGCAATGTCGTCATGAGCCGGTACCCGATCTATCACCACAGCCAGTACGACCTGTCGTGGCGGACGTGCGAGCCGAGGGCGTGTCAGCGGGCCGATCTCGATCTCGGCGACGGCCGGCTGCTGCACGTATACAACGTGCACCTCGGGACCGCCGTGCTCGAGCGTCGGTACCAGGCACCGCGCCTGGCCGCCTTCGTGCACGACCGCCGGGTCGCGGGTCCCAAGATCATCCTCGGCGACTTCAACGAATGGATGCGCGGGCTCGCCACCCGCACGCTCAGCGACCTGTTCGAGAGCATCGACATCCGCGCCCACCTGCGGCGCCGGCGCACGTACCCGGGCTTCTTCCCGGTCCTGCACCTCGATCACATCTACTACGAAGGGCACGTGGACGTCCGGCAGGTCGAGTTGTTGCGCAGCCGCAAGGCCCTCATCGCCTCGGATCACCTGCCGCTGGTGGCGACACTGCGGATCGGGTTCCCGGAGTAGGCCTCAGGTCCGCGGCGGGCTTCCATGCTCGCGGGCCGGGGCGGCCGCGCGGCCGACGGAACCTGCAGGCCAGCGCATCCGTATTGACGGGTAAGCTTTCAAAGTGATATCAGTTTGAAAGCTGTCGCCCGGCGGTACCCGGGGGGAT
>DASPFV010000041.1:0-17531 GCA_035620975.1 Vicinamibacterales bacterium
AGGCACACCCCTTTCAGCTTCCAGCGTCCGCGTCCACGTCCGGTACGCTCTCGGTTCCTCGAGGCTGGACTGGCAGGGGCGCTGGAGGCCGCGGTGCAATCGTTGACACCAGGGACGCGAGACGCATGAAGATTGTCGGACGTACGGCTATTACGATTGCAGCCTCCGCCGCCGCGTACCTCGCTGGATTTACGCTCACCGTCGAGACCCGCCAGGGCGTCGCCGCATCCCGGGCGTCTCAGCAGACGGTTGCGACCGATCCGCCGCCGACCGGGCGCGGCATCGGTGGCCGCGGGCGCAATCCCTTCGAGGGCGCGGACCTCGGGCCGAAGCCGCCCATCAAGCCGCTCCCGCCGTCGGAATCGCAGAAGCTCTTCATCCTGCCGCCGGGCTACCGGATGGAGCCCGTGTTGACCGAACCGCGCATCGCCGAGCCGATGCAGATCGCCTTCGACGGCAACGGCCGGATGTTCGTCCTGGAGATTCGCGGCTACATGCAGGATGCGGACGCGACCGGCGAGCTCGATCCCACCGGCCGCATCTCGGTGCACCAGGACACCGACCAGGACGGCGTGTACGACGAGCACCACGTCTTCGTCGACAAGCTGGTGTTCCCCCGGTTCGTGATGCCGTTCGGCGCCAACAGCGTCCTCACGATGGAATCGAACGCCGACGAGGTCTACCGGTACACCGATACGAACGGCGATTCGGTGGCTGACCGGAAGGAGCTCTTCGCGACCCGCTTCGGACGATCCGGCAACGTCGAGCACCAGCAGGCCTCGCTCACGTGGGCGATGGACAACTGGCTGTACAGCACGTACAACGCGTTCAGGATCCGCTGGACCCCCGCCAGGGACAAGGACGGACAGACGCTCACCCTCCGGGAGCCCACCGGCCCGAACGGCGCCCAGTGGGGCATTACGCAGGACGACGACGGGAAGGTGTGGTTCCAGGGTGGCGCGAGCGGCCTGCCGTCGTACTTCCAGTTCCCCGTCCACTACGGGTCCTTCAACCAGCCCGAGCAGCTCGAGCCGGGATTCGAGATCGCCTACGGCTCTGCTGGCGTGGCCGACTACCAGCCGGGGATGGGCTCGGTGCGGTTGCCCGACCAGACACTCACGCGGGTGACCGGCGCCGCGGGCAACGACATCTACCGCGGCGACCGGCTGCCGAAAGAGCTGCTCGGCGACTATTTCTACGGCGAGCCCGTCGCGCGCATCGTCCGGCGCATCCGTCCGGTCGTGACCGGAGGCGTCACGCAGCTCAGACAGGTTTATCAATCCGAGCAGGCAGAGTTCATCCGCACGCGTGATCACCTGTTCCGCCCCGTCGACATCACGACCGCTCCTGACGGGACGATGTACATCACCGACACCTATCGCGGCATCATCCAGCAGGCGACGTGGGTCAATCCCGGCTCGTACCTGCGGGCGAAGGTCGAGCAGTACCAGCTCGACAAGGTGATCCAGCACGGACGGATCTGGCGGCTCACATACGACGGACTTGAGCGGGACCGGCGGCAGCCGCGCATGCTCGACGAGACGCCCGGCCAGCTCGTCGCCCACCTGAGCCATCCGAACGGCTGGTGGCGCGACACGGCGCAGCAGCTGATCGTGCTGTCGCAGGATCGCTCGGTCGTGCCCGCGCTCGAGGAGCTGATCCGCACGACGAAGAGCCCGCTGGCGCGCATCCACGCACTCTGGACGCTGGAGGGCCTGAGCGCCGTGGGCCCCGCGCTGGTCCAGTCCCTGCTCCGCGAGGAGAGCCCGAGGATTCGGATTCACGCCACGCGCGTGAGCGAGTCGCTCTACAAGGCAGGCGATCGGTCGCTCGTGTCCGACGTCCGGGCACTGACGCAGGACCCGAACCCGGACGTGGCCATCCAGGCCATGCTGACGCTCAACGTGCTGAGGGTCCCCGGCGTCGAGGAAATCGTGCAGGCCGCGCAGGCGAAGAACCCCGCCCGTGGAGTGCAGGCCGTAGCGCGGCAGATCCTCGCTGCCCCGGCGGCGGCGTTCGGTCGCGGCGGCCGGGGCCGCGGGCCGGTGTTCACTCCCGGCGAGCTGGACACGATGCAGAAGGGGGACGCGATCTACAAAGAGCTCTGCTTCTCGTGTCACGGCGACGATGGGCGCGGAACGCCCGAGCCCGGGGCGCCGCTCGGAACGCTCATGGCGCCGTCGCTCGTGGGCTCGTCGCGCGTGACGGGTCACCGCGACTACGTGATCAAGACGCTGCTGCACGGCCTCCAGGGCCCCGTCGAAGGCCAGACCTACACGGGGGGAGTCATGGCGCCGATGGGCGCGAACACCGACGAGTGGGTGGCGGCCATCGCGTCCTACGTCCGGAACACGTTCGGGAACGTGGCCTCGTTCGTGCTGCCGGCCGAGGTCGCCCGGATCCGCGCCGCGGAGGCGGATCGCCGCGAGCTGTGGACGTTCGACAGCCTGCTGGCGTCGCTCCCGCGGGCGATCCCCGCGCAACCGGCGTGGAGAGCGACCGCGAGCCACAACCCGGAGCGTGCGATGGGAGCATTCAGCTTTGCGTCGTGGACGACGGGCGCGCCGCAGGAGCCAGGAATGTGGTTCCAGATCGAGCTGCCGCAGCCGGCACGGGTGACCGAGATTCAGTTCACCTCTCCAGGCATGGGAGGGGGAGGCGGTCGCGGGCGCGGACGAGGCGGGAGGGGGACGGCAGCCGCTCCGGCTGGGCCGCAGCCTGCTCCCGCGGATTCACAGGGCTCCAGCGGCGCGGCAGTACCCGCCCAGACCATCAGCTCGCCGCAGGCGCCCGCGGCCGCTCAGGCCACCGGCCGCGGTCTTGCGCCGTTCACGCCGGCCGGCACCTACCCCCGCGGATACAAAGTCGAGGTGTCGAGCGATGGCAGTTCGTGGAGCACGATCGCCGAGGGCCAGGGCCGGGGAGCCCACACGAGCATCGCGTTTGCCCCGGTCACGGCGAAGTTCATCCGCCTGACCCAGACCGCAGCACCGGAGGACAGCGCCCCGGCCTGGGCCATCCACCGCCTGGTTCTGTACGCGCCGCCGAATGGAGGCCGCTGATTGCCCCGCCTGTGCGGCAGGCAGCGGTCAGGACACTAGAGCTTCTTGAGATAGACGTTGCGGAACTCGATCTTCATCGGCGGCCCCGTGTGGATCTGGAAGCCGATGAGTCCCTTCAACGCGCGGTTCTTCGCATCGTCGTCCACGACGAGCGCGGTGACGTGGCCGTTCACGATGTTCACCAGCGTGGCGCCGCGCGCGATGATGTGAACGTCGTTCCACTCTGCAGACTTGATGATGGCCTTGAGCTCGTCGGCGTTGCGTTCGAGGCTGCCGATGGTCTTCTTGGCGCCGTCGGGACCGACGTAGGAGGCGACGCCGCGCGGCGCGAGGAACCCGCGTGGACCCCGCTCCTCGTAGATCATCCCCGTGAAGCGGTTGTCGAAGTCGATGTCAGCCTGGTAGCCCTTCAGGACCCACCGGCCCTGGATCCTTGCATCCCCCCGGCCGGACGGCGTGCCCTGCGGCAGGTGCGTGCTCCTGAACTGGATGCCGCTGTTCGTGGCATTCATGCGGAACTGGACCTTCAGCTCGAAGTCGGCCGGCTCGCCGCCGCGCCAGATGAGGAACGTGTTCTCCTTGAGCGGGTTCGCGGCCGTGGTCTCGCCGACAATGGCGCCGTCGGCGGCCTTCCAGTACGCCCGATCGCCCTCCCAGCCCTCGAGCGACGTGCCGTCGAAGATCGACGCGAATCCCTCCCGGTCCTCGAGATTCAACGGCGCAGGCCCGCCGAATCCGCCGCCGCGGCCCTGTCCGCGACCTTCACCGCGCCCCTGCGCGGCCGGCTGGCCGGCGGGCGGCTGCTGCTGAGCGGGCGACTGGGTCGCGGTCGACACCGCGAGGCTGGCGAGCGCGATTACGGCCGTCATCGCTCCAAAGAAGCTCCTCCACATCGCTGGTCCTCCTGCACAGTCCGGCGTGAATCCGCGTTCATCCACCTTCGCCCGGTGGGCTACGGTGGACGAGTCCGCGACCCGTGAAGCCCGAATCCGCGCTGAATCCGCGCCTACCCGCGGCCGACCTTCTCCCACTGCCTGGTCTGCGCCGAGCGCAGGACCGCGTCCGTGACGTAATCCGTCGCCAGGCCGTCGCGGAACGTGGGGGCGAGGCTCTTCCCCTCGGCAGCGGCCTGCACGAACTCCGCGAACTGGTGGACGAACGTGTGCTCGTACCCGATCTGCAGCCCGGGGACCCACCAGCGCTTCATGTAGGGGTGATCGCCGTCGGTGACGTGGACGTTCCGCCAGCCGCGGGTGCGGCCCTCGTCGCGATGGTCGAAGAACTGGAGGCGATGCAGATCGTGCAGATCCCAGAACGCCGACGCGTGCTCGCCGTTGATCTCGAGCGTGTAAAGCGCCTTGTGGCCGCGTGCGTACCGGGTCGCCTCGAACGTCGCGAGTGAGCCGTTCTCGAACCGGCACAGGAACGAGCTGGCGTCATCGATGCCGACCGGCTGCACCTTCCCGGTCAGCGTGTGCTTGCGCTCTTTGATGAACGTCTCGGTCATCGCGGTGACGTCGGTGATGGGGCCGTTCAGCCAGAGCGCCGTGTCGATGTTGTGAGCGAGCAGGTCGCCGGTGACGCCGCTGCCGGCCACGGCGAGGTCGAGCCGCCACAGCCCTTCACCGCCCTGCGGGAGGTCCTGGGAGATCGTCCAGTCCTGGAGGAACTTGGCGCGGTAGTGGAAGATTCGCCCGAACCGCCCTTCGTCGAGCAGCTGCCTGATCAGCGCGACGGCCGGGACGCGCCGGTAGTTGTACCAGACGGTGTTCGGCACGCCGGCCGACTCGACGGCTTGGACCATGGCCTGTGCCTCGGCCGCCGTGCGGCCGAGCGGCTTCTCGCACATCACCATCTTGCCGGCCTTCGCAGCGGCCAGGGCGATCTCCTGGTGCGTGTCGTTCGGGCTGGCGATGTCGACGACGTCAACGTCCTTGCGCGCGACGAGGGCCCGCCAGTCGGTCTCGTGACTTTCGTACCCCCAGTTCGCCGCGAACGCCCTGGCGCGGTCCGCGTTGCGCGCCGCAATCGCCTTCAACACCGGCTTGTACGGCAGATCGAAGTACCGCGGCGCCTGAAGGAACGCGTTCGAGTGGGTCCGCCCCATGAAGCCGTAGCCCACGAGGCCGATGTTCAGCGTCTTCATTCTCAAGATGCTCCTGATCAGACGGTCCGGAACCACAGCTCACGATCACTCGGGTCGCTCGGGGACGCGGACTCAGTCCCAGCCGTGTGCATTCCGCACGGCCACCATGACGCCCAGGATGTCGTTCCAGGTCTTCTGCTGCGTCATCACGTCGTTGGGGAACATGCAGCCGTCCCAGCAGATGTGCCGGAATGCGCGGGTCACCTTCCCCTCCTCGTCGCGCAGCCAGAAACCGGCGTGGTGGGCGACGTCGAGCTTTCCGTTCGGGTCGAAGGGCAGGCAGTGGCGCCCGGTCTTGTCGTGCGACCCGGATCCCTTCACCGTGGCGTCGTTCTGCGCGACATGGAAGTCGATGGTCCACGGCCGCAGCGCGCGGGTCATCGTCCGCAGGGCGTCGTCGAGCGCGGCCCGGCTGGACCAGTCGAATCCTTCGGGGAGGATGCGGTCCTCTGGCGCGTTGTAGCCCATCGTGAACAGGAGCGTGTGCGCCATGTCGGCCTGGAAGCCGAGCGTCTGAGGGCGGTTCACCATCTCGAGCAGCTCGACGTTGCGCCGCCAGCTGTGCATGCCGCCCCAGCAGATTTCCCCTTCGGCCGCGAGCCGCTCGCCGGACTCCTCCGCGACGTCGCACGCCTGACGGAAGGTCTCGGCGATCTTCTTCTGGTTGCCCGCGGGATCTTTCGCCCATTCCGCCGGGCCGGCTGCCGAGTCGATCCGGATCACGCCATACGTCCTGACGCCGTGGTCGCGGAGCACCTTGCCGATCCGGCAGGCCTTGCGCACCTGCGTGACGAACGCCTGGCGTTCGTCCGTGCTCCCCATCGCGGATCCGCCGCCCGTGGGAGGCCAGACGGGCGCGACCAGGGAGCCGACCGCCAGGTGTCTGGAAGCGATCTTGTCGCCCAGCCGCTTGAGGTCGTCGTCGGACGCGTCGATGCTGACGTGAGGGTCGAAGAGGAAGAGATCGACGCCGTCGAAGCGCGCGCCGTCGACCCGGGCGGCGGCCGTCAGGTCCAGCATCGTATCGAGGTCGATGGCCGGCTCGGCGCCAGGGCCACCTTTGCCGACGAGGCCGGGCCACATCGCGTTGTGCAGGGCGGGGTACTTGGGCATGGATGTTCCTCTATGGGCTATCGGCTCTAGGCTCTGGGCTCTAGCTGGCTCTGGGCTCTGGGCTCTGGGCTCTGGGCTCTAGGCTCTGGGCTTTCGGCGGAGCGTTCTTTCCCATCCTGCGGCGTCAGCGGCGCAGGGCTTCGGCTTCGGGGTTCCCCGGGCCGAAGTGCTTCAGGATGACGAGCGGATCCGCGTCGCTCAGGTTCTCGATCCGCACGCCGGCGCGGGCCGCCTCGGCCGTCACGAACAGCTCGTCTTCCGTCATCTGTCCGAACCGGATCATCGAGGGCGTCGAGACGGCGAGCCTGCCGAATCGGCCGTAGCCCTGGGTCAGGATGATGCCGTAGGCCGCGGCATCCTTGATGGTCGCCGTCCGCTTCGGCAGGATCGTGAGCTCCTTGGCCGAGTACCAGCCGGTGCCGTAGCAGACCCACTGCTCGCGATAGCCCTCGCTTTCGGTCTCGGCAAACGACCGGACCGGCTTCGGGAAGAGCCGGTTGCTTTCGGCGAAGCGCGGGTTGACGTTCGCCTCCCAGTCGAGCAGCTCCACCAGGTAGTCGAGATCGTGGTGGTGTTCGGGCAGCACGTCCTTGGTCATCAGATCCCACGGGACGATCCGGCCGTCGACCTCGGACTGGAACATCGCGAACACGTCGCTGTTGACCTGGGGCTCGTAGGTCACGAGCGAGCCCGGCGCGTGCAGGATGCAGGGATCGATCTGCCAGCCCGTGCCCGGCTGCAGCCGGAAGGCCCGCGACAGGTCGAGAATGCCGTTGTCTCCCTTGTTCCAGTTCTCCAGGCAGCGGCGGACGTCCGCCTTCGTGGTCCCGGGCTCGAGCCCCATGAACGTATACGGGAAGTCGTTGAACGTCTCGTTGTACTGCGGCGGAAAGTAGTACGCCTCGGGCTTGCCGCGACGGCCAAGGAGCTTCGCCTGCGCGTCGCTCTGGTGCATGTGGTGCGGAATCGGCCCGAGGTTGTCGAAGAACTTGCAGAGCAGGTTCCACCCCTTCTCCCGTTCCATGACGTCGGCGCCGAGGAGCAGGTCGCCCGCGCGCTCGACCGCGTCCTTCAGCAGGAAGCGTGAGCCGTCGCTCGCACGGGCGTAACTGAGGCCTTCGTCGGCCGGCGTTCCGGGCCCGTTGTCCGCGTTGGTCGTCGACGAGAACCAGCGCTCGTTGATGCCGCCCCGGTGTCCGCCGAGCGCGTAGACGTCGTCGGGATGCAGCTTGAGCCGGCGGCCGGGGACCATGAACGAGCGCGGCACCCAGGCGGGCTCCAGCCTGAGCAGTCCGCCGCTTTCATCCAGGGCGCGTTGAACCTGTGCACGATCGACCATCGAGTGTCCTTTTTCGTCGCGAGCGGGACCAGCGTGAGGCAGCGACGATACCTTTCCGCCGCGCGCGGTTTCAAGCGCATTCCTCGAAGCCGATCGGTTTCGCGCTCAGAAACCCGGAGGCCGGGAGGCCCACCCACCTAACTGCCTGATCCCGGCGCCGTTGAGAAACGAAAACCGCACGTCGCCAGCCGCTTGCGCGGCTGTAGAGCGCCTGGCCGTCATTGCGACACGCGAAACGGAGCGAACGGCAGCGCGCACGCCCCCGCCGCCATCTGCGGCTGTGCATAATACGCCGGATGCCACAGGTGAACCGTTACCGGGGCCGCCGGGCGGCGTTCATCGAGAATCGTGCGCTGCGTGTGACCGTGCTCCAGGAGGGCGGACATATCGCCGAGATCCTCGACAAGCGCACGGGCGCGAACCCGCTGTGGACGCCGCCCTGGCCGTCGATCGAGCCGTCCACCTACGAACGGGCGAAGCACGAGCTCTACGGCGGCGGCGTGGACGCGCCGCTGCTCGCGGGCATCATGGGCCACAACCTGTGCCTCGACATCTTCGGCGGGCCGTCGGCTGAAGAGGCCGCCTCCGGTCTGCCGGTTCACGGCGAGGCTTCGCGCGTCCGCTACAACGTGCAGCCTTCGTCGTCTGAGATCGTGATGCAGGCGAAGCTCCCGTTGGCCGGCCTTCAGCTCGAGCGGCGGATCGAGCTGGATGGGGCGGCGGTCCGGATCCGGGAGCGCGTGCAGAACGCGGGCGGCATCGATCGGCCGATCGCTTGGACCCAGCACGTGACGCTGGGCCCGCCGTTTCTCGAGAAGGGCGCAACCCAGTTCCGCTCCTCGGCCACGCGCTCGAAGGTGCACGAATCGATCTTCGGCGCCGACGACTACCTGGAGCCGGCCGCCGAGTTCGTCTGGCCCCACGCACCGCTGCTGGGCGCGGGCCGCGGGCGGCACGACCTGCGGGTCTGCACGCCGGCGGCGCGGTCCAGTGCCTATACGGCTCACCTCATGGATCCCGGGCTCGAGCACGCGTACTTCGTAGCGTTCTCGCCGGCTGCGCGGCTGGCGTTCGGGTACGTCTGGCGGCGTGCCGAGTTCCCCTGGATGGGCATCTGGGAGGAGAACCACAGCCGGACTCAGCCCCCCTGGAACGCCAGAACGCTCACTCGGGGGATGGAGTTCGGGGTATCGCCCTTCCCCGAGTCGCGCCGGGCGATGGTCGAGCGGGGCCGGCTCTTCGACGTCCCGACCTTCCGGTGGATTCCCGCGGCTTCGGCCCTCTCGGCCGAATACTGGGTCCTCGTCATCGGCGCGGACGCGATTCCTGATAGGCTTGAATGGCCGGCCTGAGCTGCCGGAGCCTGGACCGGCGCTTCCATTCACTGCAGAGGGGTATCAGATGCTTCGACGACGATTCATCCTGACGATCATGACATCCGCGGCACTCGCGTCCACGGCGCTGCTCGCGCAGACGAAGCCCGCCGCGCCGGCGCAGGGCAAGCCCGCTCCTGCCGCCAAGGCGGCCGCCGGCGCGCGCACCGTGGACATCGTCGGCACCGACGACATGAAGTACAGCGTCACCACCATCACCGCCAAGCCCGGTGAGCAGTTGCGCGTCCGCCTGACGTCGAAAGGGACGATGCCGAAGATCGCCATGGCGCACAATTTCGTGCTGCTGAAGCTCACAGCGAGCCCGGTGAAGTTCGTGCAGGCGGGCGCAACCGCGCGGGCGACTGATTTCATCGCGCCGGAGACCAAGGATCAGGTGCTCGCCGCAACCACGCTCGCGGGAAACGGCGAGACGGTCGAAGTGACGTTCAAGGTGCCGGCCGCCGTGGGCAGCTACCCGTACCTGTGCACCTTCCCGGGCCACTTCCAGGCCGGCATGCGCGGGACGCTCGAAGTCAAGAAGTAGTCCGCTTCCGCCTTCGCGCCGCAGGCGCTCCGGCGAGACCTCGCCGAAGCCCGCTACGCGGCGCGGGCGGGCCGCTCCGGCGCAGGCGGGTGGGCAACTAGAGAAGCCGGTCAGCCATCCACGGTCCGGCCGTCGAGCCCGAAGAGGCGCACAGCGTTCTCCTTCAGGATCAGCGGCCGGACGTCTTCACGAATCCCGATCCCCTCGAAATCGGCCAGCCAGCGATCCGGCGTAATCCACGGGTAGTCCGACCCGAACAGCACCTTGTGCTTCAGCAGGGTGTTGGCGTACTGAACGAGCGAGGGGGGAAAGTACTTCGGCGACCACCCTGACAGGTCGATGTACACCGTGGGCTTGTGCAGGCAGATCGAGAGGGCCTCGTCCTGCCACGGAAACGACGGGTGCGCCATGATGATTGGCAGGTCCGGGAAGTCCACCGCCACGTCGTCGATGTACATCGGGTTGCCGTACTTCAGCCGGATGCCTGCGCCGCCCGGCACGCCGGTGCCGATGCCGCTGTGCCCCGTGTGGAAGAGGACGGGCAGCCGCGCCTCGGCGAACACCTCGTACAAGGGATAGGCGATCCGGTCGTTGGCGTAGAACTGCTGCGCCGGCGGGTGCAGCTTGAGCCCGCGCACGCCGCCGCCGGAGACGAGCCGCCTGGCTTCGCGCACGGCCTCGGGCCCGCGCGTCGGATCGACGCTGATGAACGCAATTGCGATGTCGGCGTGCTCGGCGGCGAACTGCAGCACCGCTTCGTTCGGCGGCTGCCGCCGTCCGGACAGACGCTCGTCCACGGAGAAGACGACGCAGGCGATGTTGCGGGAGCGGTAGTACTCGGCCAGGCCGCAGGGATCGCGCGGCACGCCGCTGTCGCCGAAGTACTTTCGCGCGGCGGCATCGGCGGTCGAGCCCTCGAGCGACTCGAGGTGCACGTGTACGTCGATGGCCACGAGCGCCGAGACATCGAGTTGGCCGGTCTGAGTCATGTCGGCACGCCTCCGGCGAGCTCAATCAGGATGCCCGGGCCGTCGAGGGTGTAGAGCTGCTCGACCAGCGCCGCCCGGTGCTTCAACACGGCTTTCTGGTTCACACTCGCCTTGTCGGTCAGCTCCTGCGCGTCCAGCGACGGCGGCGCCTCCAGGAGGATAGCGCGGCACACGAGGGTCGAGCTGCCGGAGCTTGCCCGGGCGAGACTCTCGAGGAGATCCGTGAAACGGTCGAGCACGGCCGGATGGCGGAGCACGTCGCGCGGCGGGGCGGTCGGGCTGCCGGCGATCGTACGGCAGGTCTCGAGGTTCGGAAAGATCAGGGCTCCGACGAATTCGCGATCCGGGGCCGCGATGGCGACGTCCTGGACGAGGTCGCCGAAGTGGGCCAGGAAACGCCCCCGCAGCAGGCCGACGTGCACCCACGTGCCGCTCGAGAGCTTGAAATCCTCGGCGAGGCGCCCTTCGAACACGAAGCCTTTCGATGGATCTGCGGGGTTCACGAAGGCCAGCGCGTCACCCATCCGGTAGAAGCCTTCGCCGTCGAACGCCGCGCGGGTCAGCGCGTCGTCGCGCCAGTAGCCAGGCGTGATGTTCGGGCCGCGCAGCCGGGCCTCCAGCTTGCGGTCCACCGGTGCGAGCTTCAGCTCGACGCCCGGCACGGGCACGCCGACGCGACCGCCCGTGAACGCCGCGGCCCCGGCGCAGAGCGCGAACGGAGCGCTCTCGGTGGCGCCGAGGCCCGTCACGAGCGGAATCGGATCGCCGTGTTCGTCGACGGCCATCGCCTGGAGATCGTCGGCCGTCTGCTGCCGCAGCGCCGCCGCGGCGCAGAAGAGCATCCGCAGCCGGCTGAAGAAATGCTGCCGGAGCCCGGCGTCTTCCCGCAGCCGCGGAACCAGGAGATCGTAGCCTCGCGGCACGTTGAAGTACGCCGTGGTCGCGACCTCGCGCAGGTTCTCTACCGTTTCAGCGAATCCCCCGGCGGTCGGGCGGCCGTCGTCGATGTAGAGCGTTCCTCCGTTGTAGAGCGCGATCCCGAAGTTGTGGTTTCCGCCGAACGTGTGGTTCCAGGGGAGCCAGTCGCAGAGCACGGGCGGCTGTTCGCACAGGAGCGGCAGGACGGTACAGAGCATCTCCTGGTTCGAGCAGAGCATGCGCTGCGTGTTGATGACGCCCTTGGGGTGGCCCGTGGAGCCCGACGTGTACAGGATCTTCGCGATCGTGTCGGCCTTCACGCCGCCGTGCGCGAGATCGACGGCGGCCGTCGCGACTGTCTGCTCCAGCTCCTCGTAGGGAATGTTATCGATGGACTCTGGTGGCGTGCACGAGACGACGACCGTGTTCCGGCCCAGCACGCTCGACAGGGCGCGCTCGAAAGCCGGGCCGTCATCAGCGAAGACCATCCCGGGCCGCAGCGCCTCCCAGAGTGCCCGCAGCGTCGCATGATCGGTCGCGAGCAGCGAGTACGACGGCGAGATCGGTGCGTAGGGGATGCCGCAGTACATGGCGGCCAGCGCCAGCACGCCGTGCTCGATCCCGTTGCCGGACAGGATCACGAGCGGTCGGTCGGTCGAGAGCCCGCGATCGAGCAGGGCCTGTCCGACCGATCGCACCCGGCCCAGCGCGTCGGCATACGAAAGCGTGCGCCAGCTCGCGCTGCCGGAATGCGTCCTGGACCGCCGCGCGAGAAAGGGCCGGTCGGGCGCGCATCCGGCCCAGTGCTCCAGCCGTTCCGTGATCTTCTCAGGGTAGCGTCCGAGCGGCTCCGGTGAGCGGGCGTAAACCGTCCCGTCGGTCCGGCGTTGCAGGATCACGGCCGACGGCAGGATGCCCCGGCGAATCGCGCGTCCGGAGGTCATGCGAGGCCGCGCGAGGCAACCCGGGTCCGTTCATACTCGCGCAACGTCTGAGCCGAGTCGGCGAGCCGGGCGAGCAGGGGCGCCGGCGCCCAGCGCTCCGGCGCTTCTTTCTGGAACTGTCCGAGGCGATCGTGAACGGCCCGCAGCCCAAGGCGATCGGCGTAGAAGAGCGGTCCGCCGCGCCACGCGGGGAAACCATAACCGTTCACGTAGATGACGTCGATGTCGAGCGCCCGCCGCGCGAAGCCTTCTTCCAGCACGCGGAAGCCCTCGTTGACGAGCGCGAAGATCAGCCGTTCGACGATCTCCTGATCCGAAAACGTCCGCTGGGGAACACCGGCCGCCGCAGCCGTCGTCCGAATCAGGTCCTCGACCTCGGGATCGGGAATGGGCTGGCGGCTCCCGGCGTAGCGATACCACCCGGCCCCCGCTTTCTGCCCCAGACGGCCCATCTCGTAAAGCCGGTCGGCGATCAGCGGGCGCCGGCTGGCAGGATCGCTGAAGTGCCCCAGCTCCTGCCTGACGCGCCAGGCCACGTCGAGTCCCGCCATGTCGTCGACGGCGAAGGGCCCCATGGCCATGCCGAACCCGGTCAGCGCCCTGTCGACCTGCGCCGGCGTTGCACCTTCCTCGACCAGGAACTGCGCCTCGTACATGTAGGGGAACAGCATCCGGTTCCCCACGAAGCCGCGGCAGTTGCCGACGACGACCGGCAGCTTGCCGATTCGGCGCGCGAAGCCGACCGCCGTGGCGAGCGTGTCAGCCCCCGTTGCCGCCCCGCGGACGACCTCGGTCAGCCGCATCACGTGCGCCGGGCTGAAGAAGTGCAGCCCGATGACCGACGCGGGCCGCGACGTCGCGGCCGCAATCGCATCGACGTCGAGCGTCGACGTGTTGGTGCCGAGGATTGCTCCCGGCCTGGCTACCCGATCGAGCTCGGCGAACACTCGCTTCTTGACGCCGAGGCTCTCGTAGACCGCTTCGACGACGAGGTCGGCCTGCTCGAACCCGTCGTACGTCAGCTGCGGTTGTATTCGGGCCAGCCGTTCGTCGAGAGCGGCTTCCGTGAGCCGTCCTCGCGAGACCGAGGTCTGATAGTTCCGGCGAATCGTCTCGAGTCCCCGCGCCAGCGCCTCGCGCGACTCGTCCTTCAGCCGCACGTGGAGGCCCGCGTTCGCGCACGCCATCGCGATCCCGCCGCCCATCGTCCCGGCGCCGAGGATGCCGACGCGTTCGACGGGTGCGGCCGGCGTGTCGGGTAGCAGGTCTGGCGGCCTGGCCGCGGCCCGCTCCGCGAAGAAGAGATGGATGAGCGCCTTGGCCTGCTCGCTCTGCACGCACTCGAAGAACAGCTCGCGTTCCCGGCGGCACCCCTCCGCGAATGGCAGAGTGGCGGCTGCTTCGATCGCCTCGACCACCTTCGGCGGGGCAATCTGCTGGCGGCGCGTGCGGGCGGCGAGCTCCCGCGCCGATGCAAACAGCAGCGCGTTGGTGTCGGGCGTTCCGAGATCCTCTCCCCGTTCGCGCGTTTTCCGCACCGAGCCGCGCTCGGCGATGTCGCGGGCGAAGTCCAGCGCCGCCGTTCGCAGATCACCTTCGACGATCGCGTCGATGAGGCCGTCCGCCAGCGCGTCGGACGCCTTGACGGGCTTGCCGCTCACGCACATCTCGAGCGCGCGCGCTATTCCGATCAGCCTGGGGAGGCGCTGCGTTCCCTCGGCGCCGGGAATGATGCCGAGGTTCACCTCCGGCTGCCCGACCAGTGCGTCTGGGGTGGCGATCCGGTAATGGCCGGCCATGGCGAGCTCGAGCCCGCCGCCGAAGGCGGTCCCGTGAATGGCCATCACCACTGGTTTGCTACAGTCCTCGACTCGCGCGAGCAGCCCGTGCAAATCCACCGCCTCGTCGAGCGTTCCCCAGGCGGCACGCTCGAGCGTCGTGATATCCGCGCCGGCCACGAAGGTGCGGCCCGCTCCCATCATCACGATCGCCCGGATCCCGGCGTCCTGCTCGACCACCTCGAGCGCGCGCTCGATCTCCGCCGGAATGCCGGGACTCAGGGCGTTGACCGGCGGATTGTCAATCTGGATCAGCGCCACCTCCTGATGGGTGGTCAGGCCTACGCGGTTGCCGGGCATCTGCATGCGCCGGCCTATCCCCGCCACACTCGCGCACGGTTCGAATGCATGCAGGATCTCCTGAGGCTCGCGGATTTTAGGCCAGTTGTGCGCCATGCGGCAAGTTTCTGCATGCAGCCGGGGGGGCTTGGGTGTAGGATTCCGTCCGCATGCTCACCTGTCACAGCGACGTCGTCGGGAGCCTCCTCCGCCCCCAGTACCTGCTCGACGCGCGCGCGCGGGTCGAGGCGGGCGCCATGACGCCCGCCCAGTTCAAGCGCGTCGAGGACCGGGCCGTGCAGGACGCCGTCGCCCTTCAGGAGCAGGCCGGCCTCGACGTCGTCACCGATGGCGAGATGCGTCGCTATGCGTTCTACGGGCACCTGGTCGAGGCCCTCGAAGGCTTCGACAGGGAGGCCGGATGGTCCATCACGTTCCGGGACGGCGAGGGCCACGAAGCGGCGCTGAAGCGGCCTGTGGTCGTGGACAGGCTTCGCTGGCGTCGTCAGATGAGCGTCGAGGAGTTCACGTATCTTCGCGGACGTACCGAGAGGGCCGTCAAGGTTACCCTCGTCAGCGCGCAGCAGGCGGCGGCGTACTACGACCCGGAGAAGTCGCGCGGCGCGTATCCCACGCGCGATGCCTACCTTGCAGACCTCGTCGATTTCACCCGCCGAGAGATCGCCGAGCTGCGGCGCCTCGGGTGCGAATACGTGCAGATCGACGCACCCCAGTACGCCGCGCTGCTGGACGAGACGATCCGGGAAGGGTATCGCGCGAGGGGGAGCGATCCCGATCGGATGCTGGACGCGTGCATCGAGCTCGACAACGCGATCATGGAGGGCCATCCCGGAGTGACCTTCGGCATCCATATCTGCCGCGGCAATCACCGCAGCATGTTCTATGCATCCGGCGGCTACGACCGCATCGCGGCCAGGGTGTTCGGCCAGGCTCGGTTCGACCGCTTCCTCCTCGAGTACGACGACGCGCGGTCGGGGACGTTCGAGCCGCTCCGGCACGTGCCCGGGGATCGTGTGGTGGTGCTCGGGCTCGTCAGCTCGAAGACGCCGCGTCTCGAGACCCGGGAGTCGCTGCTCGCGCGGATCGAGGAGGCCTCCCGCATCGTCCCGCTCGAGCGGCTGGCGCTCAGCCCGCAGTGCGGCTTTGCATCGACGCACGAAGGCAATCGGCTCTCGGCCGCCGATCAGCAACGCAAGCTCGAGCTCGTGGCGTCGGTCGCGCGTGAAGTGTGGGGCAAACCGGCTGCCGCCGGGCCGCTGCTCGCCCATCGCGGCTCGCAACTCGGCACCGCGTGAGCGAGGCCGCGGGGCAGCGAAACACGAGGGACAGAAAGGAGCACCAGATGCGACGACAGTTCATCATCTCCTTCGCGCTCGTCGCGCTCTGCGCGACGACATTGGTGGCGCAGGGGGGCGCGGGGCAGGGCACGGCGCAGCCGCCGGCCGGCGGCGGGCGCGGCGGGCAGCAGGGCCCGCAGGTCGTGTCACCGGAGGTCCATCCCGATCGCTCGGTGACCCTCCGCGTGCTCGCGCCGAAGGCCACCGAGATCCTCGTGACGGGGGAGATCCTCAACGGCGGCAAGCCACAGCCGATGACGAAAGGCGAGGACGGCATCTGGACGGCGAAGCTCGGTCCCGTGCCGCCGGACGTCTATCTCTACGCGTTCAACATCGACGGCGTGAACACGCCCGATCCGCGCAATCCCTGGGTGAAGCTCGTGTCGGGCGCCGGGCTGGCGTCCCAGGTCGAGGTCCCAGGCGATGGGCTGCAGTACTACGACTCGAAGCCCGTGCCGCACGGCCTGGTTCAGATCATGACCTACGAGTCGAAGAGCGCGGGCGCCACGCGGCAGGCGTGGGTGTACACGCCGCCCGACTACGGCCGTACGAACACGCGGTACCCCGTGCTCTACCTCCTGCACGGCGGCGGAGACATGGATCCGGGATGGGCGATGACCGGGCGCGCCCACATCATCATGGACAACCTGATCGCCGAGAAGAAGGCCGTGCCGATGGTGGTCGTGATGCCGCTGGCGCGCGGCGGCGGCAGCATGGGGCTCGGGCCGGCCGGCATGTCGCCCGGCATCCAGGCCGCAGGCAACGTCGCTCCGGGCGCGGGCCGCGGTGGCGGCCGCGGCGGCGCGCCTGCCCCGGCGGGCCCGGCGCCGCTCGGCGCGTTCGCGCAGGACTTCATCAACGACCTCCTGCCGGCCGTCGAGAAGACCTTCCGGGTGTCCGCGCGTCCGGAGGATCGCGCCATCGGCGGTCTCTCGATGGGCGGCGGCGCGACGGTCAACACGGCGTTCAGCCGTCCCGATCTCTTCCGCTACGTGATCATCATGAGCGCCGGGGGCGGCGCGAACCTCGAGGAGGCGTATCCGAAGTTCTTCGCCAACTCGGGTGCCGCGGCAAAGCAGATGAAGCTGATCTGGCTCGGCGTCGGCGAAGGGGACTTCGCGCTGGACGGCACGAAGGCGATCGCGGCTGCGCTGGCGAAGCACGACATTCCGCACACGCTCCGGATCACCGAGGGGCGGCACGAGTGGCGGCTCTGGCGGCCGCACCTCCACGAGTTCGCGCAGCTGCTGTTCCGCGCCGGCAAGGGCACCGGCACGCAGTAGGCGCACGTCGTGGCTCGAACGGCCCGATTCGGTGGAACCCCCGACGCGCCGGACGTCACGGGCGGCCCGGCGGAGCCGGCTGCCGGCCGGGCTGGCAGCTCGCAGCTCGAGCGGGTCGTCCTGACGCTCCGCGGGATGCTGCTCCGGGGGGACTTCGCCCCCGGCTCGCGTCTCGCGGAGCTCACGCTCGTGCCGCGGCTGAAGGCGTCGCGCACGCCAGTCCGGCTCGCGCTCGAGCGGCTCGCGCATGAAGGGCTGCTCGAGCCGCTGCCGACCGCGGGGTTCAGGGTCCGCTCGTTCGCGGTGGCCGACATCAACGATGCGATCGAGATCCGCGGCGTGCTG
>DASPFV010000042.1:0-3507 GCA_035620975.1 Vicinamibacterales bacterium
CAATTATCGTGTTCGACGCCGTGTCCCTGGCGTTCGACGAAAAGGAGATCCTGCGGAACGTCAGCTTCACGCTCCAGACGGGCCACACGAAGATCTTCCTGGGTGCCAGCGGCGCGGGGAAATCGACGATCCTGCGGCTGATCCTCGGGCTCCTCAAGCCGGACGCCGGACGGATCTTCGTCAACGGCGAGCGCGTGGACGACATGACCGAGGATCAGCTCATGGCAGTCAGGGCCGATCTCGGCATGGTCTTCCAGGAGGGTGCGCTGTTCGACTCGCTCACGGTTCGCGAGAACGTGGGCTACAAGCTGTTCGAGGAGCTGAACTGGCCGCTCGACGAGGTGCACGTCCGGGTCCGCGAGGTGCTGGGCTTCATCGGCCTGGCGGAGTTCATCGATCGCATGCCGTCGGAATTGTCGGGCGGGCAGCGCCGGCGTGTCGCCATCGCGCGGGCGATGGCGGCCAAGCCGCGGATCCTGCTCTACGACGAGCCGACGACCGGCCTGGATCCGATTACCGCGCTGACCGTGGACGAGGAGATCATCAAGCTGCGCGATCTCGAGGGCGTCAGCTCCATTCTCGTGACGCACCAGCTGCGGGATGCCTTCTATGTGGCCGAGCACACGGCGGTCCGCCGGAGCGCCATCGCCTTCGAGCGGGCGGCCGGGTCGAAGGCCGACGAAGCGGAGTTCATCATGCTGCGCGACGGCCGCATCCATTTCGAAGGCAACGCTTCCGAGCTGCGCGACCGGGCGCGGGCGGACGAGTACCTCCAGAGCTTCCTGTCCTGAGAACTTCCTATGCCTAGAACGCGATCCCTGGCCTGGTCCGAGCTGAAGATCGGCATTGTCGCCGTCGCCGCCATCATCCTCGCCGCCATGATCATCGTCGCCGTCGGCGGGGCGGCCGGGTTCGCCTGGCAGCGCTACGAGCTGAAGACACGGTTCCCCGACGTGAAGGGGCTCAAGAGCGGCGCCGTCGTCCGGGTTGCCGGGGTCGAGGTCGGAAAGGTCACCGACGTGCGGTTCGACGGGGCCGAGGTGGAGGTGCTGCTCGAGGTCCGGGACGACATGCAGGCGCGCATCACGACCGCGTCCCGGGCTTCGATCGGGTCGCTCAGCCTGCTCGGGGAGCCGGTGATCGATATCAGCCCGTCGACCGACGGGACGCCGCTCAATGATGGGGACATCGTGCCGGCCGGGCGGGCGCCGGGGCAGCTGGCCGACGTGGCCGAGACCGCCACGCAGTCGCTGGAACAGGCGACCGCCCTGCTGCGCGATCTGCGCGCCGGCAAAGGGACGATCGGGCGGCTGTTCAGCGACGACGAGTTGTATCGGGAGATCACCGGGTTCGTCTCGGCGGCCGAGGGCGTGGCGACCGGATTACGACAGGGGCAGGGCACGCTCGGCCGGCTGGTGAACGATCCGGCCGCCTACGAGCGGCTGAACACGTCGCTCGCGAACCTGCAGGAGATGACCCGCCGGATCAACGCCGGCGAAGGGAGCCTGGGACGCCTCCTGAAGGAGGACGCGCTCGCCAGGTCCCTGACGTCCGCCTCGTCGAACGTCGATCAGATTACCGCCGGGCTTCGCAGCGGTCAGGGCACGGCGGGCAAGCTCCTCACCGACAAGGAGCTGTACGATCGATTCAACGCGCTGGCGGGCCGCGTAGACGCGCTGGCCGCCGGACTGCAAAAGGGGGACGGGACGGCCGGCCAGCTACTGCACGACAAGCAGTTATATGAGAACATGAATGCCGCGGCCAGCGAGCTGCGCGCGCTCATCGGCGACATCAGAAAGGATCCCAAGCGATACCTCAACGTCCGGGTGAGCATCTTCTGACGCGCCCCGCGGCGAAGCGGCGGGCGGCGGGCCAGGGGGATTCTCGGCGGCCGCGGTGATCGGGAACGGAGGGAGAGATGGCACGAGACAACGGAGGGGCTGCGGGAACCGTGGTGGTGGCGTTCGTGCTCGGCGCCGTCACGGGTGCGGCCTTCGCCCTTCTCATGGCGCCCGCAACCGGGGAGGAAATACGCCGGATGCTCGGCGAGAAGGCCCGGGAGGGGCGCGAGCGCGCCAACGACGCCGCCCGGCAGGGCCGCGAGTTCATCAATCGGCAGCGGGACACGATCTCGTCGGCGATCGACAAGGGCCGTGAAGCCTACAACCAGGCCCGCAGCGGCGCCGAATCGTTTGGACAGCCCCGCAGCGCCGGCGAGCCAGGCCCTGGTCGCCCGGAGAGCCTGTGAGCTGGAGCGAGACCTTCCTCGGCCTCATCGCGCTCGCCACGGTGGTCATGGCCGTCATTCAGGTAGGCGCGGTCATCGCGGCCGGCCGCGTGATGCGGCAGGCCCAGCAGACGCTCGCGACCGTGCAACAGGAGATCCGTCCGCTCGTCGCCAAAGCGCGTGACGTGGCCGAGGACGCGAAGCGGACCAGCACAATCGCGGCGGCCCAGGCTGAAAAGGTCGACCGCCTGGTGAGCGAGCTGGCCGTGCGGGTGGACGAGACGGCGGCCGTGGTTCAGCAGGCCATCATCGGGCCGGCCAGGGAAGGTATGGCCGTGGTCGCCGCGCTCAAGGCGGGGCTGACCGCGCTGCGCGGCGTGCGCAGCCGTCGGCCCCGTACCCATCGCACCGTCGACGAGGAGGATCCGCTCTTCATCGGCTGACTTTGCCGTGCCGCTGGCTTGCCGGCCGCGGCTGACACCTGAGAGCTGACCGCCGGGAGCTACCGGATTGACCTTTCCGGTCACCGGTGGTAGAACGGGCCTGTCACCAGCCGAGGTTCCCCCCATGATCAGGCCCAGGCTCGTTGCCGGGTGTGTTGGCCCTGCGATAGCGGCGTGCATTGCCTCCGTTCTGTGCCCGGCCGCTCCAGCCGCCGGCCAGCCCGCGCCGCGATCCGCGGCTGCTGCCAAGGCGCTGGTGGACGCTCTCGACGCGAACAAGCTCGATGCGATTGCCGCGCCCGATCCGGCTGACCCGGGAACGTTCGTCGCCGCCCTCTACATCCCGGGCGCTCAGCTCCTGGTCGTGTCGGCCAAGTACGCGGCTCCAACCCTGCTCCTCGACAAGATCAAGCAGAAGAACTACCGCGACATCTACATCGATCTGAACTCGGCCTCGGTGGCGGGGACGAAAATCTTCTGCATCGACATGGGCGTCGACGGTCTGGCGTTCAAGCCTGACGGCGATCAGCCGGCCGACACGTGGGAGAACGGAGACAAGCAGATCGCATTCGACGGCGAGTGGCGGAAGGCGAAGATGAGCGAGGACGAGTACACGAAAGCGTTCACCGCCGCCGACGAGCGCTACGTTCGGATCCTGGAGTTGCTGACGGCGCAGGCGAAGCAGGCGTCGTGAGAAGCTGGTGGGCGCTAGTGGATTCGAACCACTGACCCCCGCCGTGTGAAGGCGATGCTCTACCGCTGAGCCAAGCGCCCAACTTCCCGGGAAGACCTTGAGTGTACTTCAGGGCCGCCGCGCCCCGCAATCTCACTTGCGCC
>DASPFV010000043.1:0-35378 GCA_035620975.1 Vicinamibacterales bacterium
TGCGAATGAGGTTAGAGGCAGGCCCCGGTTCCTGCCAGGGTTGACCCTGGCCAGCCTGGGGGCCGTGAGTGCCAGGGGCCCTGAGCCCGAGGGTGCCAGGCGTGCAGGGGGACATCGATGCGACGCTCGTCAGACCTCTTCGATCGGGTGCGGAGGCTGGCGCGGGGACTTCCTGACGTCGAAGAGGGGACGGCCTGGGGAGCGCCGGCGCTCAAGCTGCAGGGCCGGATGCTCGCCTGCATGGCCACGCATCGCTCCGCCGAGCCGGGCACGCTCGTGGTCTGCGTGGACTTCGGCGCGCGCGACGAGCTGATCGCGGCGGATCCCGAGACCTACTACCTGCGGGAGCACTACGTGCACTATCCGTCGGTGCTCGTCCGGCTGGCGAGCGTCCGGGACGATGCGCTGCGCGATCTGCTCCTGATGGCCTGCCGGTTCGCCGTTGCGCGCGGGCCATTGCGATCCGCGACGGGAGCCCGGCGACGGCCACGGGGAACACGCTGATGCCGCGTGCGGAGCGTCCACCGGAAGGACGCGCCGCGAACGCGCATGCCTCCCCGATGGGGACGCTCACCGACGGGGATGAAGGCGGGTAGGGGTTCGTCCGCTCATCGGGACGCGCACGCCACCGACCGGAGAGCAAGGCGAATCGCGACCGGCGGCGATCCGCCGGTCGCGTCTGGAAGGGCCGGACTGCTACTGAATCGAGAAGACGCCGCTGCTCTTGTAGCCCTCGTACGCCGCCGTCGATCCGGCGCTGCGCACCCAGACCTGGATGTAGTGCTGTCCGACGTCCGCTGCGCCGGGCGTCCAGGAGTAGAAATTCAACGGGCTGTAATCCTGGACCATGATCCACGTGTTGCCGTCGCGCCGCCAGAACTGGTACTGGAGCGGTCCAGCCGTGCCGCCGATCGCTTGCGCGGTCCAGGTAATCGTGGTGCCGGGCGATGCGGGCAGCGGGACGTTCGAGACGAGCGACTTCACCTGCAACGGCCCCTGGGAGATCTCCAGCATGTTCGAGGTGCGGAACAGCTCGTAGGGCGCTGACGACCCGACCTGCCTTGCCTGGACCTGCACCCCGTAGGTGCCGGTCTGGGTCGGGGTCCACGTCCACATCGGCTCCGTCGTATACGGCCGCTGGAGCGTCCACTGAGTCGTTGCCGCGGAGTAGAGCAGGAACTGGTATTCCAGGTTCGCGGGATTCGCCGGCTCGGCGAGCCACCGCACGTTGCTCCCCGGCGGCGCCGGGAACAGCGTCGACGTCGTCAGGCTGAGGCCGGCCTTCTGAATCGTGAACCAGCCGGTCGACCGCCAGGCCTCGTAGGCGGCGGTGGATCCGTTGCTCCGTACCCAGATCTGGAGCGCCATGTCGCCCGCGTCCGCCCATGTCGGTGTCCAGGTGAACGTCGAGCTCGGCCCGTAGGGCTGCGCGATCTTCCAGCCGCCGGCCGCCGAATACAGCCAGAACTGGTACTGGATCGGACCCGACTGGCCGCCCTGCACGCGCCCGGTCCAGGTGATCGGCGACCCTGTGGGGGCCGGGAACGAGGTGTCGACGTAGAGCCCGGTGATGCTCACAGGAGTCCGGGCCACGTCGAAGATCGGCGACGTCGCCTTGGACTGGAACTGCACGGTGCTGCCGACGGGGCGCATCCAGGCCTCCACGGCATAGCGTCCGACCGATGCGGGCGTCCACTGCGCCTGCGCGCTGGTCCCGTACTCCCGGAACACGCTCCAGGTGCCCGTGTTCTCGGTCCACACGAGGAAGCGGTACTCGAGGGGCGAGGTGGGTGCCGAGGCGACTTCGGCGGTCCACGTCACCTGGTTTCCGGGCGGGGTCGGGAAGTCGACGTCGGCCGAGATCTGGAACGGCGCCGCGGTGACCGCGAACGACTGCGTGCCGTAGAAGGCCTCGTGCTGCGCCGTCGATCCGACCGCGCGCACCCAGACCTGCAGCGCATAGGGCTGGCCGATGTCCTGCGGCGTGGGGGTCCAGCTGTACGTGTTGGACGTGCTGTAATCCTTCACGAGGGCCCAGGCGGTCTTCCGATACATGTAGAAGCGGTACTCGACCGGCCCGAGGTTGTTCGTCGCGGTTGCAGTCCACGTGGTGTTCCGGCCCGTGAGCAGCGGATAGCCGGTGCTGGCCGTGAGACTGGTGATCTGCGTCACCGAGGCCGGGATCCATTCCGCTTCCGCCGACATCGGGCTCACGAGGCCACTCGTGTTGTACGCCTGCACGGCGAAGTACCACCGCTTCGTCCAGTCGAAATTCTGCGGCTGATAGCTCGTGGTCTTGCCCACGTCCACCTGCGTCGTGTAGGTCTTCGACACCTGGCCGATGTGGACGCGGTAGCCCGCGATGTCGGTTTCCTTGTTGGCGTCCCACATGAGCGTCTGCCCGAACGCGGCAGAGGGGACCGAGACGCACAGTACGAACAACGCGGCTGAAGCCAGAACGCGGGTGATCAGGCGCATGGACAGTGACCTCGCGCCTGCTTTTGGCAAGAGCTGTGCCTCGCACCTCTTCCGGACGATGCCGTGCGGTGCCCGTGATTTCCAGCGCAGTTACAGGAGTGATGACGGGTGTGCCGACTCGAGACTGCCGATCGCAGTCACAGAAACGAAATCGAGGTCACACTTCCGCGGCGCGCTGACTGCGGCCGGTGCGCACGGCAGGATGGCCTGTGCTGCACACGAGTGCACGTGAACGGCACGCACGCGGGGCGCTCCTGCTATAGAAGGTTGGAGGCAGATTGTGCAGTCATCCGCCGTCTCAACGCGCTAGTCGGTACCGCCTGAGCCGACGGCGGACCCCGGCCCAGTAGATCAGGTAGTAGCCCAGGACCACGGCGCCCGCGGCGAGCGAGCCGGCCACGCCGGCGGTGACGAGCAGCGACGCGCCTTCGACCCCCGCGCGCCACGTCTGCCAGCCGCGCCAGAGCCCATAGACGACGCGCGCCGTGACGAGCAGCGTGATCGTCAGGACGAGCGGCCGGTTCGGCGTGTAGTGCAGGGCCTGCGGCCCCGGCTCCCATCGGCTCAGGGCCAGCCCCGCGGTACCCAGCACGCAGCCGGCTGCCAGGCCCATGAGCGAGTACGTGAACGCGTTCGGCACCCAGATCGCGGTGACCCCCGCGCCCGCGAGGAAGATCGCTGTGGAGAGGGACACGGCGAACAGGTTCAGCCCGACCACCCACGCGCGCGCCGGACGCCGCGCCGTGCCGACGCGATAGCGCTGGACGAGCGCCACCGGCATCAGCGCGATGGCCGCGACGAGGATCAGCAGCACGAACAACAGCGCGACGACCAGCGGCACGACTCGATCCTATTGGATAACGCAGGCGCGTCGCAGTGGGCAGAGAGCGCCGGGCGCGACCTGGAGCATTACCTCGAGTAGCTCACGCGCACCCCTGGCGGAAAGACCGCCGCGATGTCTCTCGTGACCTTCGGCATGCCCGAGACGTTGACGGCCTGAAGCCGCGGCAGTCTCGCAAGCGTGGCCACTCCAGCGTTCGTGAGGCCCGTGCACGTATCGAACGTCAGCTCCTCCAGCGACGGGATGCCGCTCAGGATCTCCGGCGTGCGATCGGTGATGCGGTTGTAGCTCGCGAAGTACTTCCTGAGCCCGCGCAGTCCGGCGATGTGTTCGGTGGCTCCATCGCCGGTCTCGCGGCAGTACATCAGCACGAGTGATTCGAGGCGCTCGCACCGGCCGATGTGCCTGTATCCCTCGTCCGGCACGTCCATCGGCATCAGCTCGGTGAGCGCGGGAAACCGCGGCAGTGCGGAGAGGCCTTCGTCGTCGACGTTCCGGCAGCTCACCGAGAGGGCGCGCAACGCCGGCATGTCAGCCAGGGCGACGAACCCGCGCCGCCGCAGGTTGTGGCAGCGCCGTCCCCAGACGTACTCGATCGATCGGGATCGGCTCAACGCGACGAACCCGTCGTCGCCCGCGGTGGTGTCCTGGCACATCAGGAACCGGAGATGCGGCAGGGCGGCGATGTACGGCATGGCGCCGTCCGTGGCGTCGAACGCCAGCAGCCCGAGACGAGGCAGATCCGCCAGTGGCGCCAGCCCCTTTGCCGTGATCGCCAGCTCGCGTCCATCGATGTTCAGTGCGAACAACCCATCGAGTCCCACCAGCCGTGCGAGGCCCGCATCCGTGAACGTCCCGCGGAGCAGCAGGAAATTGGGACCGGCCCGGAAGCCGAGGAGTGCGAGACGCACCTCTCCTCCCTGCCACTGCTTGAAGACCGGCAGTTCGTGGAGCAGCGCGAGTCCGTCGTCGCTGACCGCGTTCCCCGACTGGAGCTCGTGAAGATGACGCTTCCCGGCGAGCGCGCGGATCGCGCCGTCCCCCGTCGCCGTGCCCGACAGGTCCACGACCCGGAGGGCGTCGCAGGCTCCCAGCGCCGCGACGCCCGCATCGGTCACGCGTGACCACGCCAGCCGGATCGATTCGAGCGCGGGCAGCCGCTTCACCACGTCCAGCCCCCGGTCGGTGATGCCGGTACAGCCGGCGAGATCGAGATGCCGGAGGCCCGGCAGGCGCGCGAGGTGCCGCAGCCCGGCGTCGGTGAGCTGCCTGGATCCGTCGAGATCCAGCGACGTGATGTGCTCGAGGCGCGAAATTCTGGCCAGGGCCTCGTCAGTCATCTCTCCGTTTGCCCGCAGGCCGCCGAGTCGCCGTTCCCGGAGAACGGTGACGACCTCCTCCCAATCCCTCGAAGTGAGTGCGGGCTGCGGTACGCCGGCACCGTCAAGCGAGTACAGACCGACGGCCCGCGCGAACATGCTCCTGCCGGCCGGGATCTGCCGGGCGTATTCCGCGAGGTCGTCCCAGCTCTCAAACTCCTGCGCTCGCGCGACGAGGAACCGCGCGTCGTCGATCGAGATGTCGTCGGGAACCGACGGACCCGGCTCCTCGGGCCGCCCCAGGGCGAGCCTGACGTAGCGTTTCATCGCGTCCCACGCCCGCATGTGACCGAAGTAATCCCACACGATCTGCATCGCCCCGTCGTCGCCCGTCCGGTACGCGGTGGCGAGCGCATCGGCCACCCGCTCGTAACGGCGCAGCGGGGCGTCGGCCAGGAGCTGCGCCTTGAGCGCGGTCCACCCCGGCAGATCGTATTCACGGGCGATCGCGTGTTGGACGTCCCGGAGCGTGGGTGTGCCGGAGAAGCCGGGCAGGGCACGCAGCAGGCGCGCGCGCGCCTCCGGATCGCCGGCCCGCAGCGCCGTGAGCCACCGCCTGGCGTCGCGCTTCAGGTTCTCGAGGCTGGTCCTGGGTGTGATCGAACGTGACATGGCACCTTCCTCCCGTAGTGCCTGGCGTCCGCTGAGGCAGGCTGGAAAGAAGGCTCGAACGTCGGAGATCCGTTGGCTGGGCGGGAGTACTCTCCCTTGCCGCGGACAGGAGGCGCCCCAGCGCGCACTGCAGCGAGTCTGCGACGCCAGGTCGAGTGTTGTCAATCCGCCGGTGGAGCCCTGTCCGCCGGTGGAGCCCTTGCCGGTGGAGTGTCGAGCCCGGGCGTGCGAAGCGGGCCGATCACCGCGAGCGATTACAATGAGCGCCCATGGTGCGGCTTCTGAGCGTCCTGTTACTGGGCGGTGCGGTCTGCGTGGTGTCCGGCGACGCGAGAATTGCGGCGCAGCCGAGCGCGACGCGGCCGCCTTCGCCGTCACCAGAGTGGCCTACGTACGGTCACGATCCTGGAGGCCGGCGATTTTCGCCGCTGACTCAGATCACGCCCGAAAACGTCGGTCGCCTCGAGGTGGCGTGGGTGTACCACATGCGGCCGGCGACTCCTCCCGGAACGCCGTCCGCCACCGGAGAAGGGCGCGGCCCGGCAGCTGGCGCGGGCGCGCCGGCGCAGGGGCGAGGTCGAGGCCGCGGCGGCTCGGGCTTCGTCTCGAGCGAGACGACTCCCATCGTCGTCGACGGCGTCATGTACATCAGCACGCCGTACCGGCGCGTGGTGGCGTTGGACTCGACCACAGGCAAGGAACGGTGGGTGTTCGAGCTGCCGTCCGGCAACCCATCGACGCGAGGCGTGGAGTACTGGCCCGGCGACAGCCGCACGCCGGCGCAGATCGTGTTCGGCACGAGCGACGGCCGGCTGTACTCGCTCGACGCGCGGACCGGCCGCCCCAACCCCGCATTCGGTGAACAGGGCAGCGTGAACCTGAACACGCCCGAGATCCTTCAGGGTCTGCCCGGCAGCAACGGCCTCAGCTCGCCGCCAACCCTGTTCAGGAACCTCGTCATCACCGGCGGGCGCACGCAGGAGAATCCACCTCGGGGCCCGGCTGGCGACGTCCGCGCCTGGGACATCCACACGGGACGGCTCGTGTGGACGTTCCGATCGGTGCCCCGCAAGGGCGAGCGGTTCAACGAGACCTGGGAAGGCGACAGCTGGGACAGGCGCTCGGGCGTGAACGTCTGGGGCTTCATGACCGTGGACGTCGAGCGCGGCATCGTCTACTTGCCGTTTGGCGCGCCGTCGGTCGATCAATACGGCGGCGATCGCGCGGGCGACAATCTGTTCGGGTCCAGCATCGTCGCGGCGGATGCGAGCACGGGAAAGTACCTGTGGCACTTCCAGGTCGTCCACCACGACATCTGGGATTACGATCTCTCCGCCGCGCCTGCCCTCATCGACGTGAAGCGCGGGGGGCGAACGATCCCTGCCGTCGCGGTGATCAACAAGCCGGGGCTCCTCTTCCTGCTGGATCGCGTGACGGGCGAGCCGATCTACGGCGTCGAAGAACGGCCGGTGCCGCCGAGCGAAGTTCCCCTGGAGCGCGCGGCGAAGACGCAGCCGTTCCCGATCAAGCCGGCGCCGCTGTCGCGCATGACGATGTCTGCGGCCGACGTTGCGACCGTGACACCGGAACTGGAAGCTGCGTGCCGCAGGCTCCTCGAAGGCGTCCAGCTCGGCGGACCTTATCTGCCGGTCGGCTTCAACCGGCTGCGCCTGCAGTTCCCGGGAAACCACGGCGGCGTGAACTGGGGGGGAACGGCGTTCGACCCGCAGCTCGGGTACCTGTTCGTGAACACCAACGAGTTCGGCCAGCTCTCGGGCATCCGGGAGCGCGATCCGGCGGCAGCGGGGCAGGCGCAGGCCGCCGGACAGGGCAATCGCGTCCATCCAGACGGACCGTACGAGGGCATCCCCGGCGGCGGGCGCTTCCGCGACGAGGCGTCGAACATGATGTGCCAGGAACCGCCCTGGGGCCAGCTGAACGCAGTGAACGTCAACACGGGGGAGTTCGCCTGGCGCGTGACGCTCGGCGTGACCGACAGCCTGCCGCTTGAGAAGCAGAAGACGGGCCGCCCCGGCAACGGCGGCCCGATCGCGACGGCCGGAGGCGTCGTGTTCATCGGCGCGACGGACGACGCGAGGTTCCGCGCGTTCGACGCGAAGACGGGCCGGGAGCTGTGGACGTTCCGGCTGCGCGGCGCGGCCAACGCCACGCCCAGCACCTATCTCGGTCGTGACGGCCGCCAGTACGTCGTGATCACGTCCACCGGTGGCGGTTTCTTCGGCGCGCCGCTGACCGACGACAGCATCGTGAGCTTTGCCGTGCCCGCGGCAGTCAGGACCGGCGGGCGAACGCCCTGAAGAGGTGGGCCGCAAACTCAGAACTCATCACTCAGGACTTCACCGTCAGTTCCCGCGTCATTTCGACCATCGTGTTCCGGAATCCGAGGCGCGCGAACAGATCACGCGCGCGGGTGTTGAGCGCCGCCGTCCAGAGCAGCACGCGGAGCATTCCCCGGTCGCGCAGCCACGCGACCGCCGCGTCCACGAGGGCGGCGCCGATGCCCAGCCCCCGGGCCGGATCGTCCACGACGACGTCGTGAATGTATCCGGCCTCGTCACGGAGCTCCTGCCACGATTGCGCCTCGACTGCCGCGTAGACGTAGCCGGCCACGCGGCCATCCACCTCCGCAACGAGGAGGATGGCGTCGGGATTGGACAGCTGGGTGCCGAGAAACCGGGCGTAGCCATCCTCGATGCCGGCCGGGTGCATGAAGCGCTCGCGGTCGAAGGCGTAGTGTGCTTCGACCATCTGCGCACCGAGCCGGCCGAGCGCCGGCAGATCTGCGCGCGTCGCCTCGCGAATGGTCCAGGATCCCGCTCCAGAGGCATTCATCGTCATTGGTCGTTCGTCCCGAGCAGTGTAGTGCGAACGCGGCCCTGGCCCTCCGCTACGCGCGACGCACGGAACTGAAGCTGCGCGCGGCTGATCGGATCTTCACGGATCTACTCCGGTCGCGCGCACTGACAAAGCTGTATTTTTCTTTCATATCTGTAAGTCGCTTCGCTCTCGTTCGTCTGCCGTCCGGATGTCGTCGACGTGCTCGCGTTACTGATCTGGCACGATCTGTCGAAGGTCGGACCACTGGAACGGAGGTTGCGACCGCGCGCGGGCGTCGATGACGAACGCCACGCTCTGCACAAATCGGCACGAAACGCCCTTGTACCGCGACGGGCTGGGCGAGCGGACGCTCGCGGCCGGCGGGCCCGGGGCGCTGATGCAGATCGTGTACGTGGCCCCGGCGTTCGCGACGGCCCCGGGTTTCGAGCGCGCACTTCGCGGGCAGTGGGCGTCGCTGGACGGCTTCCGGCATCCGGCGTTCCCCGTGGTGCGCAGCATCGAGCGTGTCCGGATACCCAAGCTTGGGCTTTCGGTGATCGTCGATCACGTCGAGGGCATGCGGCTGTCCGACCTGCTCACGGTCGCGCGCCGGGAGCAGATCACGATCGAGATCAGCACCGTCCTCTGCCTGCTGCGCCAGGTGGTCCCGGCCGTCGCCCTCCTGCACGGGCACGCGCGCGGCCTCGCGCACGGGCTCGTCTCGCCCGATCGGCTCGTCGTCACGCCGCAGAGCCGCGTCGTCGTGATCGACCACGTGTTCGGCAGCGCGGTCGAGACACTCGGGTTCGACTCGAATCGGCTCTGGCGCGAGCTCCGGATCGCCAGTGCGCCGGCCGCCGGTCCCGCGCGCCTGGATCAGCGCGCCGACGTCATGAACCTCGGGCTGGTTGCGCTGAGGCTCCTGCTGGGGCGCTCGCTGGACGACGACCAGCTTCCCGAGGCGCTCCCGCCGCTGCTGGACGAAGCGCGCGAACGATCCGCAATGGGGTACGAGCGGCCGCTGTCGCCGCAGTTGCGGGAGTGGCTGTCGCGCGCCCTGCAGCTCGAAGGCGTGCGTGCCTTCTCGACGGCGATCGAAGCAGCGTGGGCGCTGAGCGCCATTGCCGCGAATACGGCGCTCTACGTTTCCGATCCCATCTCCCTGGAAATGTTCCTCGCGCGCTGCGCCGCAGCGCACCGGGAGCCCGTGCCTCGCGCGCCCGCCTCCCGCCCTGTCGTCGCCATACGCCGGTCCGCCGTCCTCGACGCCCCGCCGATCGTCCCGGACGCGCCGATCGTCCCGGACGCGGCGTCCGCGCCGGCGGCCGATGCCATCGACTGGGATTCGATCATCGGGCCGAAGCTGCCGGCCGTGGCCACGGCCAACGACATCAGCGCGCTGTTCGCCGAGTCGGGGCCGCCCGCGTCGAATGCCCCGCCGGTTCCCGTCGATCCCGACAGCGACACGCCGTTCGCCATGCCCGCGCTGCCGCCTGTCCCCGAGCCAGCCGCCTGGCGTCGCGCGTCCTGGGCGCATCACGGGGTCCGTCTGCGCCAGCGCGCCGTCGGAGCCGTGGTGGCCGCCGTAGTGCTTCTCGGAGGCGGGGGCTATCTCACGCGCTATCTGCGCACCGATGTCGCGGCTGATTCCTCGCACGGCACGCTGGTGGTCCAGTCCACGCCGGAGCGGCTGCTGGTCCTGGTCGACGGCGAGGATCACGGCACGACGCCGGTGCGGCTCTCGGTGCCGGCCGGTGACCACACGCTCGAAGTGCGGGGGCCATCGGGCGCCCGCCGCGTGCCGTTCACGATGGCGCCCGGAGGCGAGGTCGGCCACCATCTCGAGTTCGCCGCCACCGCGTCGCCACCCGCCCCGGAGCCTGGCGCACGCGCGCCGCGGGCGATCGAGCACACTTCGGGCTCTGGAGCGGCGCCGGCCGCCCCGGCGGCGTCAATCGAGCGGGTGCCCGCACCTGCCACGCGGCCGCCCGTTACGGCAGCGGGGCCGCCGTCGGGTTGGCTGACGATCCGTTCGGCCATCCCTGTCGAAGTTCGTGCGGGCAGGCGCGTGCTCGGGACGAGCGACGACGCGCGGATCCGGGTGCCGGCCGGCCGGCACGAGATCTTCCTGTCCAACGATCAACTCGGCTACCGCGAGGGCCGCGTCATCCACGTCGGCGCGGGGAAAGTCGTGAGCCTCAGCGTGGAGCCGCCCATGGGAGCAGTTCACATCAACGCGTCCCCGTGGGCCGAGGTGTGGATCGACGGCAGGCGGATCGGCGAGACGCCGCTCGGCAACGTCGCCGTTCCGGTTGGCCGGCACGACATCGAGCTGCGCCACCCGGAGCTCGGGACGAGGCGCCACTCCATCCGGGTGACGGCCGGCGAACCCGTCCGACTCGCAGTGGATCTGAAGCGATGAGGCCATCACCCATCCTCGTGCTCTCCACCGTGCTCTGTCTGGGCGCGTGTTCGACCGCCCGGGACGGCGCGCGTGAGCACATCCGGCCGACCTACGACAAGGCCACGGGCAAGCTCACCGAGCTGGCCTTCGACGCCGACCGGAACGGCCGGATCGAGACCTGGACCGAGATGAACGGCAACAAGCCGGTCCGGTCCCGAATCGACCGGAACGAGGACGGCCGGATCGATCGCTGGGAGTACTTCGACGGCGACGGAAACCTGGTCAAGGTGGGCTTCTCGCGCAAGGACAGCGGCACGCCCGATGCGTGGGCGTTCGCGGAGCGGGACGGCACGGTCAGCCGGGTCGAGATTTCGTCGGTCGGTGATGAGACTCGCATCGATCGCCGGGAGTACTACGGGGCCTCGCCCGGCGGATCCGACGCGGCCCGGCAGCTCTCGCGAGCCGAGGAGGATACGGACCGGAACGGCCGGGCCGACAAGTGGGAGACGTACGAGAAGGGCGCACTGCGCACGGTCGCGTTCGACGAGAACGGCGACGGCGTGCCCGATCGGCGCCTCACGTACGAAGGAACGTCACTCGCGTGGATCGAATCCCGGCCGGATGCGGCCGGGCGCTTTGCGACCCGTATACGTGCCAATTGAACCGCGCGCCGCTCGGACCGGATCGTTCACTGACCTCACCGGGGTGTCCCGGAGCGGGTTTTCCACTGGAGCCATGGACATGAGGACCTTTGTACGGATGTTGTTGGTAGTGACGCTGATTGCAGGTGGGCTGCCCATGGCTGCCGCCGCGGGGCCGTCGCCGGCGAGCACGCTGAACGGCTACGCCTACACGACCGACCTCAAACCGCTGCCGAACGTCAGGGTGCAGGTGCGCGATCTCCAGACAGGAGCCATGGTCCAGTCGACGATGAGCGGCGTCAACGGCGAGTACGCCTTCAACATCCTGGAGCCGGGCGTCTACATCGTCGAGCTCGTGAACTCCGAGGGGCGCATCCTGGGGATGAGCGCGCCATTCCGCATGGACCCGGGCGTCACCCACACGATGTCGGTCGTGATGGTGGGCGACGGGGCCGTGGCGACCGGCGGCAACTCGGGGCTGAGCCTGTTCGGCATGGGGCCGACTGCCACGCTGGCCGTGCTCGGCGCCGCCGGAGCGGCGGGGGTGACGGCGATCGTCACGACCAGAGAGGACGCGAGCCCCTCGCGATGACGGTCGGCTCAAGGCTTCAGGCTCAGGGCTGCGGCAAACGCCCGGAGCCGACGCCCTGAGCCAGCGACGATCGATGCTCGCGGGTGCGCAGTTCCACCCCCTGTTTTCCGTCGGTGCGATGACGCCCGCGAGCCATTCATCCGATAGCCGGTACGCGTTTTCCCGCGCGCACGATCGGGACGCGCGATCGTGCCGCCCGACGTGCGCCGGTCTGCGTCGGACGATACCTGTCCCGTACTGAAGTCGAAGTCGACCATGACCAGAATTCTCTGCCTTTTGCTCGGTCTCGCCATTCCGGCCGTCGCGGTCGCGCAGCCGCTGACGTCCGACCAGATCAGCGACGTGCGCGCCAACGCCCGGGGGCACATCGGCCCCTTCTACTTCACACCGACCGTGGCGCTGAAGGAGCTCGGAGTCGACAACAACGTCTTCAACTCGGCCGGTGAGCCCGAATCCGACTTCACGTTCACCGTCATGCCGGGCCTGAACGTCTGGGTGCCCGTGGCCCGGCGCGCCTTGCTGTCCTCCAAGCTCGGCACCGATCTGGTCTGGTACTCCGAATTCGCGTCGGAACGCTCCATCGATCCCCAGGGATCCGGCCGCGGCGAGGTGTACCTGAATCGCATCACCCTGTTCGCCGAGGCGGCCTACCTCAACACGCGACAGCGGCCCAACTACGAGATCGATATCCGGTCGCGCCGCACCGAGGAGTCGGCGCTCGCGGGCGTCCAGGTTGCCATCACGCCGGCGTTCTGGATCGAAGTCGCCGGCCGCCGCTGGCGCGCCCGGTACGAGGACGACGCGGAGTTCGATGGCACGAGCCTCCAGCGCACGCTGAACCGTGACACGGACGAGATCCGCGTGACCGCGCGGCATCGTCTGTCGCCGCTGACGACCCTGGCGGTCCGGTCCGAGCTGCTGCAGGACCGGTTCGAGTTCTCGCCGGGGCGCGACTCCAGGAGCTATCGCATCATGCCCGGCGTCGAATTCAAGCCGCAGGCCCTGCTGAGCGGCTCGGCCTACGTGGGTTACCGGCAGTTCACGCCCGACCATCCCGCGCTGCTCCCGGATTTCAGCGGGCTGGTCGGCCAGCTGGGGCTCTCGTACACGCTGCTGGGGGCGACCGTCTTCGGCGTCAGCTACACGCGGGACCTCTCGTATTCGTACGAGGTGGAGCGCCCGTTCTTCGTCGACACGTCCATAGGCGCGTCCGTCCGGCGTGCCCTGGGCGCCCGGTTCGACGTGCTCGTGTCGGCCGATCGGCATGAATACGAGTACCAGGAAGCGGTCCTGCTCGAGCCCGCGATCGGGCCACGACTGGATGTCACGTGGAGCTACGCCGGGAGTCTCGGATACCGGATCGGCCGGACGGGCCGGGTCGGGTTCGGCGTCTCGTACTGGCAGCGCGAGTCGTCGAGGGATCCGGCGTACGGCTACGAGAGCGTCCGGCTCTTCACCACGGCTTCTTACGGCTTCTGACGATGCACATGGTCAGCCACGTTGCGAGCGGACGGCGGGGGATCGGAGTCAGGCTGGCGCGCCGCAGCCGATGGTCAGCCGCCTGCGCGGTCGCGGCCCTCGTCGCCCTCTCCGGGACGGTCACGGCGCAGTCCGCCGGCGATTACGTGATTGGCCCCCAGGACGTGCTCACGATCCAGGTGTTCGACCAGGCCGACCTCGGCGGCAAGTACAGCGTCGAATCGGACGGGACGTTCACCTTTCCACTGATCGGCCGTGTCCGGGCGGGCGGGCTCACGCTGCGGGGGTTCGAGGCGGAGCTCAAGGCGAAGCTGGCCGACGGCTACTTCCGCAATCCGCAGGTCACCGTCGCGGTCGAGCAGTATCGCAGCCAGCGCGTGTTCGTGATGGGCGAGGTGCGCCAGCCGGGGCCCGTTCCGCTCACCGGCGGCATGACGCTCATCGAGGCGCTCGCGCGGGCCGGTTCGACGCTGCCCACGGCCTCGGGCGAGGTCGCCGTCGTGCGGGCCCGCGTCCGGTCCGAGGGGCCCCGCACGCCGGGCGAAGCATCGGGCAGCGAGGTGTTCCGCGCCAGCATCCGGGATCTCGAAGGCGGCGAGCTCTCGCAGAACCTCGAGCTGCGCGACGGCGACACGGTGTTCGTCCCGCGCGCCGAGACCGTCTACGTCTTCGGGCACGTGAAGAACCCTGGCGCCTACGGGATCCAGGCGAACACCACCGTCCTGCAGGCGCTGTCGCTCGCCGGCGGCGTCAACGAGCATGGCGCGATGAACCGCATCCGCGTGATGCGGCTCGAGGACGGCCAGAAGCGCGAGCTCAAGGTGAAGCTCTCCGATCCCGTTCGTCCGGGCGACACCATCGTCGTGCCGCAGCGGTACTTCTGAAGCGATGCGAGCTTGCACCCGTCCTGGAGAGGGGACCCGATGAGCGACGACATGACCGGCATGGGCCCGGGCGGACCGCCGCAGTTGAGGCTCGCGCCGACGCCGCGCCGGCCGGAGCCGGCGGGCGCGCCGCCCGCCGCCGCCGACGGCGGCCCGGTTGCCAGGGGCGTCGAAGTGCACCTGCTGGACTACGTCAAGATCCTCTACAAGCGGCGCTGGACGGCGGCCACGACGTTTCTCATCGTCGTGGTTGGCGTGATGATGTACACCTTCACCGTCACGCCCGTCTACGAGGCCAGGACGCGCCTCCTGATCGAGTCGGACAACCCGAACATCGTCAGCTTCAAGGAAGTCATCGACGAGCAGGGGGCGAAGGCCGATTACTATCAGACGCAGTACAACATCCTGCAGAGCCGGGGGCTGGCCCGCAAGACGCTCGATGCGCTGAACCTGTGGGAGAGTCCCCATTTCGGCGGGGGCGCGCGGAAGGGCGGCTTCTTCGGCAGCCTGTTCGGATCCGGGAGCGGGGCCGCGACGCAGGCCGCGAACGAGACGCTCGCGCAGTCCCGCGCCATCGACCGATTTCTCGCCAGCCTCACGGTCTCGCCGATCCGGAACAGCCGCCTGGTGGACGTCAGGTTCCGGCTCTCCGATCCGGACCTGGCCACGCAGATCGCGAACGCGCTGGTCAGGAACTACATCGAGCAGAACCTCGAGTACCGGTTCGTGGCGTCCAAGGAGGCCAGCGACTGGCTCGGTGAGCGTCTGGCCGAGCACCGCAAGGAAGTCGAGCAGGCGGAATCCGCGCTGCAGCGGTATCGCGAGCAGCACGACGCCATCCCGCTCGAGGATCGCGAGAACATCGTCGTGCAGAAGCTCGCCGATCTGAACGCGGCGGTGACACAGGCCAAGACCGAGCGCTTCCAGAAACAGGCCGTGTACAACCAGCTGCAGTCGCTGCAGTCGAAGAACGGCAGCGTGGACAGCTTTCCGGCGATTCTCTCGAACGCGTACATCCAGCAGCAGAAGGCCGAGCTCGCGTCGCTCCAGAGCCAGCAGACCCAGCTCTCGGAGAAGCTCGGCGACAAGCACCCCGAGATCATCAAGATCCGCTCGGCCATCCAGCTCGCGCAGCTGAAGCTCGACGCGGAGATCTCGAAAGTAGTCCAGGCCGTGCGCAGCGAGTACCAGGCGGCGCTCGCCAAGGAAAACAGCCTCATGGCCGCGCTCGCGCAGCAGAAGACCGAGGCGCAGGCGATGAACCGTAAGGCGATCGACGCCGGCGTGCTCGAACGGGACGTGCAGACGAGCAAGCAGATCTACGAGAGCCTGCTCCAGCGCGCGAAGGAGACCGGCGTCAGCACGGAGCTGAAGACGAGCAACATCCGCGTCGTCGACGTCGCGGAGCGCCCCCGCCACCCCGTCGCGCCGCGCAAGGCGCTGAATCTCACGCTCTCGCTGTTCGGGGGCTGCCTCTTCGCCTTCGGCCTGGCCTTCTTCTTCGAGTACGTGGACAGCCGCATCAAGTCGCCCGATGAAGTGAAAGCGCACCTCGGTCTGGCGTGCCTCGGCATGGTCCCGGCGCTCGATGCCAAGACCTGGAAGGGGCGCGATCCGCTGCTGAACGGCGGAGTGCCGCCGAATTTCTCCGAGGCGTTCCGCGCGCTGCGCACCAACGTCCTGTTCTCGTGCGCGGAGGAGGGCGGCCGGAGCCTGGTCGTCACGAGCACCGGCCCGGGCGAGGGCAAGACCATGGTGGCGGCAAACCTCGCGATCGGGCTCGCCCAGGCCGGACAGAGGGTGATCCTGATCGACGCCGACATGCGGCGCCCGCGGGTGCACGAGATGTTCAGGGTGACGCAGGAACCGGGGCTGTCGAACCTGATGGTCGGCCATTCCACGCCCAGCGCGAGCATCCGGAAGGGTGCCGTCCCGGGGCTCTGGCTCCTGCCGGCGGGCCGCATTCCGCCCAATCCCGCCGAGCTCCTGGGGTCGCAGCGGTTCAGGGACTTCATCCGCCTCCTCGGCGAGCACTTCGACACCGTGATCGTGGACTCGCCTCCCATCATGGCCGTTACCGATGCCGCCATCGCCGCCAGCGCGACGACGGGCCTCGTCTTCGTCGTGGGCGCCGAGATGACGAGCCGGTACGCGGCCCGCGCGGCCATCGAGCAGCTGCAGAACGGGCATCCGAACTTCCTGGGAGCCGTGCTGAACCGGGTCGAGCTGGAACGGAATGCGTACTACTACTCGAACTACTACCGGCGCGAGTACGGGGTGTACTACCACGCCGCCGCCCGCTGACGGGACGCGCGTGAGCCGTCTCGGCGGCAACACGGCCTGGGCGTTCGCCGGCAGCGGGGTGTATGCCGGCTGCCAGTGGCTCGTCTTCGTCCTGCTCGTCAAGAGCCTGCCGCTCGCCGCCGTCGGCCAGTTCGCGTACTGGATCGCCGTCACCGGTCCCGTATTCGTGCTCGCCAACGTCCGGCTGCGCAACCTCCTCGCGACGGGTATCGCGACCCCCCGCGGGTTTCCGGACTACATGGCGGCGCGCCTGCTGACGACGGGCGCGGCGGGCTGCGCGACGCTGCTGTTCGCCGCGGCTACCGCAGATGAGGCGACGGCGCTGCTGCTCGTCGCCCTGATCGTGGGCGGCAAGGCGTGTGAGGCGATCTCCGACATCTGCCACGGCCTGTTCCAGCGCAACCTGGACATGCGCCGCGCCGCCGTCGGGCTCATCGTGAACGGCCTGCTCAGCGTTGCGCTCGTCGCCTCGAGCCTCGCCCTGTGGCGATCGCTGACGCTGGCGGCCGGCGCCTACGCCGCCGGATCGTTCCTCGCGCTGATGTGCTGGGACCTGCCGCGCGCACGCGTGCCGGCGAGCCGGTCACCGGTCCGGCAGACTTTGTCCGCGGCGGGAACGCTGCTCCGACGCGCGCTTCCGCTGGGCCTGAGCGCCACGCTGGGCAGTCTGCAGGTGTACGTGCCCCGGTACGTCGTATCAGCCTACCTGGGCACGTCGGCGCTGGCCGTGTTCACGGCGCTCGCCTACATTCCCACGCTGGGGAACCTCGCGGCCAACGCCGTTGCGCAGGCGGCACTGCCGGTGCTCTCCCGCGACCTCGAGTCATCTTCCCGCCGACACGCGCGTCGGGTGTTGCAGCTGGCCGCCCTCGGCGCGGCGCTCGGCGCGCTGAGTGTCATGGGTGTGATGGTGGCCGGGGGCCCCCTGCTGGCGGTGCTGTACCGACCTGAGTACGCCGCCCGCGCCGACGTGCTCTTCTGGCTCACTACCGCGGCCGCGATTTCCTACGGATTCGTGTACCTGGGGACCGCGGCCACCGCTCGCGGGCGGTTCACCGCGCAGTTCCTCATCGCCTGTGGCGGCCTGCTCGTCGTGGCCGTGTCCATCGTCCCGCTGGTCGCCAGGTTCGGTCTGGCAGGCGCCGCGTACGCGCTCGTGGCCGGGGCAGCGACCGAGGCGTGTGCGTATGTCTGCCTGACCATCCACGACCTCGCCGCCGCGAGACAGCGGTCGACCGTCGAGAGCCCACCTGCCGCGCCCATTCCTGCGGGCGCCCTGGGATCCTAGCCGCCATGAGCGACAACCCGCTCCGTGTCCTGCACGTGTTCGGCGAGCTGCAGCGCGGCGGCGCCGAACTCCGCACGATCGAGCTGGCCGAGTCGTTCGCGGCACGGCAGGTGCGCTCGGATTTTCTCGTGCTGACCGGCCGCGAGGGGCCGCTGGACGACCGCGTCCGCGCAGCCGGCGGCGAGGTCATCAAGTGCCGCCTGGGGCCGGGCTTTCCAGCGTCGTTCCTGCGGATCCTGCGATCGCGTGGCTATGACGTCGTTCACTCGCACGTTCACTATTTCTCCGGCGTGATCCTGACGCTGGCGGGCCTCGCGGGCGTGCCGGGCCGCGTCGCGCATTTCCGGTCGGCGATCGCGAACGATCGCCGCGATACGCTCGTGCGCCGCCTCCAGCTGGCCGTGTGCCGCCGCCTCGTCCACGTGTCCGCCACCGACATCCTCGCCGTCGGGGTGGGGACGATGGAGCGTGCGTGGAGCTGCGCCTGGAGATCCGACAGGCGTTGCCGCGTGATCCATACTGGCATTCCCGTCAGGATCCTGCCGGAGCGGGCGGCAGAGAGCGCCCGGCCACCGAGGCTCGTCAACGTCGCTTCCATCCAGCCGCTCAAGAATCAGTTGCGCCTCGTCGGGATCTTCCAGCGATGTTTGTTGGACGTTCCGGATCTCGAGCTGGTCCTCGCCGGGCGCGAGGTCGGCGATTATGGCGCGCGCATCCGCCGTGCTGCCGAGGATGCGGGGATTGCGGGACGTCTCCGCCTCGTCGGCGAAGTGGACGACCCCGTGCCGCTCATCGCCGGGTCGAGCCTGATGGTCCTGCCGTCGCAGTGGGAGGGCCTGCCCGGAGCAGTGCTGGAGGCGTGCGCCGTCGGCGTGCCGGTGCTCGCGTCGGATCTGCCGGGGACGCGCGAGCTGGCGGCACACTTTCCCCATCTGACGCTGCTGTCGCTGGACGCGGGCGACGACATCTGGGCCGCGGCAGCGGTTTGTCTGGTGCGGGCAGCGCGACCGTCGAATCGTGAAGCCACGGCGGCCTTCGCCCGGAGCGCCTTCACGATGGCCCGCACGCGCGCCGCACATTACGAAGTCTGGAGCCGGGCCCGTGCTTCGTAAGCTGCGGGTCCTGCCACCCGCGTCGGCTGCGGCGACCGGCGTGGTCGGCGTGGCCGCGCTGGCGATGGCGCTCGTCCTGCCGTCCGAGGGAGTCGGGCCGCTCGCCAATTTCTGGTGGATCGCGGTCACCTCGCTGGCTGTGGTCGGCTGGGTGGTGTTCCGCGCCGGGTTGTGGACGGCGACCGGCGTGTACGCCGCCGTGTTCTGGTGCTTTCACTTCGGCCTGGTCGCCGCGCTGGGAACTGGACTCGTTCAGCCACTCGAGCTCTCGCTCTGGGATCAGCTCTGGCTCCTGGGTCCGTTCGGCGGTGATGCCGCGTACATCGCGCTGATCGGAGCCCTGGCGTTCGCCGCCGGCGCGGGCCTTGTCCAGTGCCGGGAGCCTGGTCTCCCGGTCGCCGTCTCCGATCGCGGACGCGTGGCGCATCCGCATGGCAAGGCCGGTTCGGTTCTGGTGCTGGGCGCCATGACGGCGTGGGCCGTCGTGGTCGTCGCCACCAGCGGCCCCGGCGGGTTCTTCAGTTCCTACGGGGACTATTTGCAGCGGACGGAGGAGTTCAGCGGGCTCCTCTCGATCGTCTGGCTCGCGCTCGGTTTCGGCCTCGTGCTCGCCGTGACCGGGGAACCCGGCCGGTTCCGGGATGCCGCCATAGCCGGGTTCGGCGGTTTCGCGCTCGTCGCGCTGTCAATCGGCCTGCGCGGCGAAGTGCTCTTCCCGGGCATCGCTGCGCTCGTGGCGCTCGCGCGCAGCGGCTGGGCCCTCTCGCCGGGCCGGACGGGTGCGCTGGCGCTGGCGCTGCTCGTCATCATCCCGGTGGTGAAGGACGTCAGACACACGGGTCTGCAGGGGCTGCCCGATCTGGTGCTGGAGCTCCGGGTGTTCGACGCATTCGTCGAGATGGGCGGGTCGCTCCATCCAGTCGAGAAGGTCGTCCGCTGGCATGCGGAGGGCGAGCCGCTGGAGATGGGCAGCTCCTACTGGGCGCCTGTCGAGCGCGCGGCGGCCCGCATCCTCCCGGGCGTCACCGCCGTTGCGGCCGAGAACGACCTGCGCATCATGAACGTGCTCGTGACCGACCGCGTGGGCGCGATCGGGTTCTCGCCAGTGGCGGAAGCGTACCGGAACTTCGGAGCCGTGGGCGTGGTCGGCGTGATGACGCTGCTCGGGGTGGCGTTCGCCCGCATCGATCGCATCCGGGACGATTCACTTGCCGTCCTCGTGATCGCGACGGTGTATCTGTCTCTGTTGACCAACGTCAGGAACTCGTTCATCTCGGTGCCCGCCCAGTGTGCGCTCGGCCTGCTGCTGATCGGCGGCCTGAGGATGATGCGGCACGTGACTTCGTCGGTGTTCTGCAGGAGCGATGCACGTACTTCTTACGTCGGAAGCTAGGTTCGAGCGGGCCCCGGACGGATCGGTCTGGGGCCAGGCCGCATACGGACGCGACGTGTGGGCGCGCTACCTGGACGTGTTTCCGGCCGCGCTCGTGGCCGCACGGGTACAGGACGTGCGCGAGCCGTCCGCCGGCTGCGTGCCCGCGTCCGGTCCGGGGGTGCGGTTCGTCCGGATTCCACCGTTCTCGGGGCTGCACGGCCTCGCCGCGACCCTCCCGCAGATCAGCCGCCAGCTGACCGCGGTCTTCGCCGATCCCACGGCCGTGATCGTGCGATCCCCTTCCGCCCTGGCGGCAGCAGCCGCACGTGTTGCCGGGCGCAAGGGCCGCCCGTTCGCTGCGGAGATCGTCGGCGATCCGCGTGAGGTGTTTTCCCGGGGAGCCATGCGCCATCCCCTGAGGCTGCCGATCCGCTGGCTGGCGACTGCCGCACAGAAGCGGCTGGCGCAGCATGCCGCGGCGGTGCTGTATGTCACGCGCCGAGTCCTCCAGACGCACTATCCGGCCGCGGGCTGCGCCTTCAGCGCGTCGGACGTCGTGCTCGACGACGCGGCGTTCTGCGCGGGAGCGCGGCAGCAGGAGGCGGACGGGACGTTCGTGCTCGTCACCGTCGGAGCGCTCGATCAGCCATACAAGGGCACTGCAACCCTCCTTCGCGCGGTGAGCCAGCTCCGACGTGCCGGCGTGCTGGTGCGCCTGCGGGTGGTCGGGAGCGGACGCCTGCTTCCCGAGCTGTTGCGCATGACCGAGGCGCTGGGCCTCTCGCCGGATGTCGAGTTCCTTGGGCAGCAGGATCGCGCCGGCGTGCGAGTGGCTCTCGATGCCGCGCATCTCTTCGTGCTGCCCTCGCTGACGGAAGGGCTGCCTCGCGCGCTGCTCGAGGCCATGGCGCGTGCGTTGCCGGCCGTCGCGACACAAGTGGGCGGCATTCCGGAGCTGCTGCCCGCCGAATGCCTCGTCCCGCCCCGGAACGCGCAGATGCTGGCCACCCGGATTGCGGGCCTGATCCGCGACCCCGCGGCGCGACAGCGGTTCGCCGAGCGCAACCTGCGGGAGGCCCGCACCTATCACGAGCGCCTGCAGTCGGGTGCCCGCCGGGAGTTTCTGGCGTACGTCAGGGAGATCTCGGGCGGCGGCGCGACTCGCGAGGTGCGTTGTGCGTGATCCCGGCCCGGGCGGCGCAGCGGCGCTTGCCGGATCCGCTCCGGCGACGGATCGAGCGCGCCTGGCCGCCCTCGACGCGCGCGAGCGCCTCGTCGTCGAGGACGACGAGCTGACCGGCACGCGCCTCAAGTACTACGCCAGGGCCGCGGACGTCGCGTACTGGACGGATCTGTGGCGCGCACAGGGTGAGCTGTCGTACCGCCGCGAACGCCGCGGGCACCTGCCGCACCAGTTGCGGGCCACGTTCGCGAAGTGGGTGAAGCCGGGCGCACGGGTGCTCGAGGCCGGTTGCGGCCTCGCTCGCTTCACGGTCGCAGCCGACGCGCTCGGCTATCGCGCGGAGGGCCTCGACTGGTCGGCTGATACGATCGAGCACCTCGGGCGGCTGTTCCCGTCACTTCCCTGGCACGTCGGGGACGTGCGCCAGCTGCAGTTCGAGCGCGAGTCCTTCGACGCCCTCTATTCACCGGGGGTCTGCGAGCACTTCGAGGAGGGTCCGGCGGCCGTGCTCGAAGAGAGCCGCCGCGTGCTGCGGCGCGGTGGAGTCGCGGTCGTCTCGACACCGTGCTTCAACGGATGGCTGCGCCGCCATGCCAGCCGCCTGGGCGAGGCTACCGCGTCGCTATCGTCCCCCTTCTATCAGTACGCCTTTACGGAAGAGGGCATGGCGCGGCTGCTCACTCGTCTGGGCTTCGAGGTGCTGCAGATTCACCCGTACGCCGCGCTCGAGACATTCACACGGTATGGCGGGTGGCGCGTGCCTTCGCGCGTCAAGGCCGGGCTCGCGTTCGCGATGGATCACCTGCCTGGCACGAGGCGGTGGGGAAGCACGTGCATCTGGGTGGCTCGACGATGCTGACAATGGGGATCCCGGGCGGCATCCGGAGGGCCGCGTCGAAGCCATGGTCGTAGGCGTGACCGGCGCATCCGGATTCATCGGATCGGCCCTCGTGCGCCGGCACCTGGAAGCCGGGGACGTCGTACGCTGCCTGACGCGGCATGCGGGCAGGCCCGTTCCGCCCGGCGCGCGAACCATCCAGGCCGATCTCTGCGCGCCGGACGATCGGCTTGCCCGCTTCGCCGACGGGCTCGACGTGCTGTATCAGTGTGCGGGAGAGCTGACCGATCCCGTCCGCATGCCGGCCGTCAACGTCCAGGCCGTCGAGAACCTGCTCGCCGCCGCCTCGGGGCGCATCGGCCGCTGGGTACAGCTGAGCAGCGCGGGCGTGTATGGCCGGTATCGGACAGGAACGGTGACTGAGGAGACGCCGCTCGATCCGCCGGACACGTACGAGCGTACCAAGGCGTGCGCCGATGTGCTGGTGCTCGATGCGGTGGCGCGCGGCCGGATCGCGTCGGTCGCCGTGCTGCGGCCCTCGATCGTGTTCGGGCCTGGCATGCGGAACGGGTCGCTCGCGCAGTGGATTCGCATGATCGACCGCGGGCTCTTCTTCTTCATCGGCGAAGAGGGGGCGTCCGCCAACTACGTTCACGTCGCCAACGTCGTCGATGCCCTGGTGCTCCTGGGCGCCAGGCCGGAGGCGCACGGGCGCGTCTACAACCTCTCCGACTGGTGCACGGTCGAGGCGTTCGTGGGCGCGATTGCGTATGCGCTTGGACGGCCGCGCCCCGTGTTCCGGCTGCCCGAGCGGCCGGTACGGCACGCCGTCCGCGTCCTGGGACGGGTGGTGCCGCTGCCGCTCACGGAGTCCAGGATCGACGCGCTCGTCGGCCGGGGCCGATACGCAATCGATCGATTGCGCGACGACCTGCAGTACTCCATCGGGATTTCGATCGCCGAGGGACTCATGGACCTGGTCGAGCAGAGGAAGGCCGCATGAGGCCGCGCGTCTGTCTCGTCGCCTCGAGCGAGATGACGGTTCGCGCGTTCCTCGCGCCGCAGATGGCGGCGATGGAGGAGCGCTACGACCTGACGGTCGTGGCGAACACGCGGAATCCACACCTGTTGGCCGAGCTCGGGCGCCGCGCGCGTCTGTGCCCCGTCTCGATCGTCCGGCCGATCTCGCCGCTGCGCGACCTGGCGGCGTGCCTGTCGCTCGTCCGCCTCATGCGGCGGGAGAGATTCCAGGTCGTCCACTCGATGACGCCGAAGGCGGGCCTGCTGGCGATGCTCGCCGCCAGGATCGCCGGGATCCCCGTTCGCATTCACACGTTCACCGGTCAGGTCTGGGCAACCCGGACCGGGGCAGGGCGCGCCGCGCTGAAGGCGCTCGACCGGCTGACGGCCCGCTGCACGACACTGGCGCTCACCGACAGTCACTCCCAGCGCGAGTTCCTGGTCCGGGAAGGGGTTGCGTCAGCGCAGGATCTGCGGGTGCTGGGGCAGGGCTCCGTGGGTGGTGTCGATCTCCGCAGGTTCCGGCCGGATACGGGCGTTCGCGCGCGCGTCCGCGAGCGGCTGGGGATTCCCGGCGAGGCGGTCGTCCTGCTGTTCCTCGGCCGGCTGACCCGCGACAAGGGCGTGCTGGATCTGACCGACGCGTTCGGCCTGCTCGCCGACGACCTGCCCGACGTCCACCTCCTCGTGGCGGGCCCGGACGAGGAGGACCTGCGAACGGTGATGCAGCAGTCGTGCGCGCGGCACCGGGCGCGGCTGCACCTGCTGGATTTCACCACCGAACCCGAACAGCTCATGGCGGCCTCGGACGTGCTCTGCCTGCCCAGCTATCGGGAGGGCTTCGGAAGCGTCGTCATCGAAGCCGCCGCTGCGGGACTGCCGGCAGTCGCCTCGCGAATCTACGGCGTGGTCGACGCGGTCGTCGAGGGACGGACCGGGTTGCTCCACGCGCCCGGGGACGTCGCAGCGCTCACGGAACAGCTCCGGCGCGTCGCGTGCGACGAGCCATTGCGCAGACGACTGGGCGTGGCGGCGAAGGAGCGGGCGCAACGCGACTTCTCGCAGACCGCCCTGATTGCCGCGATGCTCGAGCTGCTCGACTCGCTTGCAGCGCCGGTGTGCGGTGCGCGTCTCGCCGGCGGTCCGCAGGCGTGTCGCCCATCAACGCCCACATGTCCGGGCTGGTACCGCCGACATGGCAAGCGCGCGCTCGATCTCGGGCTCGCGCTCGTCGCGGCCGTGGTGCTCGCGCCGGTTGCAGCCATTGTGGCGCTCGCCGTTCGCATGGGGCTTGGCTCACCCGTGCTGTTCCGGCAGGAGCGGCCGGGACGGCAGGGGCAACCCTTCGTGCTCGTGAAGTTCCGGTCCATGACGTCGGAGCGCGACGAACACGGGCGCCTGCTGCCGGATGCCGAGCGGCTTCCCTGGCTTGGCCGGTGGCTGCGCGGGACGAGCCTCGACGAGATGCCGGAGCTCTGGAACGTGATCGCCGGCGACATGAGCTTCGTCGGGCCGCGTCCGCTGCTCATGGAGTACCTCCCGCGATACACACCCGCACAGGCGAGGCGTCACGAGGTTCGCCCGGGCATCACCGGGCTGGCCCAGGTGAGCGGCCGGAACGCACTCAGCTGGCCGGAGCGTTTCGCGCTCGACGTGGAGTACGTCGACCGCTGCTCGCTCCGGCTCGACCTGGCGATCCTCGGGCGGACGCTGGTCGCCGTCTTTCTGCGCCGCGGCATCACGCAGCCGGGCCGGGCGACGGTGGACTACTTCGAAGGAAGCGCTGTCGATGGCTGAGCCACATCCCGTCTTCGCATTCGCCGGCGATCGCGACGTCGCCGTGAACGTGCTCGCGCTGCTCCTCGAGCGCGGCGACGCGCCCTCGGCGCTCGTGCTGCCCGACGAAGGCGACGCCTCGCACGACGAGGCGCTCGTCGATCTGTGCCTGCAGGCAGGGGTCCGCCCCCCGGTCATCCGCGCGCGGCAGCTGCACGAGGGGGCCTCGATCGACCGGCTTCGGGCGCTGGGGCTGGAGTACCTGGTCTGCGTGCACTTCCCGTGCATCCTCCGGCGTCCAGTCCTTGCCGTGGCCGCGGGGGGCGTGCTGAACCTGCACCCTGCCTACCTCCCCTACAACCGGGGCTGGCACACGCCGACCTGGACGATTCTGGACGGCACGCCCGCCGGTGCCACGCTGCACTTCATGAGCGAAGCGCTCGATGCCGGCGACATCGTGCACCAGGAGCAGATTCCCGTCGATCCGTCCGACACCGCGGACACCCTCTATCAGAAGCTCAAGGCGCTGGAGGTCTGTGTGTTCCGCGCGGGATGGCGGCAGCTCGTGGAGGGACGCGTCCGCCGCGTGCCGCAGGCCGGGGACGTTGCGACGACGCATCGACGGCGTGACCTGTTCGATCCGGCCCTGCAGCGGATCGATCTGGATGCTCCCACGCAGGCCGCCGAGCTGCTGCGGCGCCTCCGGGCGCTCACGACGAATCGGCTGGACGAGGCGGCCTACTTCGAACGGGACGGCCGGAGATACCGGGTGCAGGTGTCGATCACGCCGGATGACCCGGCGCCGCCGCCGCAGCCTCGGGCGGTGGCAGCCGTGGCAGGAGAGCGATGAAGAGGATCTATCTCTCCCCGCCCGAGACCGGTCCGCTCGAACGGCAGCTGCTCCTCGAGGCCTTCGATTCGGGCTGGCTGGCCCCGCTCGGTCCGGACGTCGATGCCTTCGAGCGGGAGTTCGCCGAGTCCGTGGGGGTGCCGCACGCCGTCGCCCTGTCGAGCGGGACGGCGGCGCTCCACCTCGCGCTGCTGGCCATCGGGGTCGGCCGGGGAGACGTGGTGCTCACGTCCACGCTCACCTTCGCCGCGACGGCCAACGCCGTGACGTACGTCGGCGCCACGCCCGTGTTCATCGACGCGGCCCGCGAGACGTGGACGATGGATCCGGACCTGCTCGAGGCCGAGCTGCGGAGCCGGGCCAGCCGGGGTCGACGGGTCGCCGCGGTGCTCGCGGTAGACCTGTACGGCCAGTGCTGCGATTACGACCGGCTCTCCGGTCTCTGCGAGCAATACGGCGTCCCGCTCGTCGAGGACGCCGCCGAAGCCCTCGGCGCGACCTGCGGCGCGCGCAGCGCCGGCGCCCTGGGTGCCTGCGCCGCCTTCTCGTTCAACGGCAACAAGATCATCACGACGAGCGGCGGCGGGATGCTCGTCTCCGATCGGCGGGCCGTGATCGATCGGGCGCGACACCTGGCGACCCAGGCGCGCGACGCCGCGCCGCATTACGAGCATTCGGAAGTCGGATTCAACTACCGGATGAGCAACCTGCTCGCCGCGGTCGGGCGTGGCCAGCTCACGACGCTGCCCGATCGGATCGCGCGGCGGCGCGCCATCCGTGCCCGCTACGAACAGGCCCTGCGGCAGCCGGGGCTCGAGTTCATGCCCGAGGCGGGCTACGGTCGATCGAACGCCTGGCTGACGTGCGTGACGGTCGATCCGGCGCGGTTCGGCGCCACGCGCGACGACATCCGGCTGCACCTGGAGTCCCGGAACATCGAATCGCGCCCCGTCTGGAAGCCGATGCACCTGCAGCCGGCGTTCCGCGGCTGCGCCGTGCGCGGCGGCACAGTGGCGCGCGAGCTGTTCGAGCGTGGCCTCTGCCTCCCCAGCGGATCGAGCCTGTCGCGGGCCGATCAGGCGCGTGTCATCGACGCCGTCGCAGGCGTGCCGAGGCTGGCGACCCCGGCTGCCTGACGGAGAAAGGACGCACCGTGGTGGAAGGACGTTCACGCCTGACGCTGCTGATACGCCGCTGGCACCGGCAGCTCTCGATCGTGGTCCAGCTCGGGATCGTGCTGGTGTCGAACCAGCTTGCGTTCCTGCTCCGGTTCGACGGCGATCTGCCGCACTGGGCGAGCGAGGCGTTCTGGATGACGATCCCGTGGCTCGTCGCCATCCGCGCGCTCACGTTCATTCCCTTCCGGCTGTTCGAGGGGCTCTGGCGCTACACCAGTCTCTACGATCTGCGCGCCATTGCCGGCGGGATCTCGGTCAGTTCCGCGCTGTTCTTCCTGTTCATCCAGACACCGCTCGGACCGACGGTCTATCCCCGGTCCATCTTCATCATCGACGCGCTGCTGCTGATGCTGCTGCTGGGCGGGGTGCGCATGAGCCGCAGGGTTGCATCGGAGCTGTCGCACGGCACCCCCGAGAAGCGCATCCTCGTGTTCGGCGCTGGCGACGCCGGCGAGCTCATCGTCCGCGACATGAAGACCAACAGCTGGTACGGCCTGCAGCCGATTGGCTTCATCGACGACGATCAGGAGAAGGTGGGGCACCGGATTCACGGCGTGCCCGTGCTGGGCACACGCGCGGACCTGCCCCGGATCATCGCCCGGCATCGTCCGCACGAGGTACTGCTGGCGATCCCGCGCGCCGACCCGCTGACCGTGCGGGCGATCGTGCGCTCCCTCGAGCCGTTCCGGCTTCCGATCAAGACGCTGCCCAACCTGCGGGATCTGATCGACGGCAAGACCGAGCTGTCGCAGATCCGGAGCCTCGCGGTCGAGGACCTGCTGGCGCGCGCGCCGGTCGGACTGGACCCGGCCCCGGTGAAGACCCTGATCGGCGGGCGCCGGGTACTCGTGACGGGCGCCGGCGGGTCGATCGGCGCGGAGCTGTGCCGGCAGATCGCGCGGCTCAAGCCGGCCGCGCTCGTGATGCTGGAGCGGTACGAGAACAGCCTGCATGCGATCCGGCTCGAACTGGAGGACGCCGGTCGCCAGTTCGGCCTTTCGCCGGTCGTCGGGGACGTCACGGATGCGACCCGCGTGGCGGAGGTGATGCGCCAGCACCAGCCCGAGATCGTCTTCCATGCCGCGGCCCACAAGCACGTGCCGCTCATGGAGGAGAACCCCTGCGAAGCCATCAAGAACAACGTGCGGGGCACGCGGGTGCTCGTCCAGGCGGCGGAGGCGGCCGGCGTCGACCGGTTCATCCTGATCTCCACGGACAAGGCGGTCAACCCGACCAGCGTGATGGGCGCCTCCAAGCGGCTCGCCGAGCTCGTCGTCCAGCACGCGCAGCGCAACGGGGGCGGCACGTCGTTCGCCGTGGTGCGCTTCGGCAACGTCCTCGCCAGCAACGGGAGCGTCGTGCCGCGGTTCCTGGAGCAGATCAGGCGCGGCGGTCCCGTGACGATCACGCATCCCGAGATGCGCCGCTTCTTCATGCTGATTCCCGAGGCCGTCCAGCTCGTCCTGCACGCGGCGGCGCAGGCCCAGACGGGGGCCACCTACGTGCTCGAGATGGGCGAGCAGGTGAGGCTGCTCGACATGGCGCGCGATCTCATCCGGCTCTCCGGGTTCGTGCCGGACGAGGAGATCGCGATCGAGTTCATCGGCCTGCGGCCGGGGGAGAAGTTGTACGAGGAGCTGGTTGGCAGCGACGAGGAGGTGGGGCCCTCGGCGATCGAGAAGGTGCGGCAGGTGACCGGCCGGACACCACCCGATCCACACCTCATGGCGGCCGTGACACAGCTCGAGGCCGATGCCGCGCTGGGCCGCCGCGACGCGGTTCTGGGCGCGCTGCGCTCGCTCACCGGGATGGCCAGCCCGGAGGAGCGCGCCGGCGACGCGGCCGTCGAGCCGGCCGTGGACGCAGTCGTCGAGCCCGCTGATTCCGCCGTCGTGCCGGCCGTTCTGCCCGCGCCCGCGGTGGCGGCCCCGCTCGCGCCGGCCGTCGCGTACGCGGGTCCGGCCGCGGCGCCCGTGAGTCCCGCGGCAGCCGCGATGGCAGAGCCGCCGGGACACGTGGAGCAGCCCTGTCCGCAGTGCCATTCCAGGCGGCTGCACCGCTCGCGATCCCGCACGCTGTCGGAGCGGATCCGGCGGAGCTTCTCCAGCCTGCGGCTCTATCGCTGCGACGAGTGCAACTGGCGCGGCTGGATGATCCCGCTCGAGTTCGGCGATGCCGGCGCGATCGAGCCCACGGCCGCGCCCGACATGTCGCTGCTCGACAACGCGCTGCAGGGCGTGCAGATGCCGATGCGGCGCAGCTTCTCGCCGAGGGACCTGCAGTGATGACCTCGACCACGATGACGACCCTTCCGCTCGCGCGGCTCGCCCAGCGCGAAGGCAGCCTCGCCGCGGCGCAGGTGTTTCCGCTCTGCGTGCTCGCGTTCGGCGCGCTCGCGTTCGGCGCCGTGTATCCCTGGGCCTACTGGCCGCTCGCCGTGGCGGCATTCGCGGCCGGCGCCTTCGCGCTGGCCGTCAGCCAGACGACCGGGATCGCCCGGGCGAACCGTGCGTTCAATTTCGCGCTCGTCGCCCTGGCGGCGGCGATCGGCGCGCAGCTGATCCCGCTGCCGGCCGCCGCGCTGGACGCGGTCAGCCCCCGCACGACGACCCTGCTGCGTGACTTGAATCCGGCGTTCTCGGCGGGCCTGATGCCGTGGCACCCCCTCTCGGTGTGGCCGCGCGACACCTGGACCGCCCTCGCGCTCTTCACCGCGCTGGCGGTGCTGATGGTGGGCATGGCGCGGCTGTTCTCGGTCACCGGCGCCAGGCGCTTCGTCGAGGCGCTCACCGTGCTCGGCGTCCTCCTCGCGCTCATCGGGATCGTGCAGAAGCCGCTCTACTCCGGCGCCATATACGGCGTCTGGCAGCTCGAGATCGGAAGGATGCCGTTCGGCCCCTTCGTCAACCGGAATCACTTCGCGGGCTGGATGGTCATGGCGTTGCCGCTCACGCTGGCGCTCCTCTCCGCGGGCATCGATCGCGGCATGCGCGGCCTCCGGAAGGGCTGGCGTTACAAGGTGCTCTGGTTCTCGTCGCCCGAGGCCAGCCAGCTGATTCTCGTCGCCGGCGCGGCCGTCGTCATGGCGCTGTCGCTCATGGCGACGATGTCGCGGTCGGGCATCACCGCGTTCGTCCTGTCCCTCGTCATGACGGGCTGGTTCGTCGCGCGGACGTTCGAGAGCCGGACGAGACGGCTGATTGCGGCGGCCTGCCTGATCGTGCTGGTGACGCTCGTCGTGGTCTGGACCGGCCCGGACGCGATTGCCAGCCGGTTCTCGTCCGGCGACTGGGGCGAGTTCAACAACCGGCGCGGGGCCTGGACCGACGCCTGGAGCGTCGCCTCGACCTTCCCGCTCGCGGGAACCGGCCTCAATACCTACTGGGCGGCGGCGCTCTTCTACCAGCGTCACGAGCTCGCGTTCTTCTTCGCGCAGGCCCATAACGACTACCTGCAGCTCGCCGCCGAGGGGGGCCTGCTGCTCGTCGCGCCAGCCGTGTGCTGCCTCGTGATCTTCGTCCGCGACGTCGCCCGCGGCATGCGCGAACGCCGCGGGTCCGTCGGGTGGTGGCTGCGCGCCGGCGCCGTGACCTCGCTGGTCGCCATCGCGTTCCAGGAGTCGGTCGAGTTCAGCCTGCAGATGCCCGCCAACGCCGCGCTCTTCGCCGTCGTCTGTGCGATCGCGCTGCACCGGACGCCGCCGTCGGAAGGCCCGCTTCAGGGCCACGTGGAGCGGTCGCGGCTGAAGCTCGTGGACGCGTGGCCCGCACGTCCTGGCAACGTGGAATGCTGAACGCAGCCGTCAGCCACCAGGCGCAGCGACCGCAGTCAGGGTTTTCTCGATGCCTCTGAGAATCGGATTCGACATGGACGGCGTACTGGCCGATCTCTCCTCGGCGTTCCGCATGCTCGAGGAGCACCTGTTCGGCCCCGGCGCCTCGGCTGGCCGCACGGACGTGGAGGCCTACCGGGCGCAGCCCGGCAGCCCGCGCGGCGCGGACGGCGAGGATGCGACGGCGGACGCGCGTCAGCGGCGGGATGCGGTCTGGAAGTTCATCCGGAACACTCCCGACTTCTGGACGTATCTCCGGCCCACCGCTCCGGGAGCCGTCGCCCGCCTGCACCGTCTCGCGCTGCAGTATCGGTGGGAAGTGTTCTTCGTGACGCAGCGCCCCGCCACCGAAGGGGAAACCGTCCAGCGGCAGACGCAGCGCTGGCTGATCGCGCAGGGCTTCGACATGCCGAGCGTGCTGATGATCGATGGTTCGCGCGGCGCCGCCGCGGGCGCGCTGCGGCTCGATTACCACGTCGACGACAACGCCCAGAACTGCGTCGACGTCCTGTCGGATTCGGGCGCGAAGCCCATTCTGATCACCGGCCCGCAGGACGCCGCCACCGCCCGGCGGGCCAGGGGCGTCGGGATCGGCGTGGCCCACTCGATCGGGGAGTGTCTCGATATCCTCGAGCAGGTCTCGTGCGCGCACGAGCAGCCCGGGATGCTCCAGCGGCTCTCGGCCGCAGTGGGCTGGAAGTAGCGCGGCTCAGCGCACCGCGCGGTAGTTGTGCTGGACGACCCAGATCATCGCGGAGTTCGCGGCCACCATGAAGACGACCGCTGCAGTCCTGTTCCTCTTCCACATGCGCTCGCTGGCGTAGATGATGCCGGTGGTGGCGGCCGCCTTGACGGCGAGCATCCCGGCCGTGCTCCCGGTGAACGGCCGCATGGCCGGGTTGGCTTCGACCGCGCCGTTCGAGAGCGCCCGGGACGTCGAGTGCGCGTCGAGTGCCTGCAGCGCGCCGAACGATACATATAGAGGAAGCAGCGCAGCCGGCCGCGCGTCCCTACGGCGAGGTTCGACCGGCACCCTGAAGAGCGGCGCCTGCGGCGCCTGCGCCACCCACGACGACGCCTCGCCGGCCCCGACCGGCTGCGGCGAGGCCTCCTGCGCTCCTGCCGGCGTAGCCAGTCCCACCGAGCACACCATCAGAGCCACGACGAGCGGTGAGGCAGAGCGCACCATGATGAACCTCCGCGGTGCGGTGCATCAACGGCGCTGCCACGGTGCAGCGGACCGCGTGCGTCGGCGGCATCTCGTTGAGCGGTCGGGATCAATGGCCGTGACGGCCCCGGCGCTGCCGGCCAGTCCCCTCCGCGCAGACCGATGGATGTGAGGAATTGGGCAAAACTTTGCCACCTGCGGGGAAGACTAATTGCTCTCTCGCGCGACGCTCCCGCCTCGAGTAGAGGGCGCTGACCGCTGGACGAAAACGGGAACCCCGCGCTAGTATCCGGCCGTGCCCCGATCATCCGTTCGGGCCGTCGTGTCGGCGCTGCTGGCGACGTTGCTCGCTGCGGTGGCAAGCTCTGCCGGGCAGGCGCCGGCCCCCCAGCCGCTTCCCATCCTGACGACGATCAAGGCCATCCGGGCGCTCTCGCAGGACGAAGGCGCCAAGGGGTACAACATCCGCGTCCGCGCCATCGTCACGCATTTCGACGAGCAGGCGGACACGGGTCTCATCATCCACGACGGCGAGTTCGGGCAGTTCGTCGTCGCACCCACCGCGGCGTCCGCGCTGGTGTCGTGGCGGGCCCTGCGGAGCGGCGACGAGGTGGAGATCGAGGGCACGACCGTGCGCGGCGGGTTCGCGCCGAACGTGGAGCCCCGCGTCATCCGGCGGCTGCGCAACGGTCCCCTTCCAAGGCCCAAGCGCATCGCCTTTGCCTCGATGCTGACCGGGCGTCACGACTGCGACTACGTCGAGATCGAGGGCGTGGTGCAGCGCACCTGGCAGTCGCCGGATCCGAAGATGGGCACGCTCTTCGCGGAGGTGGCGTTCGAGGAGGGCGTCGTGCGCGCGACCTTCTGGAAGCACGCCCCCGAGGATCTCGACCGCTTCATCGATGCCCGGGTCCGGCTTCGCGGGAACGTCGGGACGCTCTTCGGCCGGACGGAGCAGCTCCGCGGCGTCTCGCTCTTCGTCGGGCGCACGAGCGACATCGTCGTGCTCGAGCCGCCGCCCGACCCGTTCTGGGTCCCGACGCGCTCCATCCGGAGCATCTACAACTACTCGTCGGCCGGCGAAGTCCACCGCCGGATACGCATCCGGGGCGTCGTCACCGGCTACGTGCCCGGGCGTCCCGTGGAAGTGAGCGATTTCACGAGCACGGCCACGTTCCGCTACGTGCGGCACGTGCTCTATGTCGACGACGGCAGCGGGGGCGCGCGGATCGAGACGGAGCAGGAGCAGCGGGTCAATCCCGGAGCGATGGTCGAGGTCGCGGGCTTCCCCGCGGTGACGCCCGGGAAGCCAATCCTCACGAACGCGATCTTCAGAATCGTCGGGCAGGCGCTCGAGCCGGCCCCGGTTCTCGTGGACGAGGAGGCCGTGCTCACGCCGGAGAACGACGCGGCCCTCGTGCGCATGCGCGCGCACTTCCTGAGCATGCTCCGGAACCAGACGGAGCGCGTCCTGGTGTTGAGAGCGGGGGAGAGCGTGTTCGACGCCAGCCTGGAGGCCGGGAGTGGCACCGCGGCGCTCGAAGGGATCCGGCCGGGCAGCATCGTCGAGGTCACGGGCGTCTACTCGTACGAGTGGGGCCCGCCGCCCGCCTTCCGGCTGTTCCTCCGTTCGGCGGGGGACGTGAAGGTCGTAGCCGCGGCGCACTGGTGGACGCTCCGCCATTCGGCGGTGATGGCTGCCATCGTGGCGCTCGTCACCTGCGGGGCCGTGTTCTTCGTCAGGGCCGCAGCCGATCGGAAGCGGCAGCAGTACCAGGCCGTGCTGAGCGAGCGCAGCCGCGTCGGCCGCGAGCTGCACGATACCCTCGAGCAGGGGCTCGCGGGCATCTCGCTGCAGCTCGAAGCCGTCGCCGGCAGCCTCGAGGCCTCGCCGGAAGCGGCCAGACAGTCGCTCGAGGTCGCGCGCCAGATGCTGCGCTACAGCCAGGAAGAGGCGCGCCGGTCGGTGATGGACCTGCGATCGCTGGCGCTCGACAGCCGCGATCTCCCCGGCGCCCTGGCGGATCTCGCCCACCAGATGACCCACGGCACGGGCGTCCGGGCCGACGTGCGGGTCGAGGGGACGGCGCAGCGGCTGGATGCCTCCCACGAGCACCACCTGCTGCGCATCGGGCTCGAGGCGCTCACCAATGCGCTGAAGCATTCCGGGGCCCGCTGCATCCGTATCCTGCTGCGGTTCCGGCCCGACGTCACCGAGCTCGTAGTCCAGGACGACGGGTGCGGGCTGCAGGGGAGGGCGCCAGATCTGCCCAGCGGGTTCGGTCTGCAGGGCATTCAGGAGCGCGTCGACAAACTCGGGGGAGTGCTGGGGATCGAGAGCCAGCCGGGGGCCGGCGTGCGCCTCACGGTCACGGTGCCTGCAGACCGTCAGGCCGGCGGGCGCCCGGCGGCCGTACTGGATGAGTCATGGCGCACAAGCTGAGGATCATGCTCGTCGACGACCACTATCTGGTCCGCATGGGCCTGGCGAGCATCATTGCGCTCGAGCGGGACATGACCATCTGCGCCGAGGCCTCCACCGGTGAACAGGCGCTCACCCTGTTCCGGATGCATCGCCCGGACGTCACCCTGATGGACCTGAGACTGCCGGGAATGACCGGCACGCAGACCACGCAGGCCATCCGGTCAGAGTTCCCGGACGCGCGGATCGTGATGATCTCGACCTACGTGTGCGACGAGGAAATCTACGGCGCTCTCCACGCCGGTGCCATGGCGTACCTGGTGAAGTCGGTGCAGCGGGACGAGCTCCTCGGCGCCGTCCGGAAGGCGGCCGCCGGCCAGCGCCACATTCCCTCGGAAGTGGCCGCCCGCCTGGCCGACCGCGTGTCGGGCGCGCAGCTCTCGATGCGGGAGCTGGAAGTGCTGCGGCTCCTCGTGGGCGGGCGTCGCAACCGCGAAATCGCCAGCGCGCTCGACATCAGCGAGGGCACCGTCAAGATCCACGTCAGCAGCATCCTCGGCAAGCTGGGGGCGACCGATCGAACCGAAGCGGTGACGCGGGCGCTTCAGCGCGGCATTGTCCAGCTGGAGATGTAACGTTCTGGATCACTTTCCAGGCGTCTTTTTCGCGAGACGTAAGTTCAGCTGCTGCAGCCGTTTACATGGGGCGTAAGCTCGGCGGTATGTATGTCTTTCGGCATAGTCATGTTACTGCCTTGTGACATATCAGCGACCCTCCCATCAGCAAGTTGACTGGAACGTTCCCCACCCATACGCTTCATCCGGCGGCCGTGTAGTTGTTTTAGACTAACGCGTCCGCATTAGCGGCTTCCCGCCGCCAGGCAT
>DASPFV010000044.1:0-56307 GCA_035620975.1 Vicinamibacterales bacterium
CCGCCGGAGAGGCGCAGACCGTCACGGCGATGTCGGCGCGCGCGCCGGCGGGGCTGGCTGGCGACTTCGTCGGGGTCACGATCAGCGCGAAGCACCCGTTGCAGCCGGGCTGGTCTCGGCCCTCGTCGTTCTACTTCCGCCGGAGCGGATCGAGCTGGACGCTGGTGGGGGTGGAACGGGGGCTTGCGATGCAGCCACACACTGTCGTACAGCGGCGCGGCGGCGCCGGCCACCGTGGCAATCGTGGCGTGGCGTGACTGTTCGAAGGGCATGCCGAGCAACTCCGCCAGGTCGCCGATGGCGGGCCGGGGCTCGTTGTGCAGGAACACGCCGCCAGGCGCCAGCATGGCCGCGATGTTCGCCAGCGCCAGTGCCAGCTCGGTGTCATCGAAATACGGCAGGATGTTGGTCGCCACGATCAGATCGAACGCCGGCCCCTGCAGCCGCTCGACGACGATGTCGAGCGCCTCGGGCCGGAGCACCTGCGCCGCGGCTGGGCTGACCCGAACGGTCTTCCGCAGGTGGCCGTTCAGCACGTCCAGGGGACCGGGCGGTGACCCGGGCGCGCTGATGGCCCGGCCCAGCCCCGCGAAGTAATCTCGGTAATCCGCGGCGAGACGGACGTCGCCGGTCTGCGCGACGCCCGTCAGGAGGAGCAGCGATGGCGGCGCCTCCCTCGCCCGAGCCAGATGTGAGACGACCCGCGGGTTGATGTCGGCCGCGACGAGCTCCAGGCCGTCGAGCGTGGACAGCCGCAGCGCGACGAGCTCGTCGACGATCGCCCAGGGCTGGTAGCTCTCGGGCGGGCCCTCCTCGAGCATCGCCATGCGGGGCGCGAGATCCAGCCCGGGCCCGATCACCAGCGCCCGCCTCACGCGGAAGCCCGGGTCGAGTGACCGCGCCACGCCCAGTCCAATCGATACGAGATAGCCGGCCTCGATGGCCGTGTCCGTGCTCAGTCCCCGTTCGCGATAGAGCGCCGCGACCGCGTCCGGCGCGCCGGAGGAGCGCGGGACCACGAACTCCTTCTCGTACACGAAGCGCATCACACGGAGATACTCGCGGACCAGCGCCGTCTGCCGGGACGCTGCATCCGGAAAGGCCGATGCGACCAGCTCCCGGAAGTAGTGCAGCCGGGCGTCTCGGGACCCGGCAGCGAACGCGTCCAGCAGCGCCGCGGCACGCAGCCGCACGGGCGGCTCGACCTGGGCCGTCGCGGTCTGCGGGTTGCGGAGGAACGCCTCACGGGCCGGGTCGTCCAGGCGCTCGACGAGGCGCTTCGCGCTGAGGGCCGGCTCGAGCGGCGGCACGTCGGTGAAACGCCGCGATTGCAGCATGTAGAAGACGAGATGGTCGAGGTCTCCCTCGCGGACGCGGGCGGCGTGCGTGCGGTGCAGATCGTCCACGTAACCGGCGAAGCTGGCTGCAGTCAGCCCGCGCTTCTCCAGCATCGGCCGGATCGGCGCCACGTCGTCCCACGCGAGGCGCCTGGCCGCGGGAGCGTGCTGCGTCCGGAGCTCCAGGGGAGGGCCGCTCCCCAGAACGAGGGCGAGGACGCCCGCGCGCCAGGCGACCTCCGACGGCCGGTAGCGACGGGAGCAGGACACAGACCCTGAAGGATATCCCGGGCGGGATGCCGAGGGGCGGCGGCGGGAACAAGACGGCCGGGGAGGGCACCTCCCCGGCCGGCACGCGCGATCAGAAGATCAGCCGGAACCCCAGCTGCACGAAGCGCTGGAAGTTCGATTGGCCCGTGCTGTTGCGGTTGATGCGCCCGAAGTCCGCTGACGACGTAGTCTGGTTGTACTGCCGCTCGTCGTACATTGGACTGTTGAAGAGGTTGAACGCCTCGAGCCGCACCTGGAACCTCACGTCGTCGGTGATCGGCGTCGTCTTCGCGAAATTCACGTCGACCTGCCAGTACGATGGCCGGCGGAACTCGTCGTAGCGGAACATCGCCGTGCGGCGCTGGAACGCTTCGCGGATCAGGAAGTACGGCTCCGTGCAGCCGTAGGCGGTCGACACCGACAGCAACGCATAGGTGCCGTTGGCCTGCCGCTGCCCGATGCACGGCTTCACGCCGTAGATGAACTGCCCCTCCTTCTTGCCATCGAGCGCGATCTGGTCGAGGCTGACGCCCGGCGCCAGGTCGACGTTGCCGGGCATATCCCACGGCTGGCCCGACTGGTAGACGAACATCGGCGCGATCGACCAGCCGCCGAGCAGGTAACCCGTCAGGCTGCGCTGATTGCGGTACCACGGCAGCTCCCACACCCCGGACGCGACGATGCGGTGCTCGCGGTGCGAGAAATACGGTCCCCGGTTCCTGAGGAGCGACACCTCGTCGACGTAGGCGTTGCCGATGCCGGTGGTCGTGTTCGCGCCGTCCTCCGTCCACCGCGGCACCCAGGTGTAGCCGGCGTTGATGGTGACCCCCCTCGCCCAGCGCTTGTTCGCCACGAACTGCAGCGAGTCGTACCACATGCGGCCCAGGTTCTGCTGGTTCATGTTGAAGCAATTGGTCGTTGTACCAATGTTGCAGCCGCTGAAGGCAGGGAACGGCCGGTTGAGCTCGAACCGCGACAGCGTCCGGTTTGTGAAGCGCGTCGTGCCCTCGAACCCTGGCACGTTGAGGAACGGGTTGGGCAGCAACTGATCGCAGAAGCTCCTGCTGCCTCCCTGAGTCACGTCGCACTGTCGCTGGAACTCGGCCGAAGGCTCGTTGAAACCGCCGAAGTTCCCCTCGATGTCGTAGCTGCGGCTGCCGGCGTAGGTGATATCGAGAGACACGCGCCACGGCAGCTCCCGCTGCACGCCGATGGAGAACTGGTGAACGCTCGGCACGATGAAGTCAGGGTTCGAGAAGCTCGGATTTCGCCCGAGGAACGTCAAGGGGCCCAGCGAGCTTCCGGGCGCAGCCTGAATCCCGCCAGGCCAGGGGTTCCCCAGCAGGTAGGTCGGTGTGCGGTTGTCGTCCAACGACGCGATGATGGGCGTCGACTGGCTGAACCCGTTGTTGAACGACTGACTGGTCGGGTTGATGAAGTACTTGCCGTATCCGCCACGGAGCACGGTCCTGTCGTTGATCTGATACGTCCCGCCGGCGCGGAGCTGGAAGTTGTTCTTGTCGTACTTCCACGGCCGCTCAGGGGCGCCGTCCACGCCGGCGAACCTGACCCCTCCCATCACCTGCTGACCGACGAGCGCCGAGACCGGATTGACGATCGTCGGATCGAACGCGTAGTTCAGCATGTTGTCTTCTTCCGTCACCGAGCCGTTGAAGTCCCAGCGGAACCCGAGGTTCAGGGTCAGCCTGTCGCTCACCCGCCAGTCGTCCTGGATCCACGGCGCCAGGAAGAACCACTTGTAGTGAGGAGCGGGGTTGACATCCACCTGGCCGCTGCTCGGCGCGCCGAGCAGGAACGAGGCGAAAGCGTTGCCTTCCAGCTCGTTCGTGCTGTTCAGCGTGCTGCGGGTGAAGGCACGGGTGAACGACACATTGCCCCCCGAGTTGTTGTAGTTCTCGTTGAAGACGTTGGTCCACCGCATGTCGAGACCGCTGCGGATGTTGTGGCTCCCGCGCGTCAGCGACACGTTGGGCTGAACCGTGTAGATGCGGTTCCGGTTGGGCGCCGAGCCGCGCGACATGGTCTGGAACTGCTCGATATTGATGACGGGGAAGATGCCGCCGATCGCCCGGCTTGGCATCTGCTCGATGAGACTCGAGGGCCAGAACTCCGTCGCATCGAAACCGATCGCATGCTCGGAATAGCTCCACTCCAGGAAGTAGGTGTAGCTGGCGCGCAGGTTGAAGACGGTCCCGGCGCCGAAGATGCGCACCCAGTCGCCGACCAGCGCGCGGTTGGCGCGCCAGAGCGGAAGCTGGCCACTCTGGGCCGGACCGGTGCGGATGGCGTTCGTCCCCCTGTTGCCGACCTCGTTCCGCTCGTTCTCGCCCCAGCGGAAGTACGCGCGATCGTTCGGACTGAAATTGTGGTCCACCTTCCCGACCCAGTTCCAGAACAGGTCGCGGTTGAAGTGCTCGGCCCAATGCAGGTTCTGCTGCCAAGGCGCCACGCCGGCCGTCGTGCCGTTGGGATCCGGGTAGTACGCCATGATCGCGCGCGCCGTCGGGTGGATGCGATCGGCGGGAATCCGGTTGCCGGGAAACGGATCGCGTGTCCACACGCCGTTCACATCCCGGCCGGTCGCCGGGTCGTAGATGGTGATCAGACGTCCGGACGCATCCACGAGACCGCTGAAGTCGCCGGTCTTCATCGCGGGCGTCGGAACCGTGGCGAAGAGCGGGGCCGGCGTGCCCTCGCGATATTTCTCGCCGTTGAAGAGGAAGAACGTCTTGTTCCGGCCGTTGTAGAGCTTCGGGATGATGACCGGACCGTCCACGCTGAACCCGTACTGATCGATGTACTGATCGGTCTTCGGCGCCTGCCGCGAGTTGAGGAGGAACGAGTTGGCGGCGAGGGCCTTGCGCCGCATGAAGTCGTAGACCTCGCCGTGGAAGCTGTTCGTGCCCGTCTTGAGCGACATGTTGACGACCCCGCCGGCGGTGCGGCCGTACTGCGCGTCGTAGGAGTTGATCGCCACCTTGAATTCCTGGACCGCCGCGGCCGGCGGCACGTAGGCGATGTTGTTGCCGCCCTGGTTGGCGTTGTTCGGCGCGCCGTCGAGCAGGAACTCGTTGTTGCGGTTCTGCCCGCCGTTCATCGACCAGTCGGCGAGGGCACCGTTGTCGAACGGCCGGAGGTAGACGGCCTGGGCGTTGTAGTTGACGCCGGCGACGAGCGTGGCGAGGGCCATCGGGCTGCGCGACTGCAGCGGCAGCTCGGCGATGCGCTGGCTGTCGATGACCGTGCCGCGGCTCGCGTTGCTCGTTTCGAGCAGCGGCGACTCGGCGTTCACCGTCACCTCCTCGGTGACGCCGCCGACCGAGAGCTGGACGTTGATGTCAGCGATCTCTCCGACCTGCAGGCGGATGCCGCTCTGCGTGTACTTCTGGAACCCGCTCAGCTCGACGCTGAGCGTGTAGGCGGCCGGACGAAGGAAGGGGATGTTGTATTCCCCCTGGGCGTTGGTGACCGCCGTCGCGACCTCGTTCGTGTCCACGTTCGTCACTGTCACCGTGGCGCCGGGCAGCGCGCCCTGACTGGTGTCGACGACGCGTCCTTTCACCGTGGCGCGGAACTCCTGCGCCGCCACGCCGCCGGCCGAAGCCAGCAGCAGCACCGCGAGGCACGAGCCGCAGTGCATCACAAGCTTCCTCATGAGCTCTCCTCCCCCGCGCATGCATCGACGAGCGTTCCGCCGTCATGCGGAAACAGCACAGCTGCGATCTGCCCGTGCTGCTCGCCATCGCATTGCGCGCGAGGCTTTATACAACTGCCCATCGCCAGTGACAAGTCCGTACCCGTGACGTTCGGGCGTGCCTGCCCACGCGCAAGCTGCGCCCGCGGCGCGCATGGTACTGGAGTTGGAGTATGAGAAGGTCAGAAACGAGTCGGGGGAACCAGGCTGGGGTTGAGCTCGTAGGCCCTCGCGAAGGCGGCGCGCGCGGCATCCGGCTCGCCGAGCGCCGCGAGAGCGCGGCCCAGCTGGTAGTGAGCGGGCGCGTAGGCGTCGAAGGTGGCGGTCGCGCGGCGGAAGAGATCGAGCGCGCGGAGCGGGTCGCCGGCGTCGAGACGCTCGATGCCGACCGACGTCCAGACCAGCGCTTCATGTTCCAGCTGCGCGCGCCCGCGAAGGCGCTCGGCCTCGGCCAGGCGCGCGCGGGCCGCGGCGGCATCACCCGAAAGCTCCAGCACGCGGGCCAGCGTGTAGTGCGCGCTCCACAGATCAGGTCGCAGGGCGATCGCGCGGCGCAGCGCCTGCGCCGCCCCCTTCCAATCGCGCTTCTCCTTCAGTATGGCGCCGAGCGTGTAATGCGCGTCGGCGTACCCGGGCTGCAGGGCGAGCGCCTCGCGCAGCGCGGCGACGGCCGGGTCTGCGCGGCCGAGGTGCCACTCGACGACCCCGAGGCTGTAGTGCGACTCGGCCCTCGGTTCGATGGCCAGCGAGCGCCGCAGCTCGTCGGCCGCCTCCTGCAGACGATCCGACCGCTTGAGCACGAGCGCGAGATTGTAGCGCGCGAGCGCATGTCGGGGCGAAAGCTCCAGGACGCGCCGGAACGTGGCGAGCGCCTCGTCCACGTGCTGCTCCGAGAGCGCGAGCCCCAGCGTGAAGTGCCGGGCAGGATCGTCCGGCCTGGCCGCAACGAGCGCCCGCGCGCGCGCCACCGCCTCGTCCCCCTTGCCGGCCTTCACGAGCGTCAGGATCAGCCGATCGGACGTGCGAGGATCGTCAGGCCGTTCGGCGAGCGCACGCCGGTAGGCGTCGACGGCGGCATCGAGGGCGCCAAGGCGCTCGAGTGCATCGCCGAGCCCGCGCTGGATGTCGGGATCACGCGGCGCCAGCCCGGCCGCTTCCCACAGGAGCGTCAGGGCGGCAGAGAAGTCACCGGCCGCTTCGAGCGCCAGCGCTCGATCGTAGGCGGCCCTGGCGCGGCGGGGCAGGTCCTGTCCGGCCCCGGCCGCCAACGCCGGCAGCAGGCCGAGCAGCACGCCGGCTCCCAGCGCACGCAGGGGGAGAGACATCTGGCAGCATTATCGATCTCCCCGCGTCCGAGTCCAGGAACAGGAAAAGGCAGCGGGTCCCGTGAAAAGAGACCCGCGCAAATCCGCGTCCCGTGAAAAGGAAACCGCGCAAATCCGCGCTCAGAGGGGCGATGGCCCGACCACCTCGAGCCCGAACTTCGGGGCCAGCTCCACCAGGCGGGCGAGCAACACCTCCTCCGTGGGGGCGCCCCCGTCGACCGCGGCGCCATACTCGAAAAAGCCTTCGATCTCCCCGGGCGTGAACAGCACGAGCAGGCGCGCGACCTGATCCGAACAGTTCTTGAAGCAGTGCGGCACGCCACGCGGCACGAACGCCGACTCGCCGGCGCGCCCCCTCTTCACCTGGTCGCCGATGTAGAAGGTGATCTCCCCTTCGAGCACGAGGAAATACTCCTCCTCGCGGGTATGGATGTGCAGGGGAGGTCCGCCGCCGGGCGGCTCGATCGCTTCGAACGCGAAATGGGTATTGCCCGTTTCGGCCGGGGTCGCCACGATCTTGTAGATCCCACCGCCGGCGCCGTAGCGCACCCGCTCTCCCGAGGTCACCGAATCCGTCACCATCAATGCCATGCCACTCTCCTCCGCGTGTCAGCTGGCCCGCCCCTTTCTAAAGGGAAACCGGCGGGATTCGCCCCGCCGGCCCCCCCACCCCCACCCCAGCGCGCGAAGAACGCGCGCCGGGGGCCCCGCCATCGCCGTCGCTCGCAGGGCCCCACGATCCCCGCTTCCGCCTTCGCGCCGCAGGCGCTCCGGCGAGACCCGCGCAGGCGGGTGGGCAACTAAGGTGACGATACGGCGGAGAGCTGCACGCCGGTTCTATGGAATTGGTTAGGCTTCAGTAACGCTGGGTTCCAGGTTCAGGGTTCCTGGTTCCGGGTTCGGTTCCTGGTTCCGGGTTCCGGGTTCCGGTGCCTGGGCTCTGCACCTGGTCGAGCGTCGGAACGTCACGCATCCATTCCTGGAGGCTGTGGCGTTGGTGAAGGGGAGGGGGGCGACACTTCCGCGCCCGGCAGCCAACGTCGGCGCGCACGGCGAACGGGTACAACCGCACCGGTCAGTCGCATATTGACTGGCTCAGCCGTTCGGATTCCGAGCCGCGAACCAGGCACCAGGAACCAGCAGAACCAGTAGAGCCAGGAACCTGGAACCCCGAACCTGGAACCCTGGAACCCGGAACCCGGAACCAAGAACCAGGAACCAGGCACCAGGAACCCTCCTACCTGACGTACCAGTGCGCCGCGAACGTGAAGCCGAAGCCGCCCAGCTCATGGCCGACGAACGGCGTCGTGTGCGTGCGGTAACCGGCGTCGACCGTGACGGCGAACTTCGGGACGCTCGAGAACGTCACCTCGGCGCCGCCATGGGTCCGGTAAGCCATGGAGCTCTCGGTCATCGACGCGGAGTCGGGGCTGATGCCGCCAAGGCTCGAGCGCAGCATGCTGATGCCGCCGGCGACGTACGGGCGGATCCAGAGATAGTCCGACACCGAATCGGCCAGCCAGTAAGTGACGCTCGGCGCGAACTCGACGGTCGTCACCTGGTCGGGCAGGCCGGCGCTGGTCGAAGTCGAACGCGACAGCTCGAACTGCACGCCGAACCGATTCCTCGACCAGACGCGGGCCGTGGCGCCGAATGCGGGGCCGGATCCCGCAACCAGCCCGCCCAGCCCGATGGTGTGTGCAGGCCGGACCACGTACGTGGTGGCGGCCGCCGTCGCTGGCATCGTGGACCGGACCTCCCCGCCCCCCGCGGGGAGAGGTGCGGCCTGCGGGGGAGCCATCGCAATCATCGGCGCGACGGCTGCTCCAGACGCGCCGGCCTTTCGCGAGAGCGACCCGAAGCGCATGTGGATGTAGCCGGCGCCATCCTCGCTGCCGGCCCACGCGACGCGAACCCAGTCTCCGACTTCGCGGGTCACGTCCAGCACGGCGCCACGTGGCGCACGCCCGATCACCGGGCTGCCGGTGCTCGGCGACCTGTGCACGCTGGCTGATGCCTCGCGGATCGTGAACTCGGCCGTCTGCGCGCCAGCCAACGAGGGGAACACGAACAGAACGACGGCGACAACGGACATCGAACGAGTCATCGTGGTGGTCCTCCTGACCTGCTGTGCTACCTGCCTGGCGCGTCGTCCGCGACAGGACTCCGGGCGGACATCCGAGGCGGGTGCGTTGCCGCCGGCGCCACATTGCCGATTCGCGCAGGCCTCGCGTTGCCATCAGGGCGCTGCGTTCCGGAGCTGACGCCACGAAGCACCCGGTCAGACCCTACGGCATGTCCTCGGGACGAATCCGCGCGAAGGCGTCGAGCGATGCGCGCTCGGCGGCATCGGCCTTTCGAAGGTTCGTCATGCTGGCGCCGTGGAGGGCATCTGCCCGCAGCCGCCAGCTCTCGCCGCGGAGGCGCAGGTACTCGTCGGCTCGCGCGACGATCGGCCGGTGCTCTTCGGGCACACCGGCCAGCGCGCTCAGGCGCGAGCGCGCCGCCTGCAGCTCCGGCATGATGGTCCGGTCGATCAGCTGCGCCAGCGCCTCTGCGGGAACGGCCCCCAGCCGGAACTGGTCGACTGCCTTTCTGTACGCGGTCGTCGTCTCTTCCTCGAGCGCGAGCACGCGGGCGATTTCCGGGCGGACGTCGGCGAGGCCCCGCAGGGGCACGGCGCACACGGCCAGGACGGCGGCCAGGGCGCCCGCCGCCAGGCCGAGCTGACGAATCGAGGTCTGCTGCTCCCCCACACGGAATGCGAGCAGGAGTCCGCAGGCAAACCCGGTGAGCAGACCCGGGATGCGTCCGGCAGCTTCGGGCCCTCCACCGACAGCCGCATAGAGCAGAAAGAGGCCGGCCGGGGGGGCCAGCTGCCTCAAGGTGCTCACGGGAACCATCAGGGGGGATCGCCGGAGCGTCATCCACACCAGCACCGCAGTAAAGAGGCCGTAGAGTCCAAGCACCGCACCGGACGCGCCGTACACGACTTCCACGGGATGCGACGAGAGGCAGAACACCGCGGCAATGGCACCGGCAGCGAGATACACCAGCGCCAGGCTCGCGTGCCCGACCAGCCGCTCGAGCAGCATGCCAAGCTGAAAGAGCCCGGCGGTGTTGATGAGGAGCTGGAACAACCCGGCATTGAGAAACGCCGCCGAGACGAGGCGCCACCACTCGCCATTGGTGGTGCGTGGGCCGAAGCTGGCACCGAAGGCGACGAGCGCCTCGCCGTCCGCGGGCGACACGCCTGCGCCCGCGACGCGCAGGAAGATCAGGAGGTTGAGCGCGGCGATCGCCGGCGTGACGATCGGTCGCCGTGTGCATCCGCGAAGGACCTCGTCATACGGATCGGTCCGCGCACGGGCGCTGGCCGCCCTGTGGCGCAGCCTCTCCAGGAGGCTCCTGACCGCGTGGAAGGCGCGCGCACGCTCGTCCGGCGTGGAGAAGTAATAGACGATGCCGACGAGGATCAGCAGCAGGAGGAACATCGGTCCCCAGTGCAGGGCTCAAGAGGCGTGCCAGGAGATGCGCGGAATCAGGCGGGTTTCACGAGGGCCCGGGCAGCTCGCGGCGCCGCCGATTTCAAGAGTCGTCGGGGGCGGTGCGAGGTTGTAATTGCGGGCCGCCGGCGAGGGTCGCCCCCTGCGGCTCCCGGCGTCCAGCTTCCAGCGGTCCGCGACTCGCGAGATGCCAGCTGCGAGCCTCCAGGGCCGCTTAACCGTACGCCTCGAGCTTGACGCGGTCGGGCGGGACCCCGATCGCAGCGAGGTGTGCCTTGATCCCCTCCAGGAACTGCGGGGGCGGTGTCGTGCCCTTTGCGGCATGCGCGCGCCGATCCCAGACGGTGACCGCGGACCCGCACAGATACATGAGCGAGGTCGGCTCCTCCTCGAGGATGCCGCGCAGGAGCTGCTCGGTAATCCGCCCGCGCCGGACGCCTTCCGGCAGCGCCGTGGTCTCCGGCTCGCGGGTGAGCGTGTGGATGACGCGCAGACGGTCGCGATTGGCGCATTCCATCCGTCCGAGCTCGTCTCGGAAGATGACGTCATCCCAGGTGCGGTTGGAATAGAGGAAGGTATGCCGGAGCCGGCGATGCCGGCAGAGCGAATCCTTCACCATGGAGAGATTCGGCACGCTCCCCGATCCGGCCACGACGTGCAGCACGTGCTCGGCCCGCGACTCGACGTCCTCGGGCAGCACGTAGGCTCCCGCGCAGCCGCGCACGGTGATGGGATCGCCTGCGCGGAGGTTGTGGACCAGGAACCCGGAGAGGAGCGGCGGATAGAGCGTCTTGCCCGCGTGGTACACCTCCTCCTTGACGGTGATCGCGAGATACGGCTCCTGCGGCGCCGAGCACATCGAGTACGCGCGCGGCGCTTCGCGGCGGCCCTTCGCGTTCTCGAGATAGGACACGAAGCTCTGAAGGCCGAGGAACTGATGCGGATCGATGCTGACGTACTGACCGGCCCGGTAGCTCACGTGCGTGCCGACGTCGAGCACGAGGGTCTTCGTGTCGGCCGTCTCGACAATGGATTCCAGGACGACGCCATCGTAAGAAGTCATGCGGACTGCACCTGGAGACGAACGCGCAAGGCCCGGCGGCCGTTCGCGGGCGTGTATGATCGGAGGCCGGCAGGCCGCTGAAAGCTGGCGGCCTTACCTTTCCCGGTTCCCCACGCGGGATGCGCTCTTTCAGCATCCCGCCAGACCGACGTCACGTCGGAACAAGGAGATCGTACCATGCGCTCGAGCTCGCTCGCTGCTGCCCTCTTCCTGGGCCTCGCCGCTGCCGGCACGGGATCCGTGCTGGCCCGGCAGGTGACCAAGGAGCAGGTGGCCGGGATCCGCAACCTGGCGCGGCTGGAGACCACGGTGGCCTGCGCCGGCGCCACGGAGGCCGAAGCCATCCCCGAGATCAAGAAAATGGGCTTCGCCTCCATTATCAACCTGCGGCTGGCCGACGAACCGGGCGCCGAGGTCAACAGGGCGGAGGCGGCCGCGAAGTCGGCCGGCCTGCGGTATTTCCACGTTCCCTTCGCCGGCAAGCCCGATCCGACCGCCGCCGGGCAGTTTCTGGACGCCATCACCACGCAGGGAGCCGAACCGGCCTTCATCCATTGCGCCGGCGGCAACCGTGCCGCCACGATGTGGCTGATCAAGCGACTGGCGGTCGATCACTGGGACGTCGACAAGGCCACCGCCGAAGCGACCGCGCTCGGCCAGACGAGCCAGCCGCTGCGCGAGTGGGCCATCGAGTACGCGAAGGCGAACCGCCGCTGAAAAAAGCCTTGACCTCACCAGCGAGGCGGAGCCTCGTCGGGTCTCACGCGCTGCCTCGCTGACACGTAGACCCGGCGAGGATCCCGGCCGAGTGTGGATGGGCATGCTCTCATGCCGTCCGCGACCTTCGGCACCGGTGTTTGACGCCCCCGCCCGGCCGGGTGTAGGCTCGGCAGGTTCTTCACGGCTGAGCCGGCACGTGGAAGCGGCCGCGTGCCGGTCCAGACCTCATCGCGTCGGGAGGTTCGCCATGGTTGCAGGCGGTTGTCGCAGGCGTGTCCACGGGCTCGCGGCGGGTACTCTGGCGTTCACGATCTGCGGGGCAGCTATCGTGCTGGCACAGGCCACCGATCCGGCATTCGGCACGTGGAAGTTGAACGTCGCCAAATCGACGTTCAGCCCGGGCCCGCCACCAAAGGAGATGACGGCGACGATCGCGCCGGACGGCACGGGCCGGAAGGTCTCCGTCACCGGGTTGGAAGCCGACGGCACGCCCATCAAATGGGGCTACACGGCCAACTTCGACCGGGAGGAATACAAGCTTAGCGGGAACAACCCCAACGCGGACGTGGTGTCGCTCAGACGCGTGAGCGCCAACACGACCAGGGCAACCTTCAAGCTGGCGGGGAAGGAAACGCTGGTCAACGGCGTCAGTGTCTCGGAGGACGGCAAGACACTGACGGTCGCATCGTCAGGCGTCGACGGCAAGGGTCGCACCGTCAAGAGCACGCTGGTATTCGAGAAGCAGTGAGCGCGCGCAGTCGGGTACGCCACAGCCCGCGCAGCAGGCCGGCGGGATGACCGCCGGGCTGCCGGCTGTGGCGCCCGCTTCCCCGGATGCAGCTCGCCTCGCCGTTCACCCGCCCAGCCCTTCGTCAGTTGCACGGGCTGCCGGAACGGATCTCGGAGCCTTCTGGCTGCGCGGCTCTCAGCGCTGCTCCACGGAGGCTCTCTTCTTCCCTTTCGCCGTTTCCCTTTTCCATCCCCTTCCCCATGCCATGGCAACGGCGAATGCATGGCGTCTGAGTTGCATCCGCAGGCCTGGCCGGGACGGCACAGCGACGAAGGGCGCGCGAATCAGGCCGTGGATCGCGGGGCCGTCGCCGGCAGGCCGTGAGCGCCTCCGGAAAATCGGAGGCGCCCATGTTTTTCCGTCAGCGCCGACTCAGATAGAGTAGTCCGCACGCTTGCCCGGACCGGGGTGTGGCGCGGAGCACCACAACAGGCACCATGCTTCAGAACCCATCCCTCGACGAAGCGCCGAGGCCCGACGTCGGAGAGCCGAGGCGCTGATGGCCGGGCGTCGCGTGACGGGCCCCGCCGTCCCAGGAGGGATTCGCTCCACCCTCGCCGGGCAGATACAGATCGTGATGCTCCTGGCTGTGCTGGTCGCCGCGTCCCGGCCGGCCGCCGGCGCGCAGCAGCCCTCGCCTCCCCAGCAGCCAGGCACGGGACGCGTGATGGTCACCATCACCACCCTCGAAGGCACGGTGCACCTGGCCGGCGTGCAGGTCCAGCTGCGCGCCGAAGGCGACGACGCCGTGCTGGCCAGGACGATCAGCGATCTGATCGGCCAGGTGACCTTCCCCGACGTCCCCGCGGGCCGTTACATCGTCAACGCGGAGCGCGCCGGGTTCATTGCCAGGAATTCCCCGGTGTTCGAGGTGAGGACCGGCGAGGTCGTGCAGGTGCTGCTCGACATCCAGCTCACGTTCGTGCTGCCGACGGTGGAGGTCCGCGCCCAGACGCCGTCTCCGACCGACAGCGTGCAGCCCGTGTCGATGAGCGACATGCTCGCGGGATCGCTGCTCGACGTGGCGCCGCTCACGGGCGACGACTTCCAGAGCCTCCTCCCGCTCCTCCCGGGCGTCGTCCGGGGGCCGGACGGCCGGCTGCGCATCAAGGGGGGACAGCCGACGCAGGGTGCCCTGCAGGTGAGCAGCGCGAGCATGAACGATCCCTCGACGGGTGACTTCGATCTCGAGCTGCCGGCGCAGAGCGTCGAGTCGGTCGAGGTGCTCGCCAACCCCTTCGCGGCCGAGTTCGGGCGCTTCACCACGAGCGTGACGCAGATCCGCACGCGGCGCGGCACCAACGACTGGGAGATCAAGCCGGGGAACCTGATCCCGCGCATCGGGAAGGGGTTCACGCGGATCCGCGGATTCGAGCCGCGGTTCTCGGTCCGGGGACCGCTCAAGCGCGACAGGGCTTTTCTCTCGCAGGACTTCCAGTTCCGCTACGTGGCCACGCCCGTGAAGAGCCTGCCGGACGAACCCGAGATCGAGGTGACGAGCTTCGACTCCTTCACCCGGGTCGACACGGTGCTCTCGTCGAGGCACATCCTCGGTGGCGGCCTCATTTCGTTCCCGCGGGAAATCGAGGGAGTCACGATGCACACCTTCCGGCCGCCGGAGGTGACGCCGGACTTCAATCAGAGCGGGTGGTCCACCGGCCTGGTGGACCGGTTCTCGCTCACCCCGGACATCGTGATCGAATCGACGGTGGCGGGCCGGTGGTTCGAGATCAACGTCAACACCGACGGGAGCGGACCGATGATCTACGCGCCGCAGACGCAGGGCGGCGCCTTCTTCAACGATCAGGAGCGCGAGGTCTCGAGCTTCCAGTGGGTCGAGGCGCTCAGCTTCTCCAGCGATCTGTGGCGCGGACAGCACGTCTTCAAGGTCGGGAGCGACATGCAGCGCTCCCACTTCGACGGGTTCAGCCTCAGCCGTCCGGTGGAGGTCCGCCGCCTGGACGGCTCCCTCGCGGAGCTGACCGAGTTCTCCGGACGCAGCGAGCAGCAGATCAGCGGCGTGGAGTTCGCCCTCTTCGCGCAGGATCGCTGGCGGCTCGGCTCCCGGCTCACGCTCGAGCTGGGCCTCCGCATGGATCGCGACGCGGTGGTCGAGCGCGTCAACTGGTCACCCCGCGCGGGTGCGGCCGTCGCCATCCTGCCCGAGGGCCGCGCGATCCTGCGCGGCGGGTTCGGCAAGTTCGTCCAGCGGGCGCCGCTCAACGTCGAGGCGTTCCCCGCGTTCGAGTCGCGCGTGGTCACGCGTTTTGCACCCGACGGCTCGCCGCTCGGCCCCCCGGTCTCGTACCGGAACGTGGTCCACGACACGCTGCGCACGCCGGAGGCCGAAGTGGGGAACGTCGAGTGGAACCAGCGATTCGGCCGGCGCTGGCTGACCAAGCTCGCCTACCTCGATCGCCGCGGCTCGCACGAGTACGTACTGACGCCGGACCCGGCTGCCGGCGAGCTCCAGCTGTCGAGCGGCGGCACCTCGCGCTATCGCGAGCTCGAGTTCACCACGCGTTATCTCGGTGGCGAGCGCCGCGATCTCACGGTTTCGTACGTCTGGGCGAAGGGCACAGCCGACGCGAACAACTACGACCAGTTCTACGGCAACCTCCGCAACCCGATCGTCCGCCCGAACGAGAACGCGCTCAGCCCCACCGACGTCCGCCACCGGCTGCTCCTGAGAGGGAGCTTCGGCCTGCCCGGCGAGTGGGACTTCGCGCCGGTCCTCGAGCTCCGCTCGGGCTTTCCGTGGTCTGCCGTGGACGAGTTCCTGGACTTCGTGGGGCCCCGCAGCACCGCCGGGCGTCTGCCCGCCGTGCGCAACCTGGACTTCACGATCGCCCGGCCCTGGCGGGTCAAGAAATACCGCTTCCGCGCGGGTCTCAAGGTCTACAACATCTTCGGCGCGTCCGCCTCGCGCGACGTCCAGAACAACCTGACGTCACCGGATTACGGCTCGTTCTTCAATCCGATCGAGCGATCGATCGGCTTCGTCTTCGGCGCCGCGCGGTGACGTCCGGGCGGCGCGCCCGATAGCTCCGCTCGTGGCTTCCGCCCCGATAGCTCGTGGCTTCCGCCTTTAGGCGGAAGCTGCGCTCAGAACGACGCCACCAGGCCGGACTTGAACTCCGCCTGCCACAGCACGTCCGTGTCGAGCGCGAAGAGGCAGAATCCCGCGCCGGGCGCGCACGCGATGGCGCGGCCCTCGATGTCGGCGAACGTGGCGAAGAGACGGCCCTCGAGCCGCACGCCCAGGTGGCGTGTCGGAAACAGCCTGATGCCTCCGCCGGCGGCCACCGTGAAGCGAATCTCGTTGTCGCCCGGAACTCCGTATCGCGTGATGCCGAGCAGCCCGGTCAGGAAGGGCCGCGCCGGGCCGCGCCCCATCTCGCGCAGCCCACCTCCCATCCAGTGATCCACGCTCACGGGGAACAGCGTCGGCACACCGGACGACGAAGGCACCACCACGTCGGCCTTCTGGTGCGTGAAGAGGGCCTCCACGAGCAGGTCGTCGCGGAACGGCACGTTCACGACGACGCCCAGCGTGGGCGCGCCGTCGAGATCGACCTCCTGCCCGGTCACCGTCTCGAAGAACTCGCCGCCGAAGCGGTACCCCACGAACGGCGCGACGTCCACGGTCTGCGCCCCCGCCGGTGCTCCAGCGGCGAGCATCGCCAGCGTCATCAGCGCGCCGCCGAAGCCCGCGCGCACGTCACACGACCTTCGTGTCGAGCTCGATCCGCAGCGACCCGCGGAGGGCGTTCGAGACGGGGCATTTGCTCTCCGCCTCCCGTGCGACCTCGGCGAACTGGCCCCGATCGATTCCCTGCAGGCCCTCGGCCACGACCTGCAGCTTCGAGGTCGTGATGGTGATGCCGGCATCGCCCTTGTCGGCGCTGACCGTGGCGGTCACGCGCGTCCGCCCGATCGACCCGCCTTTGCGTCCCACGGTCGCGTTGAGCGCCATCGCGTAGCAGGCAGCGTGCGCGGCCGCAATCAGCTCCTCGGGGCTGGTCCCCGGCCCGCTTTCGGAGATTCGCGAGGGGAACGTCACCGGCAGCTCGAACGCGCCGGTGCCCGCTTTCGCCGTCCCCTTGCCTTCCATGATCGAGCCCGACCAGTCCACGTCCACGTGCCTCGAAAACGTCGCCATCAGATGCTCCTTCATCACTCTTTGACCGTCGGCAGAGGTCCGCCCCCGGCTGGACCTGCGCCACCTACTTTCTCCCCCGGGCCGTGACCGACAGCTGGACGATCACGCCCGCAGCCCCGAGCGCCAGCCAGACCACGAGGACCCACTGCTGTCCCGGCGCGGGGTTCATCGGATAGGCCAGCCACACGTTGCTCTTCGCGGCGGCCTCGGCCGCCACACGGTCCCCCGCCAGCGTCAGGGCGCCCAGCAGCGCCGTCCAGGCGCCGCCGAAGGCCGTCGCGACGATGATGACATAGCGCTGGAGCGCGAGAGCGCCCAGCGCACCCGCGACGGCGAACAGGATCACCACCGCCACGTGCGGCTCGCGCTCGAGCGCCGCCCAGACCACGTTGACGACGAGCGCGCCGATCCCGGCCCCGATGAGCGCGACGCCCACGAAGTACGCGCCAATCAGGATCAGCGCCCCGACGAGCCCGCCGACGACGGCCGCCACCACCATCCAGACCGTCTGCTCCGTCCCCATCACCGAACTGGCCGCCAGCGCCCCGAGGATGAACCCGTAAATCCCGAGGACGACGCGGAAGATCCGGTAGCCAGCGAAACACGACAGCAGCCCTCCAACCAGCAGGATGACCGCTGCCGGCGTCTGCAGGGACGCTGGAAGCATAGCCGCCGATTATATGATCGCCTCGTGCGGGCCGACCGGCGGCCGTCCCCGAGGCCGCTTCCAGTGACCACTTCCAACTCGCCGCCCCTGCGCCGCGGACTCTCCGCGCTCGGCGTGGTGACTTCCCTCGTCGGCGTCGCCCTCTTCGCGTGGTTCGTCCAGCGGGTAGGAGCCGCCGAGATCTGGGGCGGGCTCCGGCAGGTCGGCTGGGGCCTCGCGCTGATCGTGGCAATCGGCGGGCTGCGATTTCTCGCCCGGGCGGCCGCCTGGAGGGTGTGCCTCGAACCGCCGTACCGGCTCTCGTTGCGCAACGCCTTCCTGGCGGTCGTCTCGGGGGATGCATTCGGGAATCTGACGCCGCTCGGCCCGCTCGTCGGCGAGCCCGCGAAAGCGGCGTTCGTCAGGGAGGGCGTTCCACTCGCGCCGGCGCTGACTGCGCTCGCCGTCGAGAACCTGATCTACACGTTCACCGTCGCAGGCATGATCGCGACGGCGATGCTGGCCCTGCTGTTCAGCTTCGAGCTGCCGGGGTCGCTTCGGCAGGCCAGCGAGGCAGCGGTCGCCGCCATTCTCGCCGCGCTGGCGCTCGCGCTGGTGATTCTCTGGCGGCGCCCACGGATCGTGAGCCGGGCCCTGGCGGCGCTCGCGCCCCGCGACTCCGCCATCCATGCACGGCTCGATCGCGTGCGGGCGCTCGAGCACGAGGTCTATACGTTTGCCGCGCGCCGGCGGCGGACGCTGGTCCCGCTCCTCGCGTGCGAACTCGGCTTCCACGCGCTCGGCGTGCTGGAGGTGCACCTGACCTGGTGGATGATGCAGGGCGCGCCCCCGCCGCTGCTCACGTCGTTCATCCTGGAGGGGGCGAACCGGCTCATCACGGTGGTGTTCAAGTTCGTCCCGCTGCAGTTCGGCGTGGCCGAGCTCGGCACCGGCGCGTTCACCACCCTGCTCGGCTACGGCCCCGCCCCCGGCGCCACCCTCGCCATCGTCCGCAAGACCCGGATCATCGTCTGGACGACTGTGGGCACGCTGCTCTTCGTCCGCCGCGGCCTGCGCACGCACCCATGAACCTGGAACCTGGAACCCGGAACCCGGAACCTGGAACCGGGAACCGGAACCTTGAACCCTGAACCCCGGAACCTTGAACCTGAAATTGATTACAGCTCGCGCCGCCCCTCGAGCGCCTTGTGCATCGTGACCTCGTCGGCGTACTCGAGATCGCTGCCCACCGGCACACCCATGGCGATGCGGGTCACCTTGACACCGAGCGGCTTCAGCAGCCGCGCCAGGTAGATGGCCGTCGCCTCGCCTTCGACGTTCGGGTTGGTCGCCAGGATCACTTCCTCGACGCCGCCGTTCGCCACGCGCCCGAGCAGGGTCTTGATCTTGAGGTCGTCTGGCCCGACGCCGTGCAGCGGCGACAACGCGCCCATCAGGACGTGATAGCTGCCTTTGAAGTCCTTCGTCTTTTCGATGGCGGTCACGTTCTCCGGCTCCTCGACGACGCAGATGACGCGGCGGTCGCGGCCCGGGTGGGTGCAGAAGTAGCAGGGATCCGTGTCGGTGATGTTGCTGCACACGGAGCAGTAGGTGACGCGGTCCTTGACCTCGCGCATCGCGTCGGCGAGGCGCTCGATCTCCTCGCGTGGGGTCTTGAGCACGTGGAAGGCGAGCCGCTGCGCGCTCTTGGCACCGATTCCCGGGAGCCGCTGCAGCTGCTCGATGAGCTTGGCGAGCGGGTCGGGTCTCGTCATCAGGACAGGCCGGGAATCCTCAGGCCGCCCATCAGCCCCTGCATCTGCTGCGACATGGCCTCGTCGGCCTTGCGGTGCGCGTCGTTGATCGCCGCCAGGATCAGATCCTGCAGCATCTCGACGTCGTCCTTCGAGACCGCCTCGGGGTCGATCTTGAGGGACAGGACCTGCTTCGCGCCGTTGATCACCACGGTGACCATGCCTCCGCCGGAGGTGGCTTCGACGCGCATCTCCGCCATCTGCTTCTGGAGCCGGTCCTGCATCTGCTGGGCCTGCTTCATCATCTGCTGAATGTTCATGGCCTGGTCCCTACATCTCCTCGACTTCCTTGATCTCGGCGGCGAATACGTCGAGCATCGCCTGCACGCCCGAATCGGCCATCGCCTGCTGCTTCAGGACGGCCTGCCGGTCCGGGGCGGGCGCCTGACCCGACGCCGGACCGCCTCCCATGCGGGCCGCCGGCGCGGCGGTCCCTTCGGTGCCGGCCACGGTCATCCGGGCCCCGGCGAGCCGCGACGCCACGTCCTCGAGCCAGGATCGCGCCGCGTCGAGCTGCTGCCGGAGGGCGCGATGCTGGGGCGCGAACGTGAACACGACCCGGTCGCGATCGATGTCGATCTTCTGCGCCTGGGCGACGACGGTGCCGTAGAAGAACTTCTTCGACTTCTGAATCTCGGCCAGCAGCGCGTCCTTCAATCCGGCGATCTCCACCGGCTGCGCCAACGCGGGCTGCGCGCCGCGGCCGTCGTCGGAAGCGACGTCCGGCGCCGGCGCGGCGTCGGTCCGTCGAGCCTCGACGGCGCGGACCGCCGCGGCCGATGCCGCCGGCCCGCGGGGGGCCGGCTTCGTCTGGGGATTCGGCGATCTGGGCGCGCCGGATGGCGCCGCCGGACGGCCCGGCGCCGGACCAGGCTTCTCGAGCCCGTCGATCAGCTCGGCGAGGGGCACCAGCCGTCGGAGGTGAATCCAGCGCAGGAGCGCCATCTCGAGGTGGTACCGCGGCTGCGCGGCCGCCCGGATGTCGGCGTCGGCTTTCGTGAGCACGTCGAACGCGCGCATCAGGTCCTCGGGCGAGAATCCCGCCGCCAGCGCCTGCAGCCGCTCGCGCTCGGACTCGGTCGCGATCTCGGGATCGTTCAGGCGCGAGCGGTCGAGCCCGACGACCATGATGTCGCGGGCGAGGCGCGACAGCTCCCGGATGACGAGGCGCAGGTCGTAGCCCGCCTCGACGGCGCGGCCCGCGAGCTCGAAGACCGCCCCGGCGTCCTCGCGGCCCACGGCCTCGGCCATCTCGATGAGCAGGTCGCGCCGCACCAGTCCCAGCACCGTGGTCACGTCGTCGGCCGAGATCGTGGCGCCGGTGAATGCGATGACCTGGTCGAGCGCGCTCTGCGCGTCGCGCATGCTGCCGTCGCCGGCCCGGGCGACGAGCATGAGCGCGGCATCGTCGACGTGGATGTGCTCGGCGTCGGCGATGCGCCGCAGCTGATCGGCGATCTGGCTGACGCCGATCGTCTTCAGCTCGAAGACCTGCGACCGCGACTGAATCGTCGCGGGCACCTTCTCGATCTCCGTCGTCGCCATCATGAAGACGACGTGCGGCGGCGGCTCCTCGATCGACTTCAACAGCGCGTCGAAGGCCTGCGCCGAGAGCCGGTGCACCTCGTCGATGATGAAGATCTTGTAGCGGTCGCGCACGGGGGCCATGCCCAGCCCCGCGATGATGACCTCGCGGACCTTGTCCACCTGGGTGTTGGTGGCCGCGTCGATCTCGAGCACGTCGATGTCGCGGCCCTGCGCGATCTCGACGCACGCCTCGCAGACGCCGCACGGATCCGCCGTGGGCCCCTTCTCGCAGTTCAGGCCGCGGGCCAGGATCCGCGCGGTCGTCGTCTTTCCGACGCCGCGGGGACCGGAGAACACGAACGACTGTGCGATGCGGTTGGAGGAGATGGCGTTGCGCAGCGTCTGCGTGACTCCGCGCTGCCCGATGACGTCATCGAAGCGCTGCGGCCGCCATTTGCGCGCAAGGACCTGGTAGCTCACGGGGTTTGGAAGGCCGAATGCCGGCGGATGGGCCGGACCGCGACCCGGAAGGGCCTGCGGCACATGTCAGTGTCTGCTTAGCGCTGCTGCCTTCCGGCCCTGACGCGGTTCGCAGGCTGATATTGCACAGGTTCCGGGCCGCGGTGCGGCCCACCAGCCCCGCTGCGCCTCTTCACGGGCGCCGCATCCATCGAGTGTACTTCGCGGGCGGGCCCGGGGCAACCGAGCGCATGTCGACGCGCGGCGTCAGGACCGCCGGAGAGCCGACTCCCCGCTCTGCGCGCCGTCTCCGCCCCGCGCGTGGCCGGCCTCGACCCCCCCGCCGGCAAACACGGGCAGTGCGACGGTGAAGATTGCACCCGTGCCGCCGGAACCGTTCGTGACATCGACAGAGCCGCCGTGAGCCTCCGCGATGTGCTTCACGAGCGCGAGCCCGAGACCCAGGCCGCCCTGCACCCTCGAGGGCGACGCGTCGCCCTGGACGAACCGCTCGAACACGCGGGGCATCAGTTCGCGGTCGATTCCGGGCCCCGTATCGCTGACCCGGAGCAGGACCTGCGGGCCGGCGCGCTCGATCAGAACCGAGATTCGGCCGCCTTGCGGCGTGAACTTGACGGCGTTGGACAGGAGGTTCCAGACGAGCTGCCGGAGCCTGTCCCGGTCGCCGCCGACCGGAGGCACGTCGCGACTGCCGACGACGGCCAGAGCCTGCTGCCGCGCGTCGGCGGCGAGGCGGACGGCATCGACGGCCTCCTCGGCCACGTCGGGCAGGGAGACCGGCTCGAACGATAGCTGCAGCTTTCCGGTCATGAACTTCGACATGTCGAGCAGCTGTTCGATGAGAGCGGTCTGCGCTTCGGCGTTCCGGTGAATGACGCGGAGCGCGTGTTCGCGACGGCCCTCCGGCAGCGCCTGATCGGCGAGCAGGGCGGTCCACCCGAGAATCGCGTTCAGCGGCGTCCGCAGCTCATGGGACAGGGTCGCGAGGAACTCGTCCTTCAGCCGGCTCGCCGCCTCGGCCTCCATCCTGGCCTTCTTCTCGCGGCTCAACGCGGTCTCCCGCGCCGCTTCGGCGCGACGACGCTCGACGATCTGCCGGAAGACGAGGACCCCTCCGATCACCCTCCCGTCCGTTCCGCGGATGGGCGCCGCGCTGTCGTCGATGGGCCACTCGGTCCCGTTCAGCGACACCAGGATCGTCCGGGTGCCGAGTCCAACCTCAACGCCCTCCCGCAGGGCCCGCTGGATCGGCGTCTGCAGCGGGGCGCGCGTCGTCTCGTCGATCACCCGGAAGATCTCCCCCGCCTGCCGGCCGGCTGCCCTGCCGGCGCTCCAGCCGGTGAGCTGTTCCGCGACGGCGTTCATCATCGTCAGTCTTGCCTCGGCGTCGGTCACGATGACGCCGTCGCCGATGCTGAGGAGCGTGGCGGCCAGCGTGGACCGCTCCAGGTACGCGCGGCGTTCGGCGCGGTGGAGCGCCTCCGTCAGCGCGCTGATGAAGGACCCCGCCGCGACGAACAGCAGGAGCGGCACGAGAACGGTCGGGTCCGAGATCCTGCCGGGAGTGAACCAGGCCTGGGCGGCGGCCGCACTCAGGAGCGTCGCCGCCACGCCCGCGCCTCCGCCTCCGTACCAGGCGCAGAGAGCGACCGTTGGAAAGTAGAGGAGGTAGGGAACCCCGTCGCCGAGGAGAGGCTGGATGGGGATGCGCGCCGCCGTGGCAGCGGCAACGGCGGCCACCGCGATAGCGAATTGCCGGACGGCCATGTGGCGTGAGCTCGACTGCTCCAAGCATAGCCGAGTCCGGCCCGGGCGGCCTCAGAGGGCCAGGTGCTCCCGCGCGTAGTCGATCGACCGGTCGACCATCTCGATCTCGAGGGCGTGCCGCTCGTCGGCCGTCAGACCTGAAATCCGCGGGAGGGCCGCACGCGGCCTGCCGGCGCGAGCGCGCGACAGCGCCCGCGCGAGATCGACTCCGTTCACGTCGTCGAACGTCGCCCAGTACTGCTCGGTGAGGCAGGGCACCTGCAGCGGATCACGCACGATCATTTCCAGCGAGAAGCGCACGCCTGGCCTCGCGCGCCGGAGGATGCCGACGATCCGGGGCAGATCGAGCACGCCGTCTCCCAGCGGCACTTCGGAGAGCAGGAAGCCATGCTCGTACTCCTCGAGTCCCATGTCCTTGAAGTGCGTGTTGATGGTGTAAGGGGCCAGCCGCTCCACCACTTCGATCGGGTCGTCGAGCACCGCCAGGTTGTTGCCCGTGTCCAGCGTGACGCCCAGGTATTCGCTGCTGTAGCGTTCGAGCAACTCGACCTGCTGCTCGACCCGCCAGTCCTTGTGGTTCTCGATCCCCAGCGGCATGCGGTACTTTTCGACGATGGGCACGGCGATCGCAATCTGGCGGTGGAAGCCCTCGACAGCGGTCTTCCAGTCCGCGAGCGTCTCGAACATCTCGTAGCGCCGGCCGAGCAGGCAGACGGCCCGCAGGCTGCTCGCGCCGGCTTCGCGGGCGACCTTCACGGCGTGCTCGAATACCGCGGGATCCTCGCGCGGGAGGAACGTCTGGATCTCGACGTACATGCCGAGCTCCTCTTTCAGCCGGCGCGTGCTGCGCGCCCAGTCGAAATCGATCCGCGTCATGCCGCCGTGGACGCCGGCCGCTCCGACCGAGGCCGCCAGGCCCATCAGCCGATCGGCCTCCAGCAGCCGCTGCGGCGAGCTGAAACGAATCGACTGGAACGAGTCGGACGTCACGCCCATCGTCGTCCGCCTGGGAACGATCGTCGCGGGCAGGGTCATGGTCATCGCGGATGCCCGGCAGCGTCAGGCGTGCGTCACGGCCTCTGGTGCCGCCACGGCGTCCAGTCTGGGCAGCTTCAGCACCAGGACCAGGCTCGCTTCGACGACGAGGACCGCAGCGAGCGCAAGGAGGGCGCCGGTGTATCCGCCCGTGAGGTCATGGAGCATGCCCACGACGGCCGGCCCGACGAACCCGCCGAGGTTCCCGAGGGCGTTGATCAGAGCGATGCCGGCCGCCGCCGCGGTGCCACCCAGCAGGATCGGCGGCATCGCCCAGAACACACCGGCAAACGAGCGAAGGGCCATCTGTGAAAGCGTGAGGCTCAGGACGAGCAGCAGGACGTCGTGCTGAAACGCGGCGGCCAGCACCAGGCCGAGCGACGTCGCGAGGGCGCACGCGGCGACGTGCAGGCGGCGCTCGCCGGTGCGGTCCGAGTGCCGCCCGACCACGACCATGGCGACCAGCGCCGCCACGAACGGCACGGCGGTGATCGCGCTCAGCATGAACCCCTCCGTGCCCGTGACGTCACGAAGCAGCTTCGGGAGCCACAGGAAGATCCCGTAGTTGACGATGGTGTTCATGAAGAATACCCCGCACAGCAGCCAGACCCGCGGGCTTGCGACGCTGCTGCGCAGCGTCGTGTGGCCCACCGCCTGCCGCCGGGCGCCTTCCCCGGCCATCGTGTCCGAGAGCCATCGCCGGTCGGCCGGCGGCAGCCACTCCGCCAGATCCGGCCGGTCCGTCAGCACCCACAGCGCACAGACACCCAGCGCAACCGCCGGAAAGCCCTCGACGAGGAACAGCCATTGCCAGCCGTGCAGCCCCCAGAAGCCGTCGAGCCGCAACAGCGCCTCCGAGACCGGTGCGCCGACGATGACCGCCACGGGAGCGGCCATCATGAAGAGCGCACCGGTGCGCGCCCGTTCCGCGGCAGGGATCCAGTACGTCAGGTACAGCACCATGCCCGGAAAGAACCCCGCCTCGGCAATCCCCAGCAGCACGCGCGCCGCCATGAACGTCCAGACGTCGGCGACGAACATCGTGCCCATCGAGACGAGGCCCCAGCCGATCATGATCCGCGCGATCCATCGGCGGGCGCCGACACGCTCGAGGATCAGGTTGCTGGGGATCTCGAACAGGCAGTAGCCCAGGAAGAACAGCCCCGCGCCGAGGCCGAACTCGCTCGAGCTCAGCCCGAGGTGCTGCTGGAGCTCCGTGGCCGCGAAGCCGATGTTCACGCGATCGATGTAAGCGACGACATAGCAGATGAAGGCGAAGGGAATCAGCCGCCGTATCACCCGCCGGAGGACGTCTTCACCGTCTACGGGAGGATGGGCCTGCATGAAGACGGGGCAGCGGCAGTATACAACCCGCGACTACGTCAGGCGCGACGAGCGTCCCGATCCGGGCACGTCCTCCCGCGCGCATGCCTTGTTCCTCAGGTGTGACGCGGCAGCGCGTCCCGGTCACGCGCTCAATCCGCCACGCCGAGCTCCTCTCCGCACGTCACCCATCCAGCGGGATTAGCGGTTACGATGTCTGGATGCGTGCGTGCACCAACGGCCGAGCTGGAGACCGCCCGCACGCGGCCGGCGAGGCTGACCCGCTTCCGGGTGGCGCCTGCGATAGAGGCCGTTCGTCGGAGCTGACCAGTGGATGAGCGCCCCGCCGGCGGCACCGCGCGGCTGGAGGCGGTGACCCGGGACCGCCAGGTCGAATCCGACGCGTTCCGCCTGCTGGTCGAGAGCACGACCGATTACGCCATCTTCCTCCTCGATCCCGCCGGTTACGTCGCGAGCTGGAACGCCGGTGCCGAGCGCATCAAGGGCTACGCCGCCCGGGATATCATCGGTCGCCATTTCTCCGTCTTCTATCCCCCGGATGCCATCGAGCGGAACTGGCCCGCGACGGAGCTCGAGATCGCGTCCCGGGAAGGTCGGATCGAGGACGAAGGCTGGCGCGTGCGCAAGGACGGCACGCGCTTCTGGGCCAACGTGATCATCACGGCCCTGCGTGGCCCGGACGGCGGGTTGCGTGGGTTCGCCAAGGTCACCCGCGACCTCACCCAGCGGAAGGCGAACGAGGAGCGGATCGCGAACCTGACGCGAGAGCTCCAGCGGCGCATCGCCGACCTGGCGGCGACGAACCGGGAGCTGGCCCAGCGCAGCGCCGAGAACGAGAGCTTCGTGTACAGCGTCTCGCACGACCTGCGATCGCCGCTCGTCAACCTCCAGGGATTCAGCCAGGAACTGATCCTGGCGAGCGAGGCGCTGCGAACGCTGCTCGAGCGGCCGGCCGTCCCCGACGACGTGCGAGTGGAGGCCACCGCCATCATCGACGGCGAGCTGCAGGAGTCCATCAGCTTCATCCGGAATGCGGTCCAGCACCTGGGCAACATCATCGACGGCCTGCTGCGCCTCTCCCGCGTGGGCCGGATCGAATACGAGTCCGCGCCGGTCGACACGGGCGCCCTCGTAACCGACATCCTGGCGGCGATGCACACTTCCGTCGCGGCCGCTGGAGCCCGCATCGTCCTCGCGCCGCTGCCGATCGTGGCGGGCGATCGGAACGCGATCGGACAGGTCTTCGCGAACCTGATCGGCAACGCGCTGAAGAGCTTCGAGGAGGGCAGGCCTGGCGTGATCGAGATCTCGGCCACCACCGGGGAGCCTCCGGTATTCTCGGTGCGCGACAACGGCGTGGGGATTCCGATCGAATACCAATCCAAGGTCTTTCAGGTGTTCCAGCAGGTGCACAAGAGCACCACGCGGGGCGAAGGGATGGGGCTGGCGATCGTGAAGCGGATCGTCGAACGGCATGGCGGCCGGATCTGGTTCGAGTCCCGCCCGGGGAGCGGCACGACCTTCTACTTCACCGTCGCGCCCTCGGCGCAGGGCCAGCCAGCGATCGCGGAGGGGGTCTGATGGCAGGGAGTCTGAGCGTCCTGATGGCAGAGGACGACGAGGGGCATGCGACGCTCCTGCGGCGGAGCCTGAAGCGGGCCGGCCTCGGTTCCGATCCCGTGCACCTGCGCGATGGACAGGAGCTGCTCGACTACGTGTACCAGCGGGGCCCCTGGCTGGACCGGACGCCGCACGAGTCGGTCGCGATGATCCTCGACTTGAACATGCCGCGGCTCGGAGGCACGGAGGTGCTGGCGCGGCTCAAACGCGACGAGGACCTCGCCCGCATCCCTGTGTTCGTTCTGACCACGACGGACAACCCTCTCGAGCTGGACCGGTGTTACGCCCTCGGGGCCGCCGCCTGTCTCGTCAAGCCGGTCGACTACGGCGCCTTCGGTGACATGATCCGCCGGCTGGCGGAGTTCCTGATGACGGCGCGCCTGCCCGGAGAGCTGCCGTTATCCCAGGCCCGTGAATGATCGCTGACGCCCCGTTGATCCTGGTCGTCGAGGACGAGCGCGGCGCCGCGACGCTGCAGCGCCGCCGGCTCGAGCGCGCCGGCTTCCGTGTGGCGGTGGCGGCCGACGCGGACCAGGCCGAGGACGTGCTCGCGCGGGAAGCGGTCACGCTCGTCGTAATGGACTACCGCCTTGGCACGACGACGGGGCTCGATCTGAACCGCCGGATGAAGGCCGCCGGATACGACGTCCCGACGATCATCGTGAGCGGCTCCATCGACGATACGACGGTCATCGAGGCCATCCGTGCCGGCGTCAAGGACGTCGTCGTCAAGACCCTCGACTATCTCGACTACCTGCCCGACGCCATCCGGGGCGTGCTCAGCCAGACCGCCGCCGTGCGCGAACGGGTCACCGGGGACGCTCCGGGAACACACGTCCTCGTCGTCGAGGACGATCCCGGCGTGGCGGCCCTCCAGCGGCGCCAGCTGGAGCGCGCCGGCTACCACGTGGACGTGGCGGCCACGCCGGCCGAAGCCCTCGCGCGGGTCCGGAGCGGCCAGGTGAACCTCGCCGTGCTCGACCTCTGGCTGAACGGGGAGTCCGCTCTCGACCTCTACGAACAGATCAAATCGGAGGGGTGGAACGTCCCCGCCATCCTCGTGACCGGCTTTCCGGATCAGGCGGTGGCCATTCGCGCCCTGCGGACCGGGATTCGGGACTTCGTGCCGAAGTCGAGCGAGTACCTCGAGTATCTGCCGAGGGCCGTGGACCGCGTCGTGGCGGAAGTGCGCGTCGAGCGCAAGCTCGTCGAGAGCGAGCTGCGCCTGGCGAGCATCATCGGCACGACGATGGACGCGATCCTGATGTGCGACGAGCAGCACCGGATCCTGCTGTTCAATCGCTCGGCGGAAGAGATGTTCGGCTGCCGGGCCGAGGACGCGCTGGCGCGGCAGCTTCCGGCGTTCATCCCCGAGCTGAGCGTCGCGAGGCGCGCCGAGGCCGCGGGGCGGTCGCCGGAGAGCGGCTGGCGCCGGCGGCTCGAGGTCGAGGGCGTCCGCTCCGACGGCACGCGCATCCCCATCGAGGTCACGATCAGCGACGTCGAAGTGCACGCCAGACGGCTGTTCACGGTCATCGCACGTGACATCTCCGAACGCCGGCGGACGGAGGCCGAGCTGCGGGAAGCCGACCGCCGCAAGGACGTGTTCCTGGGCATGCTCGCGCACGAGCTGCGGAACCCGCTCGCCGCGATCACGACCGCCGGCGAGGTGCTGCATCGCACGCTCGACCATCCGGCGGCCCAGAAGCTCACGGGCGTGATCAGGCGACAGACAGCCGCGCTGGCCAGGATGGTGGACGACCTGCTCGACGTCTCGCGGGTGACCCTTGGCAAGATCCAGCTCGCGCGCGAACCGCTCCTGCTCGGCGAGGTCGTGACCCGTGCCGCCGAGGGGGCCAGGGACGGCGCCGCGAAAGCCGACCTCCGCCTGGAGGTCGCCATCGGCTCCGAGCCGGTCTGGCTGATCGGCGACGCCACGCGGCTGGAGCAGGTGCTCGCGAATCTCCTGAACAACGCGATGAAGTTCACGCCTCCGGGCGGGTCCATCCTGATCGAGACAGGACGCGACGGCGACGAGGCCGTGATTCGCGTCAGCGACACCGGGGTCGGCATCGAGCCCGGACTGCTCTCGAAGGTCTTCGATCTGTTCGTCCAGGGCGATACATCGCTCGATCGATCCAGGAGCGGTCTGGGTATCGGGCTCGCGCTGGTACGACAGGTCGTCTCGATGCACGGCGGCCGCGTGAGCGCGCACAGCGAGGGCCCCGGCAGGGGCAGCGTGTTCGTCGTCCGTCTGCCGGCGTCCCCGGAGGAGGCGCCGTCCGACGAGCCGCGCGCGCAACCGCCTCGCGCCGAGACGGCTTCGCTGCGCGTGCTGGTCGTCGACGATCAGCCGGACCTGGCCGACTGCGTGGCGCTGCTGATCGAGACGCTCGGACACCGCGCCCGCGCGGTCTACGGGGGGGCAGAGGCGCTGGCCGCGACGCGCACCGACCTCCCGGATCTGATGCTGGTGGACATCGGCATGCCGGGCGTCACCGGCTACGATGTCGCGCGCGCCGTCCGGCGCGATCCAGCCCTGTCGGGGATCAGGCTGGCGGCGCTCACAGGCTACGGCCGCGACGAAGATCGCGCCCGCGTGTTCGAGGCGGGATTCGACCTGCACCTCACGAAACCGGTGGCCGACACGAAGCTCCGCGACGTGCTCGAGACACTGGCGGGGGCCCGTACGGCGCCGGAGTGACCGACGTCTCCGGCGGGGACGGCCGCCTGAGGACGGAAACCAGTTCCGCCGGGCCGCACGTGCCCTCACGAGCGCGCCAGCTGGCTCTCGGCCTGAAGCGTCCCCTCGACGCGCGCCCGGATCTTCGCGAACGCCACGTCGCGCGACGTCGACGCGTCGTCGGCAAACGGCGAAAACCCGCAGTCGTCGGTCGTGCCGAGACTCTGAACCGGAATGTATCGCGCGGCCAGCAGCGTCCGCTGGCAGACCTGCTCCGCGGTCTCCACGACGGGGCTGATCGGGTCCGTCACGCCGACGAACACGGTCTGATCCGGCCGACGGCTGTCGCGGATCAGGCCGAGCACGCGTTCAGGATCGCGCTCGCTCGCCAGCTGCACGTAGAAGCGCCCGGCGTTGAGCCCGAAGAGGGTCGGTAGCAGGCCGGCGTAGTCGACGTCCGCACTGTGCGTCGAGTCCCGATCGCCGCCGGGACACGTGTGCACCCCGATCCGGCGGCGCTCATCGGCCGTGAAATGGTCGAGGACGCGGTTGTTGAGGGCGACGAACCATGCCAGCAATCCTCCGCCGGGATCCAGCTTCAGCGACAGACGCCCCTCCGTAAAGTCGATCTGGACACTATCGGCACCGGCATCGAGACAGCCGCGGATGTCAGCGACCGCCTCGGCGACCAGGTCCGCCAGAAACTGTTCGCGCGGATACGCCCCAATGCCGCTCTCAGGGTACACAAGGCTCAACGCCGAAGCCGAGATGACAGCCTGCTTGACCGGACGGGTCGTCAGCGCCCTGGCGGCCGTCAGGTACTTCGACGCGTGATTGCCATAGTGGAACGGTCCGGATGTCAGACGCGGCAGCTGCCGCGTGTGGCCGTCCGCGAAGGGAATCATGACGCCGTCTGGCGCGAGCCCACCCAGTCCTTCGAGCGGATACGTCGCGAAGCTCGACTTCTTCTGCTCGCCATCGGTGATCACGGGGGAACCGGTCTCTTCGAAGCGCCTGATCGTGTCCCGGAGCGCCGCGTCCGCAAGCTCGTGGAACCGCTCCGCAGGTATGCGCGCGGACTGCAGGTCCGCCCAGGCGGCGATCAGATCCGGTGGTCGCGGAATGCTCCCGATGGGTTCAGTGGGGATCGTCATGGCTGCCGTCTCCATACTGATCCGTGTGAGTCCGTGTTCGTCCGTGGCCGGACGTCCGTGTTCGTCCGTGGCCGGGCGTCCGTGTTCGTCCGTGGCCGGACATCCGTGTTCGTCCGTGGCCGGGCATCCGTGTTCGTCCGTGGCCGCAATCCTATGACCCGCGGCGTGAGGACGCACTAGTACGAATCTACTATTCCGCCGCGGCCGCCCGGCGTAGAGTACCGAGCGCGGAAAGGGAGGGCCCGATGGCGAGATTCCTGGCGCAGATCAACGGCCCGCGGCACGAGACCGCCCTGCGCGTCTTCATGGCGGTCGTTCTCGCACACTGGGCCGAGCACCTGCTCCAGGCCTTTCAGATCTACGGGCTCGGCTGGGGCGTGCCCGAGGCGCGCGGCGCACTTGGCTACTTCTTCCCCTTCCTGGTATCGTCCGAGATCCTGCACTACGGCTACGCCCTCGTCATGCTCGTGGGCCTCTGGATGCTGAGACCGGGCTTCACGGGTGTGCATGACCGCCGGTGGTGGACGATCGCCCTCGCCATCCAGTTCTTCCACCACATCGAGCACTTCCTCCTCCAGGCCCAGTACGTGGTCGGCCAGAACCTGCTCGACCGGCCGGTACCGACGAGCCTGCTGCAGATCTGGGTGCCGCGAGTCGAACTGCATCTCTTCTACAACACGATCGTCTTCGTGCCGATGGTGGTGGCAATGTACTTCCACATGTTCCCGCCGGCCGAAACAGGACGCTCGACGTGTACCTGCGCGTGGCACCGGCGGCTCGCACCGGCTGGCTGACGCTCGCGCCGGTCGCGATCGCGTCGGTGGCCCTCGCCTGCCTGTCAGCTGGGGATCGCGCGACCGTGCGCTGGACAATGGATCCGAGAACGCCCGTCGCCAACGCAGCAGTCCTGGTTCGTGTGACGGTCTTCGACGATGGGAGACCTGCCGCTGGTGCGGCGTTGCGCCTCGAGGCGCACATGTCGCACCCGGGCATGACGCCAGTCGTCGGCGCGCTGATGGAGCGGGGTGACGGGGTGTACGAAGCCCGTCCGCATCTCTCGATGGCAGGCGACTGGACGTTCGTCGTATCCGGCGAGCTGGCTGACGGTGCCCGGATCACGGAGGAGCTTGCGGTTCCCGTGCGTGCGGCCGTCGGGATAGCGACCTGGGTACGATGGAGGACGGTCGGTGGATATCCTGCGGCTCCCGGTTGTCGGGACGCTTCTCCGGCGCCGGCGTCTTCGCCTGAGCCTTCAACTCGGGCTGCTCGCGATTGCCGTCGCGATCGTCCTGCACGGACTGCTCGGTCCCCAGATCGCCCCCAGAAATCTCGCCACGGTACTGACCTCCATCCACTGGCGCGGGCTCCTCCTCGTCGCCATCCTGCTGGCCGGGAATCTCTTCTGTATGGCATGCCCGATGGTGCTCGCGCGCGACGCGGGGCGCCGTCTCATCCGGCCCCGGCTCGCCTGGCCGCGACGGCTGCGCCGGAAATGGCTCGGCCTGGGGCTGCTCGTCGTCGTGCTCTTCTCGTACGAGCTCCTCGGGCTGTGGGAGCGGCCCCGCGCGACCGCGCTGCTGGTGCTCGGGTACTTCGCCCTGGCCCTGGCCGTAGACCTGCGCTTCCAGGGCGCGGCGTTCTGCAAATACGTGTGCCCCATCGGCCAGTTCAACTTCGTGGCGTCGACGATGGCGCCTGCCGAAGTGCAGGTGCGACGAGCCGATACGTGCCGGGCGTGTCGCACCTCCGACTGCGTCAAGGGACGCCGAAGCGCGGTCGAACCCGCCCGGATCGAGCGCCGCGGCTGCGAGCTGGGCTTGTTCCTTCCCGCAAAGGTCGGGAATCTGGACTGCACGTTCTGCCTCGACTGCGTCCAGGCGTGCCCGCATGACAACGTCGCGATCGCCACGCGCGTGCCCGGTCTCGAGCTGCTCGAGACGCGCCGGCGATCTGCAATTGGACGGTTGACGCGCCGGTATGACCTTGCGGTGCTTGCCGTGGTCTTCATGTTCGCCAGCCTGCTCACCGCGTTCGCCATGACCGGGCCGGCTCGCACGGCCCGGCTCCGTCTTGGTGGTTTCGTCTCTCTGGAATCCGAGGGGATCGGCCTGGCGCTGCTCTTCGTCGCCGGGCTTGCACTCCTGCCTGGCGCGCTGCTCGGCGGGGCGGCGGCGTTGGCTCGAGCGAGCGTTCAGTCCAGAGCGCCGCTGGTGCCGAGTGCGGCGCCGTATGTCCTGGCCCTGGTGCCGCTCGGCTTCGGCATCTGGCTCGGTCATTATGGCTTCCACCTGCTGACGGGACTCCTCACCATCGTGCCGGTCTCGCAGAGCGCCGCCATCGACTTCCTGGGCCAACCCGTGCTCGGTGAGCCGGCCTGGTCGCTGGCCGGGCTGTACCCTGGATCCGTGTTCCCGGTCCAGCTCGGCTTCGTCCTGCTCGGCGCATTGGGGTCGCTGGGGCTCGTGTGCGCCACGTCTCAGCGCGAGTATCCTGAGCGCGCGGCGGCCGCCTCGGCACCATGGGTGACCGTCGTGGTGCTGTTGACGGCGGCGGCGGTGTGGATCTTCCAGCAGCCAATGGACATGCGGGGCGTGGGCAGCTCCGGATGACGACGCGCACCTGGCTGCCGGCGTGGGCGATCGTCGCGAGCGCGACGATCCTGCAGGCCCACGACGGCCCGCCGTTCCCGATCCTCTCGAACCTCGTCGCGGGGCCTTACCAGATTTCCGTCTGGACCGACCCCGATACGACCGACGACGGCACGCCTGGCGGGCAGTTCTGGGTGAGAGTCCACCGAGCCGACGGCGTGGATGTTCCGCACGGCACGCGCGCCACTGTCGCGATCCGCCCGATGGGCGGACCCGGCTCCGTCCGGACGGCCTCCGCGTCACCTGTTCGCGGCGACGTATCGAACCAGTTTGCCGCGCTCGTCATGGATCACGAAGGACGATTCGCCGTCCTGGTGGACATCGACGGCCCGCTCGGCCCCGCAGCGATCGAGGGCGCCGTGGATGCGACCTACGATCTCCGGCCGGCACCTCTGCTTCTCCTGCTGTATCTCGCGCCCTTCGTGATGGTGGGCCTGCTCTGGGGCCGGCTGATCGTGCGCAGGCGGGCGAACCCTGGCCGGAGCGGGGACCGGTCAACGCGTCCCAGGATGGGAGCAGGCCTGAGAATGCGGGCCTGAAGGGGGCCAAGGCACGTGGGAAATGGCTGACAGCCCCGAATCACGGCATGCTGTCGTTTGCCCCTTGTCCCTGCAGGCTGGGCCCTTCAGCATCCGGGTTGGCGGTAGCGTACGCTGCTCGTCGCCTCCGATTGAAAGCCATCTCGGCCAGGTTGGCAGCCGGGCCGACGACGAACAGGGCGTAGTACGGGGCGTGCACGAACTCCAGGAGCCGGAAGGCGGCTTCCACGGCCGCGACCAGGAAGGCGACGAGGCACTGCCCTCGGAACGAGCGAACGGTGGTCTTCGGGTCCGTGATCATGAAGAAGATGTACAGCTGGTACATCGGCCCCGTGAGCGGCGCCACTTCGCTCAGAAAGGGATGGCCGGTGATCGCGGAGCGCAGGATCGCGAATGCCACGAACGACGCCACATACGTGAGCGTGATGTGAAAACGTCCGAGCGTGTGGATGATGACGCTGCCGAAGCACCAGACAACGACGACCGGCAGCAGATTGTTGCCCCACTGCACGCTCAGGCCGGCGACGGTGTCGGCCGCGAGCACGAGCATCGCCACGATCCCGAAGTTGGAAGGGTTCCAGATGTGGCGACCGTCGACCCTCAGCACGTACTTCGACGTGATCGAGATGGCCGAGCACAGCGCGTACGGCCAGACGGCCGGGGACCGCACCAGCATGCCCACGCTGATGCCGGAGATGTACGCGCTCGCCAGGTGCGGCCAGCGTCCGGAGAACGTGCGCGCGAGGACGAGCTCGATCCCGATCGCCGTGGCGATCGCCAGCGCCGTCCGCGACCAGCTCTCGAGGAACCCGAAGGTCAGCTGCCCCGCCAGCAGGACGACGGTCACAAGGACGGGAGCCAGATAACGCCGGTCAATCCCGAGGCGATCGACGAGGCTGGACGGCCCGGGGGCGGACGGTCGTTCGGCGGCGGGAGACTGCCCGGCCGCCAGCCGCGTGTCCGACGTGGAGATCGTCGTCATGCGGGCTCCTGGACGCGGTGCACCCGCCCGGGCTGAGGGGCCGCCAGCTCCTGCGTCTTCCCGGAGGGCCAGCGAATCACCACGCGATCGACCGAGGCCGGCGTGCCCAGGCCGAAGTGCAGCCGGCGCTGGTTCTGGGCGCAGAACCCCGACCCGCCCGAGACTTCCTGCAGCTGCTGCCGGCCGCTCCAGAACACCTCGACCTGCGCGCCGACGGCGCTGCGATTGCTGCATGACGGCTCCGGCGCGTCGCTGCGGCAGCCACCTTCGAGATCGAACGCGATCCAGTGCCGGCCTGGCGCGACCTCGTTCCGGTACAGCAGGAGCGGTCCGCGCTGATTGGCCACGACGACGTCGAGCGCGCCGCGACTGCCGAGATCGGCGAGCGCGACCGCCCGCCCGTCGTAGCGATCCGTGGCGCCAACCATCTGGGCGACCTCGACGAACGCGCCCGACCCATCGTTGATCCAGACTTTCTTCGGCTGGTACCCGGCGAGGCTGCGGTCTCCCATCGCCGGCCAGTTCGCGGCGTCGCCAATCACGATGTTGTGGCCGCCCGCGACCTTCGAGTAGTCGTACCAGTAGCTCTCGCTGCGGGAGGCGGAGACGTAGCCGTTGACCAGGTAGAGATCAAGGAAGCCGTCGTTGTTGAGATCGCCGAACTGCGCGCCGAAGCTCCACCCGCCGAGGTCGATCCCCATCGCGCGCGCCATGTTCTCGAACCGCGGCAGCCCGCGCGACCCGCGCGTCGGCACCCAGAGGTTGTTCCCCTGGAGCAGAATGCCTTCTTCCGAGATGTTCGAGACGTAAATGGCGAGCCGTCCCTGGTTGAGCACGTCACCGACCGACGCGTTCATGCCGCTCTTCGGGGCATAGCCGACGCCGGTCTCGCGGCCGGCCTCTCGAAAGCGGCCCCCCTCGTTGATGAAGAGCTCCGAGACGCCGTAGTCGTTGGCGATGAACAGGTCCGGATAACCCGTCCCGCGCAGATCCGCCGCGACGGCCGCGAGGGCCCAGCGCGTGGAGACCAGGCCCACCCGCGCGCTCACGTCCTCGAACCGGCCCCCACCCAGGTTCCGGTAGAGGTACTTCCGGCCTCCGTTGTTGGCGTACTCGAAGCTCTCCGGCATGATCCGCGTGTCGGCGAGCTTCCAGAGATTGAGACGCTCCGGGTAATACCCGCCGAGGAAGAGATCGAGCCGGCCGTCGCGGTCGTAGTCGAGCCACACCGCCGTGTTGATGTTGGCCCAGGCAGGAAGGCCCGCCGTGCCGGTGACGCGTGTGAACCCGCGGCCCCGGTCGTTCCGAAAGAGCTCCTGGCGCCCCCATTTATAGAGGAGCAGGTCCTCGAAGCCGTCGTTGTCGTAGTCGCCGAAGACGGCGCCCATCGAGACGCCGCTCTCGACATGATTCACGTCGGCCACGCCGAGGCGCTCCGCGATGTCCTCGAACGTGCCGTCCCCGAGATTGCGATAGAGGCGGTTCCTGGATCCTTCCCGGCTGTTCGTCACGTACACATCGGCGTGCCCGTCGGCGTCGATATCGGCGATCGCGACTGCGGCCCCCATCGAGGCCACCTGCGGCATGATGTGGTCGATCTTGCGGTCGAGGGTCGGGCCCTCGTGGACGAAGTCGATGCCCGAACGCTTCGAGACCTCCAGGAGGCGGAACCCGTAACGCAGGCCCGCGCCGTCGGCCGCGATGGCGCTGGTCGCCGCGCGGTCACCCGCGCGCCTGATGAGGGCGGGCGTCGCGAGCATGCCCAGAAAGATGACGGCCAGAACAGGTCGGGCGTAGCGCTTCATCGTGTTCACGGTCGACTGGGCTCGATCTTAACGCGAAGCGCGTCGCGCGCCGTTTCCGGCGAGACGTACCGCGTATGGTAGCGCTGGAAGTCCTCCGGGTAGCGCCGGTAGACGGGATCGTCCTCGAGCCGGCCGTTGCCCCTGATGTAGGCGGCCGAACCGTGAGCGGGAAGCGGCAGGACCGTGCGGGAGGCGACGGTGTTGTAATCCCCGTCCTTCTCCCAGCCGTCCCCCACGAGCACGAAGTCGCGGACGAATCCCGCCGGGGGAGGCGGCGCTTCGGGGAACGTCACCCGCAGCTCGTCCCCGGCATTCATGATCACGTAACGATCGTCCACCTCCACGAGCAGCTCGCGGACGTCGCCAAACCGCGTGTGGTACCCGTCCAGGTCGCGCCAGCGCGGCGCGGTCCCCCCGACGACGTACCGGGGGCGCTCGGGCGTGCTCGCGTCCTTCTGTTCGGTGACCGAGTAGCCCCGGAAGCGCAGATCGGCCGCCTTCAGCTGCAGTTGGCGAAGCTCCAGCCCGGCGTCGGGCCTGCCGGTCGCCCAGCCGAGCCGGTCCCAGAAAATCTCGAGGTTGGTGCCGAGCCGCAGGCGTCGCGGCCCCTTCCGCGGCGACACGCCGGCGAGGTCGATCAGAATCGTCTTGTCCTTGCCGGCCGGGAACCCCAGCCCGCTGCGAACGGTTCTGAAACGTCCGGAGGCGTCCGCTACCTGGAGCGACAGCCCGGTCGGCGGCGGATGGCTGCCCTGACCAAGGGCGACGTTGATCGAACTGTCCGTCGGGTGGACCCAGCCCTGCGCGACGAGCCACAGCGGGCCGCTCCGCGGCGCGCTGTCGGGCAGCTCGAGTTCGACATAGTGCTCGCGCGTCACACCCTGGTACCGGCCGCGGCCGGCGAAGTCGAGGTGGCGATCGTCGCGCGCGCGCACGAGATCGCGCACGTCGCGCCCCTGATCGTCGCGGGCGCCTGCGAGCTCCTGCACCGGCGCCGTGGCGATGACCCGCCACTCGGGGGGAGGCACGGCGAATCGCTCGTCCACGAACACCTCCGTGTCCTCGGGGTGATCGACGACGAGCAGCGAGACGAGATCGAAGAAATGAGTCTCCCAGAGCTCCGCCGTGATCCGGAGATCGTATTCGCCGTTCCGCGGCGCCAGCTGATCCCTCCGAATCCTCACCCAGTCCTGGGTCATCTGCACGTCCGCCGTCGCTTGCGCATTGATGCGCAGACCGAGTGGAGAGCGCCAGATGAAGTCGGTCACGAAACCCATCGCGGTGCCGTTCCAGGCGAAGAGCCAGGGACACGATCCCTTCAGACGCTGGCTCGCCCCGATGGACGCATCCGCCGCGAGGTCGAACTCCGACTGCAGCACGCCGTTCGGCCACGTGATGCGCGCGACCTCTGCGCCGGCGGCCTCCCCGAGGCCGAAATGCACCACGGGGGACATGATGACCTGCTTCTGCGCGTGGAGGCCGGTGCGCACTTCCACCTCGCCACCGATCCCGAACGAGTTGATGCGCTGATCCCCCGTAGCCGCCACGGCGCGCGGCCGGATGGCCTGCCAGCGATAGCTCTTCTGCCCCTTCACCTGCACCACTCGCGGGCCGTCGTCACCACGGCCGACGAGCTCCAGCCGGCCGTCTCCGTCGAGATCAGCCGCGGCCGTGATCCCGCCCGGCAGGGACGCGGCAGCAGCCGCGCGCCAGGCCCCATGGGGCCCGGCCAGCAGGACGGCGGACGCCGCGGGCGTGGAGATCACCAGATCGCCGGCACCATTGTTGTCGAGGTCCGCAACGAGGAGCCGGGCGCTGCCGGCGGCCAGCCCCGCGGGGGGATCGACGCGCGCCAGCCGCCTGCCTTCGAACGCGGAGCTGCCGGCCGAACGCTCCAGCGAGGTGACGGTGCCGTCAACGGCGACCGCCAGCAGGTCGAGCACACCGTCTCCGCTGACTTCGGCTGCGGTGATGGCGGCCGCACGGGGGAACCGATCCGGGACCTCGAGTTCCCGGAACTCGCCCCCGCGGAGGTTGAGGAAGATCCGGACGACGCCTTGATCGTCGAGAAACGCTGCGTCGGGCACGCCTTCCCCGTCCAGGTCGGCCCAGGCGAAGCCGCGAACCCGTGACAGCGCGCCAAACGGCGCCTGCTCGGCGAACGTGTCGTCGCCGTTGTTGCGCAGCACGCTCACGCCCCCGTCGCGACGCGCGAAGACCAGATCGAGATCGCCGTCCGTGTCCACATCAGCCGGCCACGCGGCGTGTGCCGCCGCGCCGGTCACGTCGCGACCCAGGGTCGACCCGTGCGTAGCCGGAGCGAACCCCCCGTCCTCCGCCTGCCTGAGGATCTGCAGACCTCCCACCCCGGCGAGCACGAGATCGATACGGAAGTCGCCGTTGAGATCGGCAGCCGCGACGGCATCCGGGCTCTCGGAGGCCGCGCCCGGGAACGGCTGCGTCAGAGAGTCCCCGAGCCGGAGCTCGCCTGCCGTCACGGCAAATGGTGTCGGACGAGCGTCCCCGGTCAGCCACACCATCCCGGCCCAGAGGGTGCCGGGCGCGGAGACGGCCGGGCTGGCCTCGGTCGAGAACGCGAGCTGCTCGTCCGCCGGAGCGGGTCTAGGTTCGGGATTCGGCAGCGCAATCAGGCGGACGATCGGATCACCGACCTCGGCGTGCGGCGTACTGACCTCGGCGAGCGCAGCGCGGTACGCCGGCTCGCGGAGCAGCACGTTCTTCAGGAAGATGACTGGCGTGGTCGCACTCACAGGGTTCGCCTGCGAAGCATCGCGCACCGCCGTGAACCGCTCCTGCGCTTCCGGAGGCCAGGACCGCGACTGGGCGGCGAGGGCCTCGAGCGCCGCGGCGAGGGCGGCCGCATCGCCGCGCCTGGCCGCGATCCGCGCGTGCTCGAGCCCGGCGGCGAGGTTCCCGGCGATCGAGCCGAAGAGGCGCTGCGCCTCCGCTTCGCTCTCCGGTCCGCCGAGCCGTTCGAGGTCCTGCGCCAGGGCGTAGGCCGCTTTCGGATTGTCGCGATCGAGATCGATCGCGCGGCGCCAGTGACGGATCGCGGACTCCAGATTCCCTGTCCGGCTCTCCGTGAGCGCCCGGAGCCGCTCGATGTGGGCGCTGCGCGGCGCCAGTTCCGCGGCCCTGGCCAGGCGGCCGGCGGCTTCGTCGAACTGCTGCTGCCGCAGGAGGAGCAGCCCCAGATTCGCCCAGCCCGCCGGCTCCTCGGGAACCAGCTGGATGAGCCGGTCCAGCTCCTGGCGCGCCAGCACGTCCTGGCTCGTCTGCATGGCCGCGAGCGAGACGTAGAAAGCGGTCACGGCCTGTCGGTACGTCTCATCCCCGACCCGGAGCCCGCGGCGGCAGCCGGGTGTCGTGACAAGCGTCAGGAGGACGGCCGTGACCACGAAGTGCGTCGCACTCCCGGCGAGAAGGCGCCGGACCCATCCGTGAGACGCCGGGCCAACGGTCAGACCATCTGAAGGCGGCATATTGTGGAGTGTATGCGACCCATCGAGCGAGCCTGAGGCTGATCGCGATCTCACTGGCCAATCCTGCGGCCTGGCACCCGACTCATCCGTCCTGTTCGGCGCGCTTCGAACGATCGCACACGGTTCACTACCGTGTCGTAAGCGTGGGCATTCGCTACAATCACCGGGATGGCAGTCCGCCCCGGCCTGGACCGCACCTCCTTCCCGCTCACCGTGCTCGCGGTCGGTCTGATCTCGACGGTCCTCGTCACGCTCCAGATGAAGCGGAGCGCGGATGCCGAAGATCGCGAACGGTTCGAGGTCGCCGTCGATCGCATCCAGGAGAGCATCCGCGATCGAATACAGATGTACGTCGCGATGCTGCGCGCGGGCGCCGGCCTCATGGCCGCCGCCGACGTGCGGTCGGCCGAGCAGTTCCGCGCCTTCACCGGCCGCCTCGAGCTGCAGCCGCGGTATCCCGGGATCCAGGGGATCGGATACACCGCGCGGATTCCCGCCGCGAATCTGGCCGAGGTCGTCGCGGCGCAGCGGCAGGCCGGCAATCCCGGGTTCCGCGTGTGGCCCGCGGATCCCAGGCGCGAGTACCACTCCATCCTGTATCTCGAGCCGCTGGAGCGCCGGAACCAGGCGGCAATCGGCTACGACATGTTCACGGAGCCGACCCGACGGGCCGCGATGGAACGCGCGCGCGATTCCGGCGAGCCGGCGGCCTCGGGGCTGGTGACGCTCGTCCAGGAAATCGACGAGATCAAGCAGCCGGGGTTCCTGATCTACATGCCGGTCTACGACGCAGGTGTCGTTCCGGCCACGGTCGACGAACGCCGCCGTCGCCTGCGCGGGTTCGTCTACAGCCCGTTCCGCGCGTGGGACCTGTTCGGGGGAATTCTGGGCAGCCACCCCCGTCCGCGCGCAGGCTTCGAGCTGTTCGAGGGCGAGCCGTCGCCGGAATCCCTCCTCTACCGGACCGATGTCGAGGCGCAGAAGGGGCGGCTGACGACGAGCCGCAGCATCGATGTCGCCGGCCGGCGCTGGACGTCCACCATGTTCTCCACGCCGGCTCTCGACCGGACCTCGACGGGTGCGCGCGTACCCCTGGTGCTGTGGAGCGGCGTCGGCATCACCCTGCTGCTGACGGGGCTGGCGGCCCTTCAGACGCGGGCGCGCGAGCGGGCCGAGCGGTCCGAAGCCAGGGCCGACGAGGCCTCACAACGCTTCCAGCAGCTCGCGAACATGATTCCGCAGCTCGCGTGGATGGCCAGACCCGACGGCTGGATCTACTGGTACAACGATCGATGGTACGAATACACGGGTGCCACCCCCGAGCAGATGAGCGGGCACGGCTGGCGGCAGGTACACGAGCCGCAGGAGCTGCCCATCGTGGCGGAACGGTGGGAACACTCCCTGCGGACCGGCCAGCCATTCGAGATGGAGTTCCCGCTGCGCGGCCGCGACGGCCGGTACCGCCTGTTCCTGACGCGCGCCGTCCCTTTTCGGGATTCCACGGGAGCGATCGTGCACTGGTTCGGCACGAACACCGACGTCCAGTACCGCCGCGACGCCGAACGCTCGCTGCAGGAGCAGGCCGCCACGCTGGCGATCGTCAACCGCACCGGCCGGCAGCTCGCCGGCGAGCTGGACCTCGATCGCCTCGTGCAGGCCGTCACTGACGCCGGCACGAAACTCTCGCGGGCCAAGTTCGGGGCGTTCTACAACCGGGTCGAAGAGGGGCGCGAGTCCTACAGGCTCTCCGCGCTGTCCGGTGTATCTCGCGACGCCTTTGCTCGCGTTCCGTTGCCGGGGAACACGCCCCTGTTCGCAACGACATTCCAGGGCGAAGGCATCGTCCGGTCAGACGACATCACGAAGGATCCCCGCTACGGGAAGAACCCGCCTCATCGGGGGGTACCGCCCGGGTATCCGATGCTGAGGAGCTACCTCGCCGCGCCGGTGAAGTCGCGATCCGGCGAGGTGCTCGGCGGCCTCTTCTTCGGCCACCCTGAGCCGGGAGTGTTCACCGAGCAGACCGAAAACATCGTGGCGGGGATCGCGGCCCAGGCGGCGATTGCGATCGACAACGCCCGGCTGTACGGACAGGTGCAGCAGCTGCTCGCGAGCGAGCGGGCCGCGAGGGCGGAGGCCGAGCGCGTCAGCAGCCTCAAAGACGAGTTCCTGGCCACGTTGAGCCACGAGTTGCGAACGCCGATGAACGCGGTCGTGGGCTGGGCGCACCTTCTCAACACCGGCACGATCGGGGGAGAGAAGCAGCGGACCGCGATCGAGACGATCCTGAGGAACGCACGGATCCAGTCGCAGCTCATCGAAGACCTGCTCGACATGAGCCGCATCATCTCGGGCCGTGTGTACCTCGACACCTCCCTCGTGGACGTGCGGGACATAATCGAGGCCGCATTCGACGTGGTGCGTCCCACTGCGGCGGCCCGGGGCGTCGAGCTCGCGGTCACGTCAGTGTCGGGCGCTCACGCCGTCCGCGGCGACGGCAGCCGGCTGCAGCAGGTCGTCTGGAATCTGCTCACGAACGCGATCAAGTTCACCCCGCAGGGCGGTCGTGTCACCGTCTCTCTCGTGCACGCCGGCGCCGACATCGAGATCTCCGTGTCGGACACGGGCATCGGGATCGAGCCCGGCTTCCTGCCTTACGTCTTCGAGCGCTTCCGCCAGGCGGATGGGTCCTTCACGCGCGGTCACGGCGGCCTCGGTCTCGGGCTCTCGATCGTGCGCAGCCTCGTGGAGATGCACGGGGGAACCATTCACGCCTCGAGCGACGGGCCGAACCGCGGCGCAACCTTTCGCATCCGGCTCCCTGCCGCCCCCGGGACGGCGCTGCCCGGACCGGCTCACCGCGAGGCACGTCCGCCGCTCGCGGCAGGTGCAAAGCCCCTCGACTCGTCCGCGATCCTCGTCGTGGACGACGACGTGGATGCGGGTGATCTCGCGAGCGAGATCCTGACGCAACGCGGCGCGCAGGTGTGGACGGCGCGATCCGCCGGCGAGGCACTCCAGCTCCTCCGGCGCAACGCCCTGGCGGTCAAGCTGATCGTGAGCGATCTCGGCATGCCGCAGATGGACGGGTACGAGTTCATCCGGAGGGTGCGCGAGCTGCCTGGAGATCTCGGCGGGACGGCGCCTGCCATCGCGCTCACGGCTTACGCCGGCGCCGACGATCAGACGCGCGCCCTGGCCGCCGGATACGACCTGCATCTGGCAAAGCCATTTGCGCCAGCCGACCTCGTCGCGGCGTGCACCACGCTGCTGGGGACCGGTTCGTCCGCGGTGGCACGACCCGCCGGCACGCCGTAAAACCGCCTCGCTCGAACCGGGATCCCTCGCCTGCTCCTCACATCGTCCCGGATAGCGGGCACGTGCGGGACGCTCACCTGGCGGCCTGGCGGACCACGTAATCGATCCCGGCAATCCTGACCGTGCCGGATCGGGCAGGGCCGTTGTTGGGCGCCACGATGAACTGCACCAGCCCGTTGCCGGCGCCCGACTCCCCGGCCTCCATCGTGATCCAGCCGGCGGTACTGGCGGCCGTCCACGTGCAGCTGCCGCCCACGATCACCAGCACGTTGCCCCGCCCCCCGTCGGGACCGAAATCGTGAACGGGCGGCGCCAGCTCCCAGGTACAGAGGGACGCCTGGTGCACCGTGATCGTGTGGCCGGCCACTCGCAGAGTTCCCGAGCGCTGAGGACTGCTGTTCGGCGCCACGGCGAAGACCATCTGCGCGGACCCGGTGCCCGACGGCTGCCGGACGTCGACCCAGGGCACGTCGCTCGCAGCCGACCAGGGGCAGCCTGCACCGGCGCGGACCGCCAGCGCGCTCTCGCCGCCGCCTCCCGGTGCGTCGTACGAGTCGGGCTCGACCGTCGGACGGCAGCCCGAGGCCTGGGTCACCGTCACCGTCGTCCCCGCAACCACGACCGTGCCGGTGCGCAGCGGACCGTCGGTGGCCGGGACGGAGATGTGCACAGTCCCTGTCCCTGCGCCGGTGCTGCCGCTCGCGATGCTGAGCCAGGACGTCTGGCTGTCGGCGGTCCACGGACAACCGGCCGGCGCGTTCACCGGGATCGCGAGCACGCCGCCGGAAGCGCTCACGTCGAGTGCGTTCACACCTGCGGCGGACGTGCAGCCGGACCCCTGGTCGATCCTGACGCTCCGCCCCGCCACGGTGAGCGTGCCGGTCCGGGCGGGCCCTGCGACGGGCGCCGCCTCGAAGACGACGGTGCCGTTCCCGTTTCCGGCCTGTCCGGCGACAAGGGTGATCCACGGCACGTCAGAAGTCGCGCTCCACGCGCAGCCCGGGGCTGCCAGCACGGCTACCTCGCCGCGGCCGCCCGCGCTGCTCACGCTGACAGCCGTCGTGCCGGTCGCATACGAGCAGCCGGTCCCCTGCTCGACCCGGATGCTCTTCCCGGCCACCGTGAGTCTTCCAATCCTGGGCGGTCCGTTCGTGGACGACACGTCGAAGACGGTGGTCCCGTTGCCGGTTCCCGTCCGGCCGCTGACCACCGAGATCCATGACACGTCAGCCTCGGCCGACCAGGTGCACTGGGCGCTGCTGGCTTCGATCCGAATGGTGCGCTGACCTCCGGATGCGTCCACCGTCTCGACCGTCGACGACAACCTGAACTGGCAGGGACTGCCTTCCTGCGAAATCGCCAGACGTTGGTCGTTGACGCTCAGTCCCGCGCTGCGCGAGGCGGGATCGCGGTTGGGCGCCACGGTGAACTGGACCGCGCCGTCACCCTGGCCCCGGCTTTCGGGGGGAACCGTGATCCACGCGGCATCGCTCTGCACGGACCACGCGCACTCCCGGTTGGTCGCGATTCGAATCGTGCCCGAGCCACCCGTCGCCGCGAAGGGGTTCGTCTCGACCTGCGCGTCAACGGCGCAGCGCGACGGGGATGGGGCGACGAACCTTTCAGTAGACGAGCCGCACGAGGCGACTGGCAGCAGCAACAGGAGCGCCCGCGCCGCTCGGAGCGCCCGCGACGAGCCGTGCAGGGCGGCCTCGTTCACGTGTAGCCTCCCGGAGGTCCCTCGAAGCCTCATCGAGCGAACCAGGGGCGAGAGAGCTTCTGCCCTTGGTAGCCGGCGCCTGCGACGGCCGGGCTGGAGTCATCGCTGCGGCCGACAGACGATCATAGTCGTCCCTGGCGTGCGGGAAGAATCGCCTTGTGACGGATGAGCTCGGCGGGAGATCGCGAAGACCCCTCCGCCGGTTTCGCAAAATCGGCTTCCAACTTTCGAGCCGTGGCCTGCGAGCCGCGGCTGATTCCGTTCACGAGCGTTCAGCGCTGCGTGGGCAGCTCCGGACGCGTGAGCCGCGACCGCCCTGCCGCGCGAAGCCAGTCTCGTATGCGCCCGGGGCACGGCGGAAGGGGATCGCAGGCCAGCAGGTACAGCACGGCCGTCGTGAGCACGACCAGCGCGTAGCCCAAGAGGACGAGACTGACCCGGAGGTCGATATCAACGGGGTTGAGGTAGACGAAGAAGAGCGGGTACCACAGGAAACACGAGAGCGTCAGGAAGGCGATGCGAAGCGGCGCGTCGCGCAGCCGCCGCGGGTTCATCAGACCTCTCGACACACGCTGGTACACGCTCCGCTCGTACGCCTCGACTGGCACCTTGAAGACCGTCTGGCTCAGCGCGTAGAGCAGGACGCAGCAGAAGAGCCCGACGAAGATCCGTGGCGCGAGCCGGCTGCTCCAGGGATAGCCGCCAACCCAGACGAAGTAGGCAATGATGCTGAGGTTGGTGAGCTGAACCGCCAGCCACACGTTGGTCGCCCCCGTCAGCCGCTGGAACCGGTGACAGGCCCGTTCGGTGAGGTTGAGGACGACCGAATCGATGTAGGTCATCCAGTGTAAAGATAGACACCGTCGGCCGGCAAAGGTTCAGCGCCGGCCGTCAGGGCTGCGTAGCGCGAGGACGCACCACCGTGAGCGTCACCTGAGACGGATGACGCTTCGAATGGTGAACGCGGTTCCGCGCGACCACCCCCCTGACCTCGTCGTAGTTGTCCCCGCCAGTGTTGAGGTTCCGATCGAACCGCGGAAAGTTGCTGCTCGAAACCTCGATGCGCAGCCGGTGCCCCGGCGCGAAGTAGTTGCTCGTGGTGAGCGGCTGAAATGTCACCTTGTACACCTGTCCGGGCTCCATCCACGCCGGAGGCCGATCGTAGCCTTCACGATACCGCATGCGCTGGATGGACTCGTCCAGGTTGTACGCGCGGCCATCCGGGTAGACGTCGAGGATCTTGACGGTGAAGTCGGTGTCCTTCACGTTCGACGATACGTACAGCGTCGGCGTGACGGATCCAGTGACCTCGAGACCCGAAGTGAAAGGATCGCTCGTGTAGACGAGCACGTCCTGGCGTGCTTCGTTCTTCCGCTGATCGAAGGCGCCGGCCTGGATGGCGTTGCCCGTGCAGCAGACGTTCCCGCCGTAGGAGGGCACGGGATCGGCCGGATCGTACGAGAACCCGTCCGGCTGGTCCGCAGCTGGCGGCGAATCCGCCAGGGCGCCGTCCCCGTGAAGCGTGTTCGCCCGGCCGCCGCTCGACAGGTACAGGGTCATCGGCTGTGCAGCGGGCGGAGGCCACGAATCGGACGATTGCCACCTGTTGAGCCCCATCGTGAAGTACGTCACCTTCGGGAGCGCCTGCAGGCGGGCGCTCGGCGCGCCCTTCACGAACCGATCGAAGAAGCCGTAGATGATCTCCTGGTAGTCGAGCCGCGCATCGCCCATGCTGCGCTCGCCGACTGTCGTGTTCTCCGTCGCCCGGGTGAAGGCACAGTGGCCGACCGGGGCGATGACAGCCCACTGCTGATCGCGGACGTCGGCGCGCGCGTGCTGCCGGACGTGGTTGTACATGGCGAGGTTCGGGCCCACCGACACGTCATACCACGACATGTACCACAGCCCCGGCACGTCGAGCTTCATGTCGTCGTGCCACAGCCCGCCCCTGTACCAGGCCGGATCGTTCGGCGTGCGCTGGATCATCCGGCCGCCGGTCGCGACGGGCATGGCGTCGGCGAAGATGCCGCGCGGGCCGTCCACGGCGGCGATGATGTCCTGTACCGGGAGGTGCCACAGCGCCTTCGACCAGTCCACCGTCGGCATCTGCGGCGCGAGGTCGAACAGGCGCGACGCGCGAACCAGATCCTCCTGTGCCGTGTCGGGAGGGAACGTCGGCCGAACCTGGTTCTGCTGGCCGTAGAGCCAGGTGATGAACAGCATCTGCACCGCGCCGCCGCGGTACCAGTTGCCCTGCTCGTAGTACGGGCGGACGCGTCCCACGCCGGCGCCGAAGCCCTGCACGTTCATGGCGGCGAACGCCGGATGGCCCTGCGCCGCCACCGCCATCTGGTACTCGGCCGTGGAGGAACAGCCCGTCGCACCGACCCTGCCGTTCGACCAGGGCTGCTTCGAGATCCACTCCAGGGCATCGGCGCCATCGGTCGGGGGCGGCCCCAGAATGTCGTAGTGTCCCTCCGAGAAGAAATGGCCGCGCTCGTTCTGGACGACGTAGGCGTAGCCGCGCTTCACGGCCGTGAGCGGGGCCGTCATATCGGCGGGGACACGGTTGCGGACGTCCCAGAAGTTGAAGTTGTAGGGCGTCTTGACGAAGACGGTCCCGACCTTCCCGGCCGCCTGCCTGGGCACGTAGATGTCGGTGGCGAGCCGCACGCCGTCGCGCATCGGCATCATCACCTTCCGGTGCACGTCCGCGAGTGACCGCAGCTCGCGCTCGAGCGCCCAGCGGCGGTCCCGCTGCTCGGCCGTCAACGTTGCGACGGGCTGGGCCGGAAGGGCTACGGATGCGAGGACGACGGACGAGAAGAGAGCGGCGAGCAAGCGAGGGCAGGCACGCATCGGGAGCTCCTGTGGCGATTCTATCTCCGGTCATGCTTCGCCACAGCTGTTCGAGATCCCGATGGCGCGGCTACTCGGCGCGGAGCGCTTCCATGGCGTCGACACGTGTCGCCCGACGTGCGGGGAAATAGCCGGCCGCGAGCGCGATCAACCCGAGCAGCGCTGCAACCGAGACGAAGGTCATCGGGTCACCCGGTTCGACGCCGTACAAAAGCGTGCGCATGAATCGCGTCAGTCCCAGGGCGGCCGCAGTTCCCGAGCCGATGCCCGCCGCGGTCAAGGCTGCCACCCGTACGAGGACCAGGGCCAGCACGTCGCGCGAGCCGGCCCCGAGCGCGATGCGGATGCCGATCTCTGCCGTGCGCTGCGTGACCGCCTGCGCCATCACGCCGAAGACGCCGATGGCCGTCAGCAGGAGCGCGAGCCCCGCAAACCCGCCCAGCATCCAGGCTCCGACGCGCGTGCGCCACATGGCGTCGGCGACGCGCTCGTCCATCGTCTTGACCTCGCTCAGCGGGAGCGCCGGGTCCAGCCCGCGGACCTCGCGCGCCACGGCAGGAGCGAGGCTCGCGGGATCGAGCCGCGTGCGGACGAACAGGCGCATGCGCGACTGGTACGACTGCGCGAGGGGCACGTACACGTCAGGGATGGGCGCGGTCTCGATGGCGCGGTAGCGGACGTCGGACACGACGCCGATGATCTCGGCGCCGACATGGAATCCTCCCTGGCCGACGGACACGCGCTTGCCGACCGGGTCCTCGCCGGGCCAGATCCGGCGCGCGGCCGTCTCGTTGACGAGCAGCACCCTGGGCTGCTCCGCGCGATCGTGCTCGGTGAAGTTCCGGCCCCGCAGCACCCGGACGCCGAGGGTGCGGAGGTAGTCTGGCGTGATCCAGTGGATCCCGACGACGGGGTCGCTGCCATCGTGGCGCGGGCCGGCCTGCGGCGGGAACCACATGAGCGTGTCGTTGCAGCCGCCCGACACCGGGGGACAGAGGCCGAGGGCTGCCGCCTCGACGCCCGGCAGCGCGCGGATTCGTTCGAGGAGCTGCGCATGGAAAGCCTGGCCTCGGGCGCTGTCGTAGGCGGCCCGGGGCAGATCGACGCGGACGGTCAGCAGCCCCGACGGATCGACGCCGATTCCCGTATCGAGCAGCCGGCTGGTGCTGCGAATCATCAGGCCCGCTCCTGTCAGCAGGACGAGCGCCAGCGCGATCTGGACCGTGACCAGCACGCCCCGCGTGTCGATCCAGCGGCCGCCCGCCGCAACGGCCTTCCCGCCGGATTTGAGCACGTCCACCGGACGCAGCATCGACGCCTGCGCCGCGGGCAGGAGCGACACCAGCATGGCCGTCAGCAGCGCCACGGCAGCGGTGAACAGCACGGTCACGCGATCGAAGCCGATCATCGAGGCGCCGATGCGGGTCAGGCCGGCGGCGCCCGCGATGCGCGGTCGTCCGGGCGCCACCGCGGAGCGGAAGAAGACGTCGGAATCCGGCAGCAGCATGGCGGCGCCGCCCAGCAGCACGGCCGCCACGAGCAGCCCGCCGATGGCGCCGAGTGCGGCGAGGAGGAGGCCTTCGACGAAGAACTGGCGGACGATGCGCCCGCGGCCAGCGCCGATCGCCACGCGCACGGCAACCTCCCGGCGACGGGCCATGGCCCTCGCGGCGAGGAGGTTCGTCAGGTTCACGCAGGCAATCAGCAGGACGAAGCCCACGGCGCCGAGCAGGACCAGGGCCGCGCGGCGGATATCCGCGTCGATGCGCGAGGCGTACATCGAATTCGCCCTGGCCGCCCATCCTGGCATCCCGACGTCCCTTCGCGCATGCGCCGCATCCACCTGCCGGCCCAGCACCTCCACGGCCGCCATGGCCGCCTGCTCGGATACCTCGGGTCGGCGGCGGGCCACGATCGTGTACGAGTGCGACTGTGCCTCGTCCAGCTGCGACGGCTCGAACGCCGCGAGCGGCACCCACACGTCGGCATTTCCAATCAATCCGCGGAAGCCTGGCGGCAGCACGCCCACGACCGTATAAGGCGTGGCGTTCACCTGGATCTGGCGGCCGACCACGCCGGGATCACCGCCGAAACGGCGGATCCACAACCCGTGGCTGATCATGGCGGCGGCTGGCGTTCCGGCCTCGTGCACCTCGTCGTGCGAAAAAGCACGGCCCGACACGGGCGTGATGCCGAGCACGGCCGGGTATCGCTCGGTCACCACCTCTCCGCGCACCCGTTGCGGCTCGCCGCTGCCGGACAGGTCGAGGTCGCGGCCGGCGAAGAACGCTATCTCCTCGAAGACATGCTGGGTGGTTTCGAAGGTGCGGTATTTCGGGTACGACCAGACGCCTTCCCGGAACGTGCCGGGCTGATCGCGATCGGGAACGGTCATGTGCACGAGCATGAGCCGATGCGCGTCGGCGAACGGAAGGCTTCTGAAGAGCACCGCGTTCACGGCGGCAAAGATGGCAGTGTTGGCGCCTATGCCCAGCGCGAGCGTCGCTGCGGCGATGGTCGTGAACGCCGGCGCACGGCCGAACAGCCGAAGCGTGTAGCGGACATCCTGGATGAAGTCGCGCACGGGACCGTCTCCTCTGTTCCTGGCGGGGCGCAGGGGCCTGGCTGCGCGGAACACCGCCAGGCGGTGGCGCGGCGCGCCTGCGAGGACGCGCCACGTCTCGCGGCGGAGCCACGCGCGGGCCGCGCGGTCGCCAAGGGCCTCGCGGATTCGCTGGAACTCCTCGACCGTATCGCCGACGACCCATTCCCGCGCCGCCCGCGGTGTCGCCAGTCGGATCACGACGAGCGCGAGTCGTCCCCTCACAACGTCTTGAGCCGCCCTTCGATCCCGGCCGTCATCCCGACGAGCGCGGTATAGGCCTCGCGCAGCGACCGCGCCCCGAGCGGCAGGAGGTCGAAATGCCGCCGGCGGCGGCCGCCCCGCTCCGGGGTCGGCTCGCCGATTCGCGAGCGCACCAGCCCTTTCTGCTCCAGCCGTTCCAGGGTCGTGTAGACCGCGCTGATCGACACCTCGCGCCGGGCGCGCATCTGGATCTCCCGGCGGACAGTGGCCCCGTAGGCGCCGGGACCGAGACGGACGAGTGCCAGGAGCACCATCTGTTCGAACTCGCCGAGCGGCTGCGCCATACGGCCGATATCCTCCACATTGTGGAAATCATGTCAAGAGGCCAGGGGACATGGCCCGAGAGGGGGCGGCGGCTGTGACGGCCCGCCGCGAGGCAGGCAGGCTGGCTCACCGCCGGCTGGGACGAAAGCGCTTGACTGCCGCGCATCCCGGGGGACAGTATCGGCACCTCACCTGGTACCCGGAGGAAACCATGGGTCGAGCCCGGCCACTGGCACTGTCATCGGCTCTGTTGCTCGGCGTCGTGAGCGTCGCAGCCGCGCAGGATTCGCCGGCGGCGGCACCGCCCCCCGAGGCCGTCCTCGTCCCGCTCTCCGCCGACCAGGAGCGGCAGCTCGACAAGTGGCTGGCCGCCATGGACAAATGGCAGCGGTACGACGCTCGATGGGAGAACCGGCCGGTGCGCGACAGCTGGGGGCGCGTCACCTCGCGCCGGACACCCCCGAAGGCTCCGGACTGGCTGCCGGGGCACTGCGCCAGCGTCGAAGCGGCGGGCCTCCTGGAGATCGACGAGCGCACGACGAACGCCTGCCGATTGCTCGACGATCCGAGGACGGCGCTCGAATCCGTGCCCGCTCCCGTCCAGGCTGCGCGTGCTGACGACGAGAAGCCGCAGAAGCACAGCTCGTTTCTGACGCGCGTGCACCTCGACGGCCTGTGGACCACGTCGCCCAGTGCGGGGCGGTTCTACGGGATCGTCGGATCGCACGTGAGCCTGGTCGACGTCGGACGGCTGCAGGTGTTCGGTCCTCCCGGTGTCCTGCTCCTCAGCGTGCCCGACGGTCCGGACTCGCGCCGGCTGACGCTCGGCTTTACGTGGGGCGTGAGCCTGCGGCTGACCGACGTCCGGGTGTTCGGGCCGGACAAGAACATGACGCTCTTCCTGAACATCTCGAAGGTCTGGGTCGACTCCGGCCAAGCCGGCAGCAACTACCGCGGTTTCGACATCGCCGGTTTCTCGCTCGCGCCGCGGAAGAAGAACTGACACCCGGCGCGGCCGCGGCCTGCTCCAGCCTGCCGATGTTTGCCACGAGCACGTCGCATGACTGGCAGCCGATCGCGTAGATCGCCTCCTGGCGCCAGCCGGCGGCACCGGGCGACGAAGTGGATGCGCGTGAGCGGACGCGACTCGCGCTGCAGATCGCGAGGCGCAGCAGCCATCATCGCGTCCGCCCGACGTTCCTGGGCTCGCGATCGTCCCGCAGACGGACGAACTTCGTGTGCCGGAGGTGACTGTCGGGCGTCCACTCCACGAACTCGAACTCGCCGACGCGCCGGCCGGAGCCAGACGCACCCGGCCATCCTCGCCGGGGTCAGGCCCCCGCCCCACCGTCCGCCCTTCGGCTCCGGCAGGTTCGCGAACGGACACATGTCGATCGTCGCAACGCCACATCGGCCATTGCCGACGGATCGGCGCCGCAGGCGGACGCTCGGGGTATCGTTGACAGAGACGGGTCCCTGACTCGAACGCAGAGGAGGTCCAGGTGGGTGCCCCTGTTCAGCGGCCACGGGAAGCCGATTTCGAGAAGAAGCTGATCGTCCGGCCGCTCCGGATGGACGACTACGAGCGCGTCACCCAGCTCCAGCAGCGTTCCTTTCCCCAGATGCGCCCGTGGACCCGCGAGCAGTTCGCCAGCCATGTACGCGCCTTCCCCGAAGGCCAGATCGGCATCGAGTACGGCGGGGTGCTCGTCGCCTCGTCCAGCAGCCTGCTGCTCGACTTCGGCATGTACGACGGGCTGCACACGTGGGCGCAGATCACGGACCACGGCACCATCAGCACCCACAATCCGAGGGGCACGACGCTCTACGGCATCGAAATCATGGTCGACCCGGATTACCGCGGGATGAAGCTGGCGCGCCGGTTGTACGACGCGCGCAAACAGCTCGCCCGCGACCACAACCTCATGAGCATCGTCCTGGGCGGGCGGATCCCCGGCTATCACCAGTACGCCTCGAAGATGTCCGCGCGCGAGTACGTGGACAAGGTCATGGACAAGTCGCTGGTGGATCCGGTCCTCACGCCGCAACTGGCGAACGGGTTCGTCCTGAAGCGGCTGCTCCAGAACTACCTGCCTGCGGACGAGGACTCGCGCGGCTGGGCGACGTTCCTCGAATGGAGCAACCTCGACTACCAGCCCGATCCGAACCGGCGCCTCATCGCCGCCCGCCGCGTGCGCATCTGCGCCGTGCAGTATCAGATGCGGCGGGTGGCCGACTTCGAGGAGTTCGCGAAACAGTGCGAGTACTTCGTCGACGTCGCGTCCGACTACAAGTGCGATTTCATCCTGTTCCCGGAGCTCTTCACGACGCAGCTGTTGTCGTTCCTCAAGGCGGAGCGCCCGGGCCTGGCCGTGCGCAGGCTGGCGGAGTACACGCCCCGCTACCTCGAGCTGTTCTCGGCGCTCGCGCTCCGGCACGACATCAACATCGTCGGCGGGTCCATCTTCGTGGTCGAGGACGAGCGGCTCTTCAACGTCGCCTACCTGTTCCATCGCAACGGCGGCGTCGACAAACAGTACAAGCTGCACGTCACCCCGAACGAGCGGCGCTGGTGGGGAGTGGAGCCGGGACGGGAGCTGAAGATCTTCGAGACCGACAAGGGCAAGGTGTCGATCCAGATCTGCTACGACGTGGAGTTCCCGGAGCTCGGGCGGCTGGCGGCCGAGCAGGGGGCCGAGATCTTCTTCGTCCCCTTCTGCACCGACGAGCGCTACGGCTATCTGCGTGTGCGCTACTGCGCCCAGGCGCGGTGCATCGAGAACCACGTGTACGTGGCCATGGCGGGGACGGTCGGCAACCTGCCGGACGTCACCAACATGGACGTGCAGTACGCGCAGTCAGGCATCCTCACGCCCGCCGACATCCCGTTCAGCCGCGATGCCATCGCCGCGGAGTGCACGCCGAACATCGAGACGGTGATCATCGACGACGTCGATCTGGAGCTGCTCAGCCGGCACCGGCAGACCGGCAACGTGCTGAACTGGAAGGATCGGCGCGCGGACCTGTACGAAGTCCGCCTGCGCGCGTCGCCGGACACGACCCGGCCCTAGTCCCCTGGCTTTCAGCTTCCAGCTGCCCGCCCTCGGAGTGCGCGCGGGAAGGCCGCTGCGCGCGACGCACGTTCGCAATCCGTCCCGTCCGGCGCCGGGTTGCTGAACCGACACGACCGGACTCGTTGCGCGTCGCAGGACGCGGGCTACGGCGGGACAAGTCCGCGTCCCGTGAAAGCGTCGGGAGAATCCGCGGTTCAGGCGCGCTCCGACAGCGGCACCCATCGCCGGTCGCGGGGGCCGGCGTACTCCGACTGCGGGCGGATGATGCGATTCGCACGCTGCTGCTCGAACGCATGCGCGATCCATCCGCTCACGCGGCCGATCGCGAACGTGGGCGTGAAGAGGGACGTCTCCAGGCCGAGGCCGTGCAGGAGCAGCGCCGTGTAGAACTCCACGTTGGTCTGAAGCCGCCGGCCGGGCTTGTACTCCTCGAGCAGCCGCAGCGCTTCCGCCTCCACCGATCGAGCCAGCGTGTACAGCGACATGTCGCCGGCCCGGGTGAACATGCGTTCGGCCGCCTTCGCGAGAACATCCGCTCGGGGATCGCGCACCTTGTAGACGCGGTGGCCGAAGCCCATCAGCTTCTCGCCCGCCTCGATCTTCCGGCGCAGGACCGCCTCGGCGCGCGAGGCGTCGCCGATCTCGAACACCATGTCCAGCGCCGGTCCGGGCGCCCCGCCGTGGAGGGGTCCCTTGAGGGCGCCGAGCGCGCCCACGACCGCCGACACCAGATCCGACCCGGTCGAGGTGATCACTCTCGCGGTGAACGTCGAGGCGTTGAACCCGTGATCGACGACGGTATTGAGGTATGTCTCGAGGCCTCTGACCCGCTCCGGATCCGGCTCGTCGCCGCCGAGCATGTACAGGAAGTTCGCCGCGTGACCCAGATCGGTTCGCGGCGCGAGCGGCTCGCGGCCGTTGCGCAGCCGCCAGTAGGCCGCGACGATTGTCGGGACGCGCGCGACGATGCCGGCCGCGGCGTCCGAGACGAGCGACAGCGTGCCCGCGGCCATCCGCAGGGCATCCATCGCGTCAACCGGCCGCCGTGCGCAGGCCTGCAGCAGCGCGAGGGTCGCGTCCGGGAGCCCGCGCGCCGAAGCGAGTTCCCCGCGGAAGGCGTCGAGCTGCGCGGCCGACGGCAGCCCGCCATGCCACAGGAGCCAGGTCGTCTCCTCGAACGTGGCGTGTTCGGCGAGATGGTCGACCTGGTAGCCGGCAATGACCAGCTCCCCGCGCTCGCCATCGACCAGGCTCAGTTGTGTCGTGGCCGCGACGACGCCTTCCAGTCCGCTGCTCACCATCCGCGCACCGTACCGCCCGGGCCTGAGCTTGTCAACGTCGCCCCTCGAACGCGTCGATCCTCGAATGCGGCGGACCCTCCGGACACTCCTGGCGCCGCCGCCGGCGGCCTCCCGAGCGGCAACGGTCCGTCTACATGACGGTCATGAACTCCCGGCGGCTGTCGATCTTCTTGAAGTCGAGCCCCGGGACCTTCTTCAAGTCGTCCAGCGAGTTGAATCGTCCGTGCTTCTCGCGGTAGCGAATCACCGCGGCGGCTTCGCGCCGCAGCAGGCCCCCGGCGGACTCCAGATCGATCTGCTGCGCGGTATTCAGATTCAGCGGCTGAGCAGCCTCGCCGAGGAAGTGCGTCGAGAGGTAGTCGAGGATGATGGGAAACTCGTCGTCCGGGACCTTCGCCCCCCGCTTGATCATCCCGTCGATCACGGCCGCCCACCCCTCCCGCGTCAGCCGCACGGAGGCGGCGCGACGC
>DASPFV010000045.1:0-6448 GCA_035620975.1 Vicinamibacterales bacterium
ATCGTGGTCTCGTCGAGGTTCGGGACGTCGGCCGGCGGCTCGGGCGGCGGCGCATCCAGCAGGTTCTCGAGAATCCACTTGCCCCTGAGGACCGGCGACGTGCGTGTCGCATAAGAGGACACGGTCAGGACGCTGCCGTGGGTGAGCACGCCCGCCCGCGGGAGGCCCGTCAGGTCCACGCGACGGAACTCGGGGCCGGTGACTCCGTCGACGCCGTAGTGCCGCGCGAGCCGCTCGTTGAGGAACGAGTACTTCCCCTCGACGAAGTCGAGGATGCTGCGATCGTTCCGGACGATGTCGTCGAAGAAGGCTTCGGTCTCGTGGCGCATCGAGAGGCGGAGGTAATCCTCGAACTGCGGGAACCGATCCCGATCGCGCGTCACCGACTCCAGCGCGCGGAACTGCAGCCACTGGCCGCCGAAATGCTGGGCCAGCGCCCGCGACCGTGGATCCCGGAGCATGCGCCGGACCTGGATCGCCAGCACCGTCGGATCCCGCAGGGTCCCTGTATCCGCCGCGCGCCGCAGCTCGTCGTCGGGCATGCTGGCCCAGAGGAAGTAGGCGAGCCTCGAGGCCAGCTCGTGCGGGGTGAGGCGATACGAGGCCGCGGCCGCGGAGGCCGGACGGTCGCGCTCGATCCGGAAGAGGAAGTCGGGCGAGACCAGCAGGGCCTGGATTCCGACGGCCAGTCCCTCGGCCAGCGATCCCTCCTCCTTCTCGGCCTGGCGCGCGAGCGCGAGGTACTTCTCGATCTCACGCGTGCGCACGGGCCTGCGAAAGGCCCGGGTGGCCAGGCCGGTCATGATTCGAGGGAGGCACGTCGGCTGATGGCCGCCCTCCTGATGACCGCACGTGTAGATCTTCTCGAGGCTCGCTTTCGACGGCCCCTTCACGTAGGTGTAAGGTCCGCCGATGTCCACGTTGCTCACGCGCGGTCCGTTCAGCGGCAGTTTCCCGATCTCCGCCTGCGACTGTTCGAACCGCTTCCGCAGCATCGCCACGCGTTCGGGCGGGGCGTCGGGCGGAGGCGTGAACGTCCGCGGGAGGTCCGGCAGCGTCGAGGGATTCGGACCGTTGAGGCGCGCGGGAAGGCCCTCGTATATCCGGGGAATCGCCAGCGAGACCCACCGATCGCCGGCCGTCAGCGGAACGCGGAACTCGACCGCCTGGCCAGCGAGGTCCTGTCGATCGGCGCCGAAGGTGGCGGCCTTCGTCGGGTCGTGCTCGATCGCGCCGACCTGCACGTGATCGATCCAGAGCGCGACGGTAATTGGCGCCGAGTTCGCCGGCCGGACGCCGCCGAGCGCCACGCGAATCATGTACTCGCCGTCGACCGCCGCCCGATAGATGGCGTGAAAGGCATTGGGCAGGCTGAGGCCGCTCACGTCGTACGACTCGGGGAAGGTCCGCGCCTCGATCACGCGGCGGCCGTCAGAGCGGAGCCGCGTGAGCGTCGGCTTCATCGGCGGCGGCCCGAAGAGCGCCAGGCGCGTCACCCGATCCGCCGCCGCCACGTACTTCTCCATCAGGACGGGGGAGAGCGACAACACGTCCGCGATGTTGTCGAAGCCATATCCCGAGTCGTCCTGCGGGAAGTCGTCCGCGGGCTTCACATCCACGCCGAGCAGGTCGCGAATCGTGTTGTTGTATTCGTTCCGATTCAGGCGGCGCGCGGTCACGCGGCCCGGGTCGGGCGGCGTGAGCCGGTCGATCCGTTCGTACTCGCGCTCGAGCCAGGTCGCGACCGCCTGCCGCTGCTCCTCCTCCGGCTGCTCCTCCTCGAGCGGCGGCATCTCGCTCGCGCGAAGCTTCTTCGCGACCTCCTCCCATCGGTCGCGGTGCTCGAGCAGCGAGGCGGCCGACTCGAAGGCCTGCAGGTTCAGGTCGTTTTCCTGCTTGCCTTTGCCGTGGCAGGGGAAGCAGTACTCCGAGACGAAGGGCTTGACGACGGACTCGAAGCCGGCCGTGGACGGGGCCGGCGGACCGGGCCGGGCGCGCGCCGTGGCCTGGCGCTCCGGAGGTTCAGATTGGACAGGCCCCGGCGAGGTCGTGGCGGAGCCCACGACGGCCAGCCAGCACATCAGGACGAGAACGGCAGTCGCGCGCACGCTCCTCGATTATTGGGACGCCCCCAGTAGAGATCAAGACAAATGGGAAAGGGGAAGGGGCCGATCCGGTATTCTTGAGTGCGCCTGGTCGCGGAGGGGGGAGGGACTCGCATGGGCCTGCCAGTTCTGGCGGGGACGGCTCGGATCTGGGCGGCGGCGGTCCTCGCGGCCGTGGCTGCGGTCGTGGGAACCGCAGGCGGTCCGCAGTTCACCCCGCTTTCCGACGGACCGTTCCTCGTCAAGCCCTATCTCCAGCTCGGCGATCTGCCGAAGCTCTCGCCGGCCGAGCCGGTTCGGGTCCTCTGGCAGGCTCTCGACGAGCGCGGCATCAAGTGGGCCGTGGAGGTGCGGCAGGGTGCGTCGGAGCCCTGGCGGCCGGCCATCGCGTCGGCGGGCCGGCTGATTCCGGCCGTGGGGGCGACGCCGGCATTCCGATTGTTCAATGTGCCGGTCACGCGGCTGGCACCGGGCGCCGCCTTCGAGTACCGCGTGTCCAGAAACGGCGAGGTCGTCTTCGAGGCGACCGGGAAGACGCGGGCCGCGGCGCACCAGGTCCACCGGGTCGCCGTCACGGGCGACACCGGCGCGAACACGGAGCAGGAACGGCGCATCGTCCACCAGATGCATCGCGCCGAGCCCGATTTCGTCGCGATCGCGGGCGACATCGTGTACTCGACCGGCCGGATGAGCGAGTATCGCGAGAAGTACTTCCCGATTTTCAACGCCGACACCCCGAGCCCCGAAACGGGCGCGCCGCTCCTCCGCTCGCGGCTGTCGTTCGGCGCGTACGGCAACCACGATGCGGGAACGGGCGATCTCGACCGCGACCCCGACGGCCAGGCCTATTTCCTCAACTGGGCGTTTCCGCTGAACGGGCCCTACCCGCAGGCGGGATTGCCCAACACGCAGACCATCAAGGGCCCGCCCGACCGCGTGCAGGCCCACCTCACGCTGCTGCGTTCCACGTTCCCGAGGATGGCCAACTACTCGTTCGACTATGGCAACGCCCACTGGACGTTCCTCGACTCGAACACGTACGTGGACTGGTCCGACGCGTACCTGCGCAACTGGCTGGCGCGCGACCTGGCGGCCGCGCGCGACGCGACGTGGAAGTTCGTCGTCTTCCATCATCCGCCCTTCAACTCGTCGCGCGCGCACTTCAACGATCAGCAGATGCGGCTCATCAGCGACATTCTCGAGCATCGCGGCGTGGACATCGTCTTCAGCGGGCACGTGCACAACTATCAGCGCACGCGGCCGCTGAAGTTCCTGGCAACCCCCACGCCCGAGCGCACGTTCAAGGTTGGCGCCTCGAACGTGGTGAACGGCGACTTCGGGATCGACCAGGGATTCGACGGTGTGAAGGACACCACGCCGGAAGGCGTGCTCTACGTCGTCACCGGCGCGGGGGGCGCCGGCGCCTACGATCCGGATCAGACCGACAACGTTCCCACGTGGCAGCCGTTCACGGCGAGGCTCGTGAGCGACGTCTACTCGTTCACGCTGCTGGACATCGACGGCGCGACGCTGACCCTCCGGCAGATTTCGGAGCTCGGCGACGAGATCGATCGGATCGTGGTGACGAAACCGTCCAGGCGGGCCGATACAACCAGCGCGCGGATACTCCAGTAGCGAGCCCAGAGCCCAGAGCCCAGCGCCGAGAGCCGAAAGCCTGAAGACCAGCCCAGCGCCGAGAGCCGAAAGCCTGGAGCCCAGCCCAGAGCCCAGCCCAGAGCCCAGCCCAGAGCCGATAGCCGAGAGCCCTGAGCCCTGTGATCAGCTTCCATCCCTTATGACCCGGCACGACTCGATGTCGAACGAGACCTCGCCCAGGGCGAGCCGTGTCTGATCCCGCAGGCTGGCGGCGAACTCGAGGAACCGGTACGCGTCCGCGAAGTTGCTGGCGAGGCCGAAAGACACCCGGATGGCTCCCGCACTCCGGCCTCCGCGGTGCGTGATGAACTGCACGAAGCGTGGCAGGTTCAGGTCGGCCGTCGTGGCAAGTGCCTCGCGCACGTCCTCGTCGGTGATCCCCTCCGCGCTCTCGCCGGCGCCCGGGTTGCAGAAGCACCCGGTTCGCAGCGAGATGCCGCGTTCGCCGGCCAGCTCCTCGACACGCCGGTAGTCCAGCAGGTGCCCATCGGGATCGTAGAAGTTCATCGTCACGATGCCGCCGCGCTGCTCCGTCGTGATCGGGCCGTAAATGCGCGCCATCGGACGGCCGTTGGTGTGGCGGAGCCGGAGCAGGCGATCGAGCAGCCAGGCCGTCAGGCAGCGGACGCGCGTGTGCACCCGGTCGATCCCCGCGGCCTCCAGAAGCCGCAGGCCGATCTCGACGGCCGGGATGGCGACGAAATTCAGTGTCCCGTCCTCGAATCCTGCTTCGCCGCGTGAGAGCAGGTGGGCGCGGCCATGTACGGTGGCGAAGTTCACGGTTCCACCGGCGAACCATGGACGATGAAGCCGATCGAGCGCCGCGTTGCGGACGAGCAGGCAGCCCACGCCTGTCGGATACCCGAACATCTTGTAGAACGAGACGCTCACGAAGTCCGGCTCGAGGGCGCCGAGGTCCAGCCGGTTGGACGGTACGAACGCGGCGGCGTCGAGCAGAACGTCCCAGCCCTGCGCGTGGGCCTGCCGGATCAGCCCGAGGGGGTGCTGGACGCCCGAGAAGTTCGATTGCGCCGGGTACGCGAAGAGGTTCGGATGTCGGGGGTCGGAGTTCGCCAGCAGCGCGTCGAGCGCTGCGGCATCGATCCGCAGCTCCGGCACTCGCAGGGGTACGTAGTCCACGACCGCTCCCCGGGCCTGCGCGAACTCGCGGATGCCGTTCACCGAGTTGTGGTTGTCGGCCGTGAGGAGCAGTCGGCTGCCCGGCTCGAACCGGTAGCACTCGCCCACGTGCTTCAGCGCGCCGCTGGCGTTCAGCGTGAAGATTGCCGTGTAATCGGCACTGGCGTTGAAGAACTCGAGCACCTGGCGGCGCGCCTCCTCCACGAGCGAGGTGGCGGCCGAGGAGGTGGGGCTGGCGGAGTGGGGGTTGCCGAGCACGCTGCCGCTCAGGAGCCGCGCGTGCCGCTCGACCTGCGATGCGCCATACAGGCACGCGCCGGTGTAGTCGAGGTACACGTGGCCGCCCTCGTCCAGGCGGCCGTAGTCCGACGCGCGGAGCGCGTCGAGAGACTCCGTGGACGCGTAGTCGGGGAACTGCCGGAGGAACTCGTCGTATGCTCTGCGCACGCCCTCCACCGTCGCCTGCTGACGGCCCATCACCGCACGGCAGGAGGCTTCAGCGGTTGCCACCTGCCCCCCTCCTGCAGCACGAACCTCGTCTCGTCGGGCACGTCCCAGCCGGCGATCGCGGGCATCAGCGGATCCCCCGGCAGCGTGAGCATGGTGACGTCCGCGTCCTGCAGGAATCCTGGCAGGATCCGGACGATCCTTCTGCCGCGCGCCCACGCGAGCACCGCCTCGATCGACGGGTGAAGGGCCAGCGCCCGGATGGTCGTCCACGTCGGAGGCGGCAGCAGCAGCTCGCGCCGTTCGAAACGGCGGATGGCCTCCGCCGGCGACAGCCACTCGAGCGCCGTCGATTCGCGCTCGTCGTGCCGCGGCTGCTGTCCGGCGGGCATCCTCGCGAGAAAGAAACGCGTGTCGTACCGGATTGGCTCGATCTCCGGCGTGACCCAGTGCGCGAACGGCTGCAGGTCGGCCGCGGCGATGACGACGTTCGTCTCTTCGAAGACCTCGCGGACCGCCGCCAGCCGGTGAGCCGCCTCCTCGCGGTCGCTCAGGTCACTGAAGATCGCCGGAGACACGCCGCCGTCGTCGGCCGGCCGGTCCGCGTCGTCCACGCGTCCGCCGGGAAAGACGTAGGCTCCACCCATGAAGGCCATCTCGGGATGGCGCCGGACCATCAGCATCTCGAAGGGCGAGGCCTCGCGCAGGAGCACCACCGTCGCGGCGGGCCGGGGCACCGAAAAACCGGTCGGACGGGACATCACCGGAGGAAGCAGAAGGTATCACAGGTGCTCCCGGCGTCTCCCGGCCATCACCGGAGGATCTTCGGCATCTCCACCCAGAACCAGCCGCGGATGTCTCCGGTCTGGAAGCCGAGGGCGCGGTCGGCGGGATAACGTTCGGTGAGCACCGACCGAACGGCGGAGCCGACCTGCGCCTCGGGACCGTGGCACCCCGTACACATCCTGCGCGCCTCGATCGGTCTCAGCACGCCCACGTGTTCGCCGAGGTCGACCGCGAAGCCCTCTACGTCGCGGGCCCGGCGTCCGGCGTGTTGCTCGACGGTCGCCGCCGCCCAGGCCTGCGGGAGATTCGTCGGA
>DASPFV010000046.1:0-5738 GCA_035620975.1 Vicinamibacterales bacterium
CCAGGCGCAACCACCTCCGGTCTCCTCCGGGCCGGATTCGCCCTTCTCAGCTCGCAGCGCTGGGCTGGCACGATGCCTCTCCTGCTGTCTACTGACAGCAGCCGGCGGCCCCGCCCGGGCCCACCACACGGCTTTTCCGCGCCAGACCGTTTTCGGGTGATTGCCCGCACCCAGGCGAAGTACCGCCAGGATCAGCGCTCCGTGGGGGAAGTAGCCATCCGCGAACACGCGGGAGCATCCGCGTCCCGTGGAAGGTGGACCATCCGCGGCCATCCGTGAGCAGCCGCGTCGCGTGCGAAGCAGCCCGTTCGCGAACATCCGCGAGCATCCGCGGTTCAGGTGCGCGGATACGCGGCGTGCTGCTTGATCTCCCGGATCTGCAGGATGTGGCGCTGGGCGTGCGTGGAGATCATGAGGAACCACTGATAGACGTCCATGTTCCCGTCGAGGAGCTTCCGCGAGCGCAGGTCGTCGGTGGTGGTCCGGGCGTACTCGCGCATCGTCGCGCGGAGTTTCGCGAACTCGCCGAAGGAATCGGCGATATCCGTCCACTTGCCTTTTGGCACGCGCGCCTCGCCGGTCCGGTTCCGGTTCGTGCGATCGACGCCGTACCAGAGAATGGCGGCATCCGTGGCCTCCATCTTCTCGGTCGTGGCCGGCTGTTTCATCGAGTCGTGAACGCGCTGCCAGTACTGCGGCTCGGCAATCGCCAGGTGCTCCACGACGTCCATGACGCTCCAGCTCTCGGGCGACATCCTGAACGTCAGTTGTGCCTTGGAGAGTCCACTGATTTCGCTCTTGAGCCAGCTTTCCGTCATCTCCAGATGGGCGAGCAGCCGCTGCCGATCGATGTCTTCGAGTGCCCGGGCGGACGTTCCGGACACGAAGACGATGGCAACGACGACGATTGATGAGAGGAGTGTCTGCATGACCCGTCATGGTGTGCGCGCCGGCCGGGCGCGTCAACCCGTCCGGTCCCCCGTTTGGACCGTTTCGTCACATAGTTGAGGCTGGCGACCGGGGACGGCCACTACAGCCGGCGCGTCCAACCGGGTAATGCCTTCGGAGGAGGATGCATGGAGAGCGTCAGGGGCCTTCACCACGTGACGGCGATCTCGGGACCGGCCCAGGAGAACCTCGATTTCTACGCCGGCGTGCTGGGGATGCGGCTCGTGAAGAAAAGCGTCAACCAGGACGACCCCGGCACCTACCACCTGTTCTACGCGGACGCCGAAGGCCATCCGGGCGCCGATCTGACGTTCTTCCCCTGGGCGCACATGGCGCCGCCGCGTGACGGTCACGGGCTCAGCACCGAGGTCTCCCTCACGATTCCGGCGGGCAGCCTCCGCTTCTGGGGTGAGCGGCTGGCGCGCTATGGCGTCACGACGTTCGCGGTCGAGACCCGGTTCGGGTCGCGGGTGATTCCACTCGTCGATCCGCACGGGATGCGGGTCGCCCTCGTCGAGACCGCCGAGGCGGCGTCACGGACGTTCGCGCCGTGGGAGGCCAGTCCTGTTCCCGTCGAACACCAGGTGCGCGGGCTGGAAGGCGCCCGCATGCTCGAGCGGGAGCTTGCACCCACGGTGACGTTCCTGACAGGCACGCTGGGCTTCGCGCACGTCGGTCTCGAGAACGGGTGGCACCGGTACGGCGTGCAGGGTGGAGGATCGGGCCGCTACGTCGATCTGCAGGAGGTGCCCGACGCGCGCCGCGGGGCATGGGGAGTCGGCAGCATCCACCATCTGGCGTGGCGCGTGGACGACGACGCCCACCAGCTGGTGGTCCGGCAACGAGTGGACGACGCCGGGCGGCGACCCACACCCGTCATCGATCGCTTCTGGTTCCACTCGGTGTACTTCCTGGAGCCAGGCGGCGTCCTGTTCGAACTGGCCACCGACGGCCCGGGCTTCAGCGTCGACGAGGATCCAGCGCATCTCGGCGAGTCACTCGTGCTGCCGCCCTGGCTCGAGGCGCAGCGTCCGCAGATCGAGCGCGGACTCCCGGCGCTTGCCGCGCCGGACCCGGAACGGTCGGTGCGGATCTGAAGTCGCCGGACTGGCGGTTTCCCCTTCTCCCTTTTCCCATCCAGGCCGCCGTCCTGGCGGCCTGCCCTCTCTTTCTTCGCGGATCGCGGCGCTGCGGCGCATCGCGAGCGGACTCGCAGGCTACTGCAGGGTGAACGTCACGTTGACGTTCATCTCCACGTCCACGGGCACGCAGTTGAGCAGTGTCGGCGTGAACACCCACTGCCGCACGGCGTCCATCGCCGCGTCGCGCAGGCCGGGATTCGTCGGAGCCGCCTCCCGGAGATCCGCGACCGAGCCATCGGCCGCGATTCTCGCCACGAGGTGCACGACGCCACTGACGCCCGCGGCTCGCAGGCTGTACGAGTAGACCGGCCGGACGTCCCGAACCTTCATCGGCGGGCGGATGTGGCCGCCGGCCGACGAGGGCGTGCACGGCTTGCCCGGGCTTTCGCGCCGCGGTGGCGCGGTGACCAGGCGGGGCGGCTCGTCAGGGCTCGTCCGGTCGCCGGACACCGTGATCGTCTCCTGCACGGTGCCGACGCGCAGGACCAGATCCCGTTCGACGTGCTGGGCGGCGACGGTCAGCCGTCCCGAGAACGCCCTGAATCCCGGGTATTTCGCGACGAGCTGGTAGTCGCCCGGGGGAAGCCCCACGAACTGGAAGCGTCCGCTCGTGTCGCTCTGGACCTCGTGCTTCGCCTGTGTCTGCTCGTTCGTCAGGACGAGCGTCACCTGCGGGATGGCGTTGTTCATGGGATCGGCGACCGATCCGGAGAACGTGGCGAACGTCTGCCCGCCGAGTCCGAGCCCGGCTGCGAAGACGGCCGCCGCGGCCACTCCGGTAATGGTCATCGTGCGCGCCAGCCGACCCGGCCGGCTCCGATCGACGTCGTGCGTCAACATGGCAGTCACTCTCCGTTCCAGGCTCGATCGCCGGGCCATGGCGGGTGCGGGATAGCCCGAGGCAAAGGCGCGCCGCCGCGCCCCTGCCGTTCGCACCAGATCGACGAGGTGGGCCGCATAGCGCGGACCGTCCACCCCGTGGCTCAACACTTCGTCGTCGCACGCCCGCTCACTTTCGAGCCGCAGGCGGCGGCTGGCCATCCAGAGCACCGGGTTGAACCAGTAGACCGCGCGCAGCGTTTCGGCCAGGAGCTGCGCCGGCCAGTCCCGCCGCCGGATGTGGGCGAGCTCGTGGCACAGCACGACGTGAATGAGATCCTCCTTCCACGTGTCCGCACCGGACGGCAGCAGGATCGTTGGCGACCAGATGCCCCACGTGACGAGCAGCGTGGGATGAGTGCTCAGCAGGATGCGGACCTTCCGGTGCACGCGGCACTCCGGCCCGAGCTTCGCCGCCAGCTCGAGCCACGGTCCCGAGAGGACTGGTTCCGCCCCGGCCGCGAGCCAGGCGAGCCGTACCAGCCCCACGACGAGCACCAGCAGACCGGCGACGGCGCCGATCAACCAGGCCCCTCGAAGAGCCGCGCCGAGATCCGTGGGCCACGTGGCGGCCCCGGACTCCGCCGCTTCGCTGGCGACCATAACTGCACTCGTCGCGGAAGGCTCCTGCGGGCTGGCCGCCGATGGTGTGGGGCTCTGGCGCAGCCGGCCGGCGAGCCATGCCGACTCGATCTGCCAGGACGGGGCGAGCGGCGAGAGGAGCGGCAGCGACGCGGCAGCCGCCAGTGCAGCCGTCAACACGTAATGGCGCCACGCCGCGGATCGGCGGCGTGCGAGCGTCACCGACGCGAGCGCCGCCAGGACGATGCACGTGATCTTGAGTGTCATCGCTTTCCCCTCTTCGCTCTGGCCACGAGCTCGGCAATCCTGGCCCTGTCGACGAGCTCGGCGATCCGATCGAGCTCCGGCTCGGACACGCGGGCGGTGTCGCCGCCGAGCACAGCGGCGACGACCTTCTCGGCGGAGCCGTCGAAGAACGTCTCGAGGAGGTGCCGGAGTGCGGATTTCGCCGCGGCGTGGCGGGACGTCGAAGGCATGTACACGAACCGGAGGCCTTCCTCCTCGTGGCGGACGTGGCCCTTTTCTTCGAGCACGCGCAGCTGGGTCCGGACCGTCGACGAGGTCGGCCGGCCCGGCAGGTCCTGCATCACCTCTGCCGCGGTGGCACGCCCGCGGCGGTAGAGGATGTCCATGATCTGCCGTTCCCGGCGGCTCAGCGAAGCATAAGGCGGCTGGGGCATGATGTTATTTTTGTCGCCGACGTGCGATAAAAATAACATCACCCCCAAGCGCTGTCAAGCTCGAACCCTGCACCGTGAACCTGGAACCCTGAACCTGCGGTAGCATCCCCCATGCTCCAGACCGCTACCCGGTCCCCCGTGACGGCGCAGGCGCCCGCGGCGGTGCTGCCGCAGCGGCTGCGCTCGCTCGACGTGTTCCGCGGCGCCACGATGCTCTTCATGGCGTCCGAGATCCTGCACATTCCGGCCGTCGCCCGGCGTTTCCCCGACAGCACGGCGGCGGGTCTCGTGGCGTGGAACCTGGATCACGTGCCCTGGGTCGGCTGCGCTCCCTGGGACCTGATCCAGCCCGCGTTCATGTTCATGGTGGGCGTGTCGCTGCCCTTCTCGGTGGCGGCCCGGCGGGCGCGCGGGCAGGCCTTCGCGCCGATGCTGGGCCACGCCGCATACCGCGCGCTCGTCCTGATTGCGCTCGGCATCTTCCTGCGTTCGCTCGCGCGCGCTCAGACCTACTTCACGTTCGAGGACGTGCTGACCCAGATCGGGCTCGGTTACGTATTTCTGTTCCTGCTGGCATGGACCCGGCCGCGCGTGCAGTGGCTGGCCGCCGGGCTGATCCTCGCCGGCTACTGGCTGCTCTTTGCGGTGTACCCGCTGCCGCCCGCGGGCTTCGATCCGGCCAGCGTCGGCGTGCCCGCCGACTGGCCGCATCGGCTCTCCGGCTTCGCGGCGCACTGGGACAAGAATATGAACGCGGCGCACGCATTCGACGCGTGGTTCCTCAACCTGTTCCCGCGGGAGTCGCCATTCCTGTTCAACCGGGGCGGCTACCTGACCCTGAACTTCGTGCCTTCGCTCGCGACGATGATCTTCGGCCTTCTGGCGGGCGGACTGCTGAAGGAGCGGCGTACCGCCCGCGAGACCCTCCGCACGCTCGTCATCTTCGGAGCGGCCGGCGTCGTCGTCGGGTTCCTGCTGCACACCGTCGGCATCTGCCCCATCGTCAAGCGCATCTGGACACCGTCGTGGGCGATCTTCAGCGCTGGCTGGGTGACCCTGATCCTCGCCCTCGTGTATTACGCGGTGGACGTCAGGCACCCCCGATGGGCGTTTCCGTTCGTCGTCGTCGGCATGAACTCGATCGCCATGTACGTCCTCGTGCACGTCGCGACGGATTTCGTGGGACGCTCGTTTCGCATCCATCTGGGCACGGGCGTGTTCGAGCTGCTGGGTCCCGCGCTGGCTCCCGTGCTGCTCGGAGCGGCGACCCTGCTCGTCTTCTGGCTCGTCCTGTTCTGGATGTACCGGGCACGCCTCTTTGTGAGGATCTGAACAGGCGGTTCAAGGTTCAAGGTTCAGGGTTCGCAGAGTACGATCTTGTTCATGAGTCTTATCAAGCCCATCCCTGACGGCGACCCACGCATCTCGCCGTATCTCTGCGTGCGCGGCGCTGCGGCGGCCATCGACTTCTACCGGACCGTGTTCGGGGCGACCGAGCGGATGCGAA
>DASPFV010000047.1:0-2995 GCA_035620975.1 Vicinamibacterales bacterium
TCGGGCGCTTGCGGAGCTGGATCGTATGCCGGCCTTCGACGCGGCAGCGGTCGGCTACGTGGCCCACGCGCTGAACAACTACCTCACCGTGACGGAGGCGACGCTGGATCTGCTCGACAACGCGTTGCGCCCCCAGCCCAATCAGGAGATCGGCCGGTGGCTCCGCGGCCTTCGCCACGTGAGCAGCCTGATGCAGCACACCATCAGTCAGCTGGTGCGCGTCTCCGCGCCTGGCGACTTCCGGCTGAAACCGGAGTACGTGGACGTCGCGGTGCTGCTGGAGCGCGCCTGCGCGTACTACCGGGGGGAGGCGCAACGGAAGCACCTCGACATCGTCTTCGACCGCGTCGGGGACGTTCCGGCCGTGTGGGCGGATCGGGTCGCCGTGGCGGTCGTGGCGGGAAACCTGATTTCAAACGCGGTGAAGTTTTCGAAGCCCCCGGGGACCATTCACGTCCGGACGATGAACACGCCCGAAGGGGTGATCACGACCGTGCGTGACTGCGGGCCCGGAATTACCACGGACGAACGGGAACGGCTGTTTCAGCGCGGTGTCAGCCTGGGCGGCACGCGGACAGGGGGCGAGACGTCGAGCGGGTACGGCCTCGCGATCGCCAGGGAGTTCGTCGAGCGGATGGGCGGGCGGATCTGGTGCGACAGCGAGCCCGGGCAGGGCGCCCGGTTCTCGTTCCTGGTCCCGCACCGGGATTCACCGACGACCTCCATCCATTGAAGCGTGTGAATGCATCAGGCGCAGCTCGCGGTTCTGGGCTCCGGCTCACGACTCGACAGCCGGCACCTGGAAGCTGAGAGCCGAGAGCTCCAGCTGAAAGCTGAGGATGACATGCGCCCTGCTCCCAGGAAGGAGACTGACGTGTCGCGATTCGGTTATCGCACCGGGCCCACTCTCGTCAGCGGCACGCTGACCCTGCTGCTGCTCGTTGCCTGGGTGACCGGCGCCATCGCCCAGCCGGCGACGCCGCGGGTCGGCGTCGCTTTCGGCGGCGGCAGCGCCCGCGGCATCGCGCACGTCGGGATCATCCGCTGGTTCGAGGAGCACCGGATCCCGATCGACGTCGCCGCCGGCACGAGCATGGGCGGGCTGGTCGGCGGCGCGTTCGCGTCCGGCATGTCCGCCGAGGAGCTGCGCCTGTTCATCGAGAGCACCGACTGGGACGTCCTGTTCGGCAGCAGCTCGTTCGCGTTCAAGAACGTCCGCCGCAAGGAGGACGCCCGCGATTTCCCCGCTCGCCTCGAGTTCGGCCTGAAGCGCGGCCTCGTTCCGCCGACCGCGCTCAACAACGGGCAGCAGGTCGATCTGCTGCTGGCCCGCATCACGGCCGGGGCCTACCAGCTCGAGCGCTTCGACGATCTGCCCACGCCATTCCGGACCGTAGCGGTCGATCTCCGCACCGCCGAGCGCGTCGTGATCGACAGCGGACCGCTCGCCCTCGCGATGCGGGCGACGATGTCGCTGCCGGGGATCTTCCCGCCCGTGGAAGTGGGCAACCGGGTGCTGGTGGACGGGGGGGCGCTCGACAACATTCCCGCGGACGTCGTGCGCGAGATGGGCGCCCCCTTCGTCGTCGCCGTCGACGTCGGGTACGCACAGAGCGATTCGATCGACTACTCGATGTTCGGGTTGATGAGCCAGACCGTGGACTCGATGATGCGCGCCAACACGCGTCGGGCGCTCGAGTCCGCCGACCTGATCATCCGCGTCGACGTGGAGGGTATCGGATCGCTGGACTGGCGGCGCAGCGCCCTGCTGATGGAGCGTGGATACCAGGCCGCTGAAGCCGTGCGCGACCAGCTCCTGCCCCACGCGCTCGCGCCGGCCGAGTGGCAGGCGTGGCTCGACGCGAGAGCGGGCCGGCGACGGCAGCAGCTTCCCGAGCCCGGGTGGCTGTCGACGGCCGGCATCGCGCCCGCCGACGCCCGCATCGTGCGCCGGCAGCTGGAGCGCCACAAGCACCGGCCGGTCTCGATCGATGAGATCGAAAAGGACCTCGAGGCCCTCTCCGGCCTCGACAGGTATCAGGGGATCACGTGGCAGCTGGCCGGTCCGCCCGGTCGCGAGGGGCTGCTGCTGCGCGCGCGCGAGAAGCCCTACGCGCCGCCGTTCATGATGCTCGGTCTGACGCTGGAGAACACCACGTCGGACGACTTCCGCGTCCAGTTGAGCGGCCGATACCTGGCCTTCGACGTGGTGGGATCCGGGTCGGAGCTCAGGCTCGACGGCTCGATCGGCTCCGATCCGCGGGCGGGCTTCTCGCTCCACCGGCCGCTCGTTGGCAGCCGATTGTTCTTCCGCCCCTACGCCGCCGGCGAGCGCAGCTCGCTCGATTTCATCCAGGACGACGTCGTGGTCGCCGAATACGGCCTGGACCGCATATATGCGGGTGGTGACCTCGGCGTGTCCGTCTCGCGCGATTCCGAGGTGACCGGCGGGGTCCGATTCGGCCGGGTCTCGGCCGACATCCTCATCGGGGATCCCGGCCTGCCGGAGCTCGCCGGCTCAGAGGGGCAGTTCAGGATGCGGTTCCTCTACGACGGGCAGGACAGCCCCGTCGTGCCCTCGCGAGGGACGCGCGGCGTTGTCACACTCGTCCACAACTTCCGGTCCCCGGAGGCCGCCGGTGTCGAGCGAACCAACGACGGCGTGACGCAGCTCGAGGGCGGGGCGTCGCGCTTCTGGAGCTGGCGGCCGCGCACCCGCCTGTTCGCAGTCGCGACGGGCGGCACGTCGTTCGACGGCCACCCCATCTCGCAGTTCACCCTCGGCTACCCCTTCCAGCTCGACGCGTTCCGCGTCGGCGAGGAGCGAGGCGACCATTACGGCGTGCTGACGCTCGGGGCGCTCCAGCAGGTCGGTCGGCTGCCTGATTTCATGGGCGGGCCCGTCTTCGCCGGCACGTGGCTCGAGACGGGATCGGCGTTCGACACGGACGAGGACGCCGACATCAATGCCCAGGCCGCACTGGGCCTGGTCATG
>DASPFV010000048.1:0-4423 GCA_035620975.1 Vicinamibacterales bacterium
ACCAGAGCCTCGATCGATGATTCCGAGGCCATCGCTCGGCTCGTGAGCGACCTCGGTTACCCGACGTCGGCGCGTCAGATGCGCCAGCGACTTGCCGCCATTACCGGGGACGACGACTACGAGACGCTGGTCGCACGCGACGAGGGCATCGTCGTTGGCTTCATCGGCGCCCGGGTGGGTCATCTGTACGAGGCCGACGAGCGGTACGGGCAGGTCATGGCCCTCGCGGTGGCCGTGGATCGGCAACGGCGTGGGATCGGTCGGATGCTCATGGGGGCCGCGGAATGGATCCTCGTCGCTCGTGGGGCACGCGTTCTGGTGGTGACGTCAGGGAATCGCCGGGGCGACGCCCACGCCTTCTACGAGAGTTGCGGGTACAGCTTCACAGGCCGTCGCTACAAGAAGTCTGCGGCGCCATCCGCTTGACATGCCGCTGCAGCCCCGCGGGGCCAGGAGGCCGAACGGACAACGGCAGCCATCAGAGCACGGCCCGCACGACTGAGCGCCGGCGTCCAGACGGACGTCCGACGGCGTCCGGGATCGACCCATGCTGAAGCGAGGATCTGATCTGGCTCAGTCTGCGGCCGTTGACGGCCCCGTTCGCCACATGCGCGCGTGGCTGCTGCTGGTCGGCGCGCTCGCCGTGCATGTGATTGATGAAGCGTCGACCGGTTTCCTTGATTTCTACAATCCTCTGGTGCTGAGCATCCGAACAGAGATGCCTTTGTTCCCGATGCCCACGTTCACGTTTGGAAACTGGCTCGGCGGCCTTGCCCTCCTCGTGCTGGCGCTCGCCGCTCTCGCGCCGGTCGTGCGCCAGGGCGGGCCTGCGATTCGGCTCGCCTCGTGGGTCCTGGCAGTCGTCATGCTGATGAACGGAGTCGGACACCTGGCTGGGTCGGTGTACTTCCAGCGATGGCTGCCCGGCGCGACGTCGGCCCCGCTGCTCATCGCCTGCAGCGTGTTTCTCATGCGCGCCACCCGTGAAAGATCTCGTGGAGACTCGGCTGGCGTACGGCACGTCGTCTAACATGGCGGCTGTCGACGGGGCGCTCGCCGCCTGCCCGCCGACGCCGCAGGCGAGGGCCGAGCCGAGCGGCAGGTCGGCAACGGCCCGACCAGGGGGACACTGAATGACAACGACCAGAATCATTGTGGCCGTTGTCGTGTGTACGTTGGCCGCCGCGGTCCGTGCGGCTGGCCAGGAGATCCCAATCGGCATCATCGACTTCTACGGCCTGAGCCGCGTGCCGGCGGATCGGGCCCGGTCCGCTCTGACGTTCAAGGAAGGCGACACGCTCTCGCTCTCAGGTGACGGCCGGCCCGCGGTCATCGCCGCCTCGGAGGCCCGATTAACGGCGTTACCGGGCGTCCGACAGGCGCAGATCAATCTGGTGTGCTGCGACAACGGGCGCGCCATCGTCTACGTCGGCATCGAGGAGCTCGGGGCGCCGGCCACGTCTTTTCGCGCCGCGCCGGAGGGGAACGCACGTCTCGAGGCCGATGTCGTCCAGGCCGGGGACGAGTACTCGCAGGCCCTGGTGCTCGCGGTTCAGCGGGGCGACGCAGGCGAGGATCGCTCCCGGGGACACGCCCTCGCCCACGACCCCGGGATGCGTGCGATTCAGGAGCGCTTCGTCATCTATGCAAGGCGAGACCTCCCCAGGCTGCGTCGCGTCCTCAGGAGTTCATCCAACGCCGCGGAGCGGGCCCTGGCAGCCCAGGTCCTCGGCTACGCCGCCGACAAGTCGGCGGTCGTGGACGACCTGGTCTATGGCATGACCGATCCGGCTGATGATGTCCGGAACAACGCCATGCGCGCGCTGCTGGTGATCGCGGAGATGGCGCCGGCTGCCGGAAGGCCAGTTCCCCGCATCCCGCCCGAGCCGTTCATCGCACTTCTCGGCTCACCAAAGTGGACGGATCGGAACAAGTCATCGGGAGCCCTGGAGGTGCTCACGCGGAATCGGGATCAGGGGCTTCTCGAAACGCTGCAGCGGCAGGCGATCTCCCCTTTGGTGGAGATGGCCCGGTGGAAGAGCGAAGGGCACGCACGACCGGCGTTCCTCGTTCTCGCGCGCATTGCCGGCTATTCAGACGAAGCCGCACTCGATGTGTGGGGACGCGGCGAGCGTGAGAGGGTGATCCGGGCCGCAGTTGCGCTTCGATGACCGGTTGTTCAGGAGATCATGAGTGGCCGCTCGCACCTTGCCCGCCAAAGGCGCAGGCAGCCGTGCGACCGGGCGGCAACCGTCAGCGTGATGGTTCTTCAACGAAAGTGCGGTTGGGAACGAGAAGCCGCCACCAGTATGGAACTTCGACACATAAGTTGGCACGGCCCGGCAGGATCGGAGGAGCTGATACTCGCTGCTGTGCCTGGAGTCCCCGAAGCCCCGTTCCCGTTTGGTCACGGTACCCGCCGCAAAGGCATACGACTCGCCAGCTTCTACATCGGCACGACTCCCGTGACGCAAGGCTTGTGGGAATTCGTCATGGGCGACAATCCGGCTGTCCATCGGGATCCTCGCTGCCCGGTCGAGAACGTGTCCTGGGAGCGCATTACGGGACCCGGCGGGTTTCTGGATCGCATCAATCGCGGCGAGTTGCTGACGTCCGCGGGCGGCGGTGATCGCGGCCTGCGCTTCCGGCTCCCGACGGAAGCCGAATGGGAATACGCGGCACGCGGAGGCCCGCATTGGCCCGACGATTTCGCCTTCAGCGGCAGCAACGACCCCGACGCGGTCGCCTGGTATGGACCCCGCTGGACGGCTGCCGACCAGGCGCTGGTAGGGCTGCTTGGCTGGCGTACGGGCTGGCGCGTCGCGAATCGCATACGAAAGCTCCTGCCTCGCCACACGCACACCCATCCTGTGGCCAGAAAAGCGCCGAATCAACTGTCGCTTCACGACATGTCCGGCAACGTGTGGGAATGGTGCCAGGACGTCTGCACGGACGATCTCGAGGCGGTGCCCGGGGACGGTACCGCTTATCTCGGTCCCGGCACCGGGCGCCGGCTTCGCGGCGGTTGCCACCACAACTGGGACCTGCATTGCCGCGTATGGTGGCGATATGGCCTTCAGCCCGATGCCCACGACGGGTGTATCGGCTTCCGGCTGGTGCTTGCCGGGCACGGCGACCCGGCAACGTAACTCAGGATGCTGAAAGACGCTCCTGCAGCGAATGAAGAGGAACAGCGGCCTGCCGACCCGCGCTCTGGGCTGACGCAGGCGTCACGCGTCGAGGATGTCAGCTCGCGGGACTCGGGCCGGGGCGGGCGACCGGCCTGATGTGGGCGAACATACTGCGCGCGTTCCAGCTGGGGAACGCTCTTGCGAGCGACGGCAGGCCGTCGAGTTGGATGCGCCCCTCGCGGGTGGCCTCGGCCCAGGTGAACTGGCCGGCGTGCCATTTGACGAACGCTTCGGCGTCCGCCGTGATGTAGAGGTCCTCCTCGAAGCCGGGGTGCGTCTTGCAGATCTCGGTGTCTCCAAGCTCGATGAGCAGCCAATAGCGCTCGTGGCGGGGGCGGCCGGTGAAGTCGAAGCGGATGACGACGCGTCGATCCGGGAGCCGGTCCCGGCGGAGCGCGTTGCACATCGACCACAGCGCCACGAAGGGGTCGAGGTTCTCGGGCGCGATCTCCAGCCAGCGCGCACCCCACTCGCCGAGCGACTGGCAGACGGTGAACAGCTCGTGGCCCGCGGACGTGAGCTGGTAATGGCGCCCACGGCCGCCTGGCTTGGGTGCCGACCCGACGACGCCGAGCCGTTCGAGCTGCTTGAGCCGCTGTGAGAGCAGGGTACGCGAGAGTCCGGGCGCGCCCTCCAGGATCTCACTGAAGCTTCCGCAGCCAAGGTGCAGGTTGCGGATGATCAGTGGTGTCCATCGCTCGGCGAAGATCTCGGCGCCACGGGCGATGGGGCAGTACTGGCCGTACGTCCTCACGACGCCAGTGTCGCGCACACGCCTCCGGTTGTGAAGTCCAGATTCTTGACTTTACGGGCGCGGTCCGCCGTGGTCCGATGTAACCCTCGAGAATGGAGGACACGATGACGACACCGACGGCCGCGGAAGCCGGCCACCGGAGACTGGAGCCAGCCATCGCAGAGATCCACGGGTTTCGGGGTCGGCTCATCAGTGCGGAGCACCCCGACTACGACACCGCCCGTGCGGTCTGGAACGGTGCCATCGACCGGCGCCCGCGGCTCATCGCCCGATGCCTCGGGACCGCCGATGTAGTCGCGGCCGTGCGCGTTGCCCGCGACCGCGATCTGGAGATCGCCATACGGGGCGGAGGCCACAACGTGGCGGGCACCGCCGTATGCGACGACGGGATCGTCATAGACCTCTCGGCGATGCGGGCCGTGCGCGTCGATCCCGCGGCCCGCCGCGCCTGGGTGCAGGGTGGTGCACTGTGGGGGGA
>DASPFV010000049.1:0-2998 GCA_035620975.1 Vicinamibacterales bacterium
GATCGATGCTGTTGTTCCGCCCGGTGTACATCGCCTGTTCTTCGAACACGTCGGTCTCGCGCAGCCGATCGTAGTAGTCGGGAACGCCGTTCGACGCGCGCGCCACGCCTGCATTGGGATAGCTGTTGTGCATCAGCACCAGCCGCTCGGGCTCAGGCACCGGGAGCGGCCTGAGGAGCACCGCGTTCACCACGGCAAAGAGGGCGGAGTTGGCGGCAATGCAAACGGCGAGCGTCAACAGCGCGGTGATCGTGAATCCGCGATCCTTCCAAAGCAGCCTGACCGCGAAACGAACATCCTGAAGGAGTCTTTCCATAATCACTAATGGAGGCCTTCCGCCTTCGCCAAGCCTTCGGCGAGGCGCCTCGCAGAGCTCGCCGCGCTGTCCGAAAGCGGCGAGCGCAGGCTCGGCGGTGTCAAACAAGTATGGGCCGCATCTGGTTGGTGCCTGTGCTCCTCGTGACCTGGGTCTGCGCGGCTGAACCTGTTCACGCGTGCAGTTGCACGCCTCGCAGTACCACGTGCGGCCCGCCAGGCGAATTCTGGCGTGCGTCGGACGTCTTCACCGCGCGGGTGATCAAGGTCGACGCCGGCGGCGCGCCTGCGGAGCGCCGCGTCGAGGTGATCGTCACCGAGCGTTGGCGGGGGAACGTTCCAGCCAGGGGCTCTCGTGTGGACGTCTACACCAGGTCGCGATCCCTCTGCGGCTATCCATTCAAAACAGGACGCGAATACCTCATCTACGGTTCCCGAACAGACGCTGGTCGGATTGCCACGAGCCTCTGTTCCCGGACCGCACCCCTCGAACGCGCGACCGAGGACCTTCATTACGCGAACCTGGCGACAACGGGAATTGTACCAGCCGGTCGAATCATTGGAGACGTTCGGCTGAGATCGAAGAACGCTCGTCGAGACCGCGGCGTTTCGAACGTTCGGATGACGCTTCGACACCAAGGGAAGGTGACGCAGACCGTTACTGACGAGGACGGACGATATACGTTGGAACTGACGTCGGCGGGCCGGTACGAACTCGACGTCGAACTTCCCGAGACCCAATACGCGATGCAACCACACCATGTGCTCGATGTGCCGCACGCTCATGCCTGCCTCGAGCGCGATATCGACGTGCTGTTCAATGGCCGGATCGCCGGTCGGGTCATCGATGCACTCGGGCGCGGTGTTGGGGGGCTCATCGTGACGCACGTGCCGTCGGCGGTCCGAGCGCGTGTCACAGATCGCACGAGCGTGCTGACCCGCGACGATGGATCCTACGAGATTGCACGGTTGCCGCCGGGTCCATTCAGCGTCCGGATGGAGTTGCCCGAGGATGGGCCTTCCGACGAAACCCAGCATTCCGGGAGCATCTTGTCGGAAGGTGTTCTCGGCGAGGGTGACCGTCTGGCTCTGCCGACATTCTCACTCTCACCGTCGATTGCCGTCATCCGGCTCGAAGGGATGATTGTTGGGACGGACGGGTGGAGCATGGCGGACGCGCGGGTGTTCCTCAGAGGAGAGTCGAGTGAACGGATCCTTGGGGTTCCGGCCGTCAGCGATGCACTAGTGGACTGTTACCACTGAATTACTAGTGGTATACTTCAGCGCCATATGGCGCTGACGTTGACAACGGATGAACGTACGGAACTCGAACGGCGCGTGCGGAGTCGCAAGATTCGCGCTGAAGATGCGCGGCGCGCCCAGGTGATCCTGATGCTGGCCGACGGGGCCTCGTTCACGACGATTACCGCGACCGTGGGCTGTTATCCCGACTATGTGAGTCGGTGGAAGCAGCGATTCGAAACGGAACGGTTGGCAGGGTTGCGGGCCAAATACCGGGGCCAGCCACCGCGCGTGCGGACGGCGGCGCTGGAGGCGCGGGTGTTGGCGAAAACCCGCCAGCGGCCGCCGGATGGCAGTACGCATTGGAGTACGCGGAAGCTCGCGAAGGTCCTCGGCATCAGTCACGTATTGGTCGCGCGCGTCTGGCGCCGCGCCGGGCTGCAACCGCACCGGTTCGAACGCTACATGTTGTCGGACGATCCCGACTTCGAACAGAAAGCGGCCGACGTGCTCGGGTTGTACTTGAACCCGCCGCAGCATGCGGTCGTGTTTGCCGCCGACGAGAAGACGGCGATTCAGGCGCTCGATCGCCTGGACCCGGTGCTGCCTCTCTCGCCCGGACGGGCCGAACGCCACGGCTTTGAATACTACCGACACGGCACCCTCTCGCTGTATGCGGCCCTGAACACGCGGACGGGCGAGATCATCGGCCAGACCGTGCCGCGGCACACCAGCGAAGCATTCGTCGAGTTCTTGGGCGACATCGTGATGAGTCAACCGCGGCGCCGCGAGATTCACGTGATCGTCGACAACCTCTCGGCACACAAGACGAAACGCGTGCAGGCGTTTCTCGAGGCGCATCCGCAGGTGCATCTGCATTTCACCCCGACCTATGCGTCGTGGCTCAACCAGGTCGAACTCTGGTTTGCCAAAATCGAGCGCGATCTGCTCGCGCGTGGCATCTTCACGTCGATTCCCGACCTCGCGCGGAAGATTCGTCGATACATCACTCGCTACAACCAAGACCCGAGACCGATCCGCTGGACCTACAGCAATCCAGCGCGTCGAATTACTACTGATTCAGCTGTTACAGTCCACTAGTGACTTGAGCAGTGTCCGCATGACGTCGCGTCTGAGGTGCCCCCGGAGGTGGCTGCGCCGACTGAGGAGCGTCAGAAGTTCCTCTTCAGGTCCATCCCTGCATACATAGAGGCGACCTGGTCACCGTAGCCGTTGAACATCCGAGTGCGTGTCGTCGCGAACAGTTGCGGAAGCCGGCGCTCTCGAGACTGACTCCATCTCGGGTGAGACACGTCGGGGTTGACATTCGAATAGAACCCATACTCGCGCGGATTCTCGGTCGCCCACGCGGTCCTCGGCTGCCGGTCGATCAGCCGGATGCGCACGATGGATTTGATGCTCTTGAAGCCGTACTTCCAGG